>CALVLZ010000004.1 GCA_944341445.1 uncultured Clostridia bacterium | reverse complement strand
AACCAAAGACCTCCAACTTCTCAATGGACAATAACAGGTGCTGGCTGTACTATACTTAGTTCAAAAGGTAAAGGTCCTAAAATTGTTAGTGCAACTATTGGAAAAGTAACAGATTATGGAATTAAAGATGTTAATAACATGGGTGCAGCAATGGCACCTGCTGCCATGAGAACACTTGTTGCCCACTTTAAAAACACTAAAACGAAACCAAACGATTACGATTTAATTGTAACAGGAGATTTGGGAAAATTAGGTAGTGAAATACTTATGGATTTAATGGAAAAAGAGGGTTATAAGTTAGGAACAAATTATGCAGATTGTGGCCAGATGATGTTTAGCATTAATCAAAAAACTTATCAAGGTGGGTCTGGTGCTGGATGCAGTGCTTTAGTTTTAAATTCTTATATTTTAAGCAAACTTAAATCAAAAAAAATAAACAAAGTGTTGTTTGCTCCAACGGGTGCTTTGTTAAGCACAACTTCAACTCAGCAAGGAGATAGTATTCCTTGCATATGCCATGCAGTTCAAATTGAAAAAGGAGAATAAATTTGGAAATATTTTTATTATACCTAAAAGTGTTTTTAGTTGGTGGTTTTATTTGTTTTTTAGGGCAAATTCTTTTAATTAAAACAAACATAACAAGTGCTAGAATTTTGGTTTTATTTGAACTTATTGGCGGAGTTTTAGAAATATTCAGATTGTATCAACCAATTGTTGATTTTGCGTCTGCTGGGGCACTAGTTCCAATAACGGGTTTTGGCAGAAGTTTAGCAAAAGGTGCAATTGAAGCGGTTAAAGAAAAAGGTGTTATTGGAATATTTACGGGTGGTTTAACTGCAACTTCAGCTGGTATTGCCTGTGCTGTGTTTTTTGCTTATATTTTTGGTCTTATATTTCATAGCAAAACAAAAAAATATTAGAATTTTTGTTAACATAAAAAACATAATTTTAGCATAATTTATTAAAAGGTAAGTTATGTTAAAAGCACGTATTTGTAAAGTTTTCAATAAAGTTTCTTGGTTTAAAAATAAAAAAAGTATGAAAAAATTTTTAGCAATTTTATGCGCTACTATTTTTTCGTATCTTTTTTTTGCGTTTGTTATGAACCCTGTTATATTTGAAACCATTGAAGTTAAAAGTAAGGCTTTATCAACTAGAGCAATGAATAGTGCTATTGCGGATGTTATTATGGGTTCAATTGTTTATGAAGATTTGGTAAATATAATAACAGATGAATTAGGTAATATTTCAATGATTCAAGCAAACTCGCTAGAAATAAACAACTTAAGTAAAGATTTGGCTCAAACAACAGAAACTAGAATTGAAGAATATGGTAGAAATGGAATTAAAATTCCTTTAGGAACATTCTTTGGAATGCCTATGTTTGTTGGAAGAGGCCCTCAAGTAAGAATTAAGATGAATCCTGTAGGTTCAATAAATTGCTCATTTACTAGTAATTTTGAAAGTGCAGGAATTAACCAAACAGTTCATAAAATTTATTTAAATATAACTGCAAGCGTTGGTGTTGTTTTGCCTCTAAAAAGTCAAAAATTCACAACAAGTCAGCAAGTTTTAATTTGTGAAAGTATTATTGTTGGACAAGTTCCCGAAGTTTACTTATATTCAGATCAATTAGACACTTTATTAAACTTTGTTCCATACTAATACTAAAATTTAAAATTCAAGATTTATATTAACTTGTTATTCTTTTATTATTGTGATAAAATAGCATAGTTTAAAGAGGTACATATGATATTTTTAGATAATGCAAGCACAACAAAAATGTGCGAAGAATCTTTAGTTGTTTATAACACAATTAATATTGATAAATTTTATAATCCATCTGCTTTATATAAACAAGCAATAGAAGTATCCGATTTAATAAATAAATCTAAACAAACTTTTATTAAACTTTTAGGTGGTAGTTTTTTTGACGATGTTGTTTTTACAAGTTGTGCAACAGAAAGCAATAACTATGCAATTTTAGGAAGTGTTAAGAAAAGTTTTAGGAAATTGTTATTTTCAATGGGAGAACATCCTGCTGTTTATAATGTTGCGTTAAAGTTAATTCAAGATGGGTATAATGTTGAATTTATAAAACTAGATAAATCTGGAAAAGTTGACATTGATGATTTTAAGTTAAAATGCACTAAAGATGTTGATTTTGTTTCTGTTATGCATGTAAGCAACGAAACAGGTGCAATAAATAACATAAAAGAACTATGTTCAATTGCAAAAAGTGTTAACGGAAATTGTATTTTTCACTGTGATGGTGTTCAAGCCTTTGGAAAAATAAAAGTTAATGTTAAAGATTTAGGTGTTGATTTGTACACTATAAGCGCTCATAAAATATATGGACCAAAAGGTGTTGGTGCTTTATATGTTAAAGACGGTGTAAAATTAAAACCTTTGTTGATTGGTGGCGGACAAGAAAATGGAAATAGGTCTGGCACAGAAAACACAAGTGGAATTTTAGCTTTTGCAAAAAGTGCGGAAATTCATTGTGAAAATGTGGAAAATAATTTTAACAAAGTTAAGACATTAAAAAATTTGTTTATAAACACTTTAAAAGAAAATTTAAAAGAGTTTGACAAGCAAATTTTAATTAATTCAAATGAAGATAATTCCCCATATATTATTTCAATAACATTTAAAGGAGTCCGTGCAGAAACTATATTGCATGCAGTTGAAGAATTTGAAATTTTAATTGGTAATGGTTCTGCTTGTTCAAGCAAAATTGTTGGGAACAGAACTTTAAAAGAAATGGGCTTAAAAGACAAAGATATCATAAGCAGTGTTAGAATTAGCTTTTCTGTTTATAACACAGAAAAGGAAGTTTATATTGCAGCAACACAAATTTCAAAAAGTTATTTGCAACTACTAAATAAATTACAATAAAGGATAAATATGAAAAAAGTTATTATAGTTAGATATAGTGAAATTCACTTAAAAGGTAAAAACAGAAGTTTTTTTGAAAAGGCTTTAGTTGAAAATATTAAAAAGGCTTTAAAAGATTATTCTTTTAATATACAAAAAATTGCAGGAAGAATTATTGTTGAAAACTATGACTTAGAAAACGAAGAGAATATAAAACAAAAAATAAAAAATGTTTTTGGTGTTTATTCTTTAAGTGACGCTGTTGAGATGCAAACTAATAAAGAAGATATTGAAAGTTATATTTCAAACATTAAAATAAACAACGGAACTTTTAAAGTTGAAGTTAATAGGGCTGATAAAAAATTTCCAATTAAAAGCACTCCATATGCTGCTTTATTAGGTGAAATTATTTTAAATAATAATCCCAATTTGAAAGTTAAGTTAAAAGACGCAGAACATGTGGTTTATGTGGATATTAGAGAAAACGGCAAAACATATATTTTTTACAACATTGTTAAAGGTTTAAATGGAATGCCTGTTGGAACAAGTGCTGGTGGATTGTTACTTTTATCTGGAGGAATTGATAGCCCTGTTGCAGGATTTCAAATGGCTAAAAGAGGAATGACTTTGGAAGCCTTGCATTTTCATAGTTTTCCATATACTAGCGAAAAAGCGAAACAAAAAGTTTTAAAGCTAGCAAAAATATTAAGCGAATATGTTGGAAATATTAAAATACACGTTGTTAAATTCACAAAAGTTCAAGAAGAAATTCATAAGCATTGTGATGGCGATTATATGATAACTTTAATGAGAAGAATTATGATGCGTGTAGCTGAAAAGATTGCAGTAAAAAATGGATTAAAAGCAATTGTAACAGGTGAAAGTTTGGCACAAGTTGCAAGCCAAACTATTGAAAGCATAACAGTAACAAACGCAGTAATTGAAAATTTGCCTGTTTTAAGACCTCTAATTGGTTTTGATAAAGACGAAATAATGGAAATTGCGAACAAAATAAAAACATATGAAACTTCCATTTTGCCATATGAAGATTGTTGTACTGTATTTTTACCTGAACACCCAATAATAAAACCAAGAATGCAAAATGTGTTAAAACAAGAAAGTTTTTTAAATATTGATGAATTAGTTGATGATTGTGTTAATAATGAAGAAATTATAGAGACTAAAAATTTATAAAAAACAGATATATGTATATCTGTTTTGTTTTTTAAAAAATTGCTATTGAAAATGTTAATTTTATATTGTATAATACTTATATATTAACGAGGTGAAAAATGCCATATTGTATTTTAAAAGATTTTAGGGAAACAAAATTAAAAAAATTGCTAAGTTTTTTCGGTGAATATTTAAAAGATGCAGAGTTTGTAAAAAGATTATATTATTATCTTGAACCACAAGCTTACAAATATCTATATAATGAAATATTAGAAGATAGTGTAAAAGAAAAAATAAATTTACCAACAAAACGTGATTATGTTGTTTATAGTAACAGAATTAAATTAGGTTATTCTGAATTAATTAACAAACTTCAAAATATACAAGATGTTTATCTTTTATATAAGGAAAATAAAAAACCTTCAGAGATATTTGGAGTTAAAGAAAACGATATAAAATATATTTTTGAAAATAAGATGCCAGACGAAAATTTATCAAGAAAATTAAAATATATAAAAATTATGCAATTTATCAAAAGCTTAAATTACACAGATGAAGAATTTAAAAATATGATGTTTAGGCTTAAATCAACAGCATCTAAGAATCAACAAGATTTATTAAGAATTTATTTTGATAACAACTTAAATGAAATATCTAATGAAGCAACAAAAAATTTAAATTTAATAAATCCAACATCTAAATCTAGAATATTAGATTATTTATTAACATTGATTAATTCTTTAGATAAGAAAAATTCAATTAGATTTCAAAGAGCAAATTTTGTTTTTAGAAATATTGAAATTCATAAAATAAAACCAACTTTAAAAAATGCGTCTGACCGTAAAATAAAAGAAAGAGAGTTTGATTTTTTAGAAAAACTTAATATTCGAATGGATGACCCAGTTTTTATTGAAAGATTGCAATATATAATTGAGCCTAAAATTTATTTTGCATTTAAATTGCGTAATATTGATAAATTATCTTTAGATGAAATAAGAAAAATTTTTGTTGAAAAATTTGGAGTAGATGGCGGTTATGTTGTAAAAAACTGTAATAACTTAGTTGCAAAAAAAATAAAAGAAATTAATAAGTTCTATTTTGATTTATTGTGCGATGAAAAGGTTTGTGATAGAAAATATAAAGAATTAATAATGGCTGGTGACTATTTATATAAAGGAAAATCTAATCCATTAATTATGTTTAATAAAGGATTAATTGAAAAATCTGACGAGATTATAAGTTTAGCTGAAAAAACTCTTAGTGATGAAGAATTTGATTTATTTATTTCTCATTATGTTGATAATTACACAGCAACAGACATTCATTCAAAAGGTGATTATAAAAGTACAAAAACTTTAAGGGCTGAAATTAGTAACATATCAATTAAAACAACTGCGGCTAGAAATAAAGTTTTTAAGAAATATTGTGAAATGAAGAATGTAAAAATTAAAAAAGCAAAATAAAAAGAACGAAATTCGTTCTTTTTTTTGTTAAAAATACTATTATTAAATTTTTATAATAAAGGCTTTTAATTGACAAAGTTTGTCCAATTTAATACAATTAATTATGTAATAACCAAATTATGATTATTATATAATTTTACCTAAAGGAGAATATAAATGTTATTACAAGCAGCATTAAGTATGCTTGCATTGTCTTTGGGTGGAGCTGGCGCAATTGGTGCGGTAATTTGTGCAGTTATTTGTTTGCCTGTTGGCTTTTTTATTAGTGTTTTATTTAATAAACAAAAAAATAAAAAAAATAAAGAAGCCGCAAATAATATAGTTAAAGAAGCTTTGGATGAAGCAAAAACAATTAAAAAAGAAGCTGTATTAGAGGCTAAAGAAGAGGTTCACAGATTAAGGGCAGAATGCGATCAAGAACTTAAAGAAAGACGTGCAGAAATTCAAAAATCTGAAAATAGAATTATTGGCAGAGAAGACTTTATTAATAAAAAAGAAGAACTTTTGGATAAGAAAAGCGAAATGCTTGAAAATGCAAAAGAAGATTTAAAGAAAAAAGAAAATGAAATAAACGAAATTATTAAAGAACAAAATGATATTAAAACTAATATGGTTTCCGAATTAGAAAAAATATCAAAATTTTCTAAAGAAGAAGCTAAAAAAGAACTTGTTACAATGTTTGAAGAAGAAGCAAAAAAGGATGCAGCAATCTTAATTAGAAGCATTGAACAAGATGCTAAAGAAGAAGCAGAAAAAAGAGCAAGAAATATTGTTACATTAGCAATTCAAAAATGTGCTGCAGACCATACAAGTGAAGTAACAGTTTCTGCGGTAACTTTACCAAACGACGAAATGAAAGGAAGAATTATTGGTAGAGAAGGCCGAAATATTAGAGCGTTAGAAAATGCTACAGGTGTTGATTTAATAATTGATGATACCCCTGAAAGTATTGTTATTTCAGCTTTTGACCCTGTTAGAAGAGAAATTGCAAGAATTGCATTAGAAAAGTTAATTCTTGATGGAAGAATCCATCCAACAAGAATTGAAGAAATGGTTGAAAAAGTTACAAGAGATTTAGAACAAACAATGAAAGAAGCTGGTGAAGCTGCTGTGTTTGATGCTGGTATTCATGGTATGAATCCAGAATTGATTAAAATTTTAGGAAGATTGAAATATAGAACAAGTTATGGACAAAATGTTTTAAAACATAGTTTAGAAGTTTCATATCTTGCTGGATTAATGGCTGCTGAATTAGGTGCAAATGTTAATGTTGCAAAACGTGGTGGATTGTTGCACGATATTGGTAAAGCTGTTGACCACGAAGTTGAAGGAACACACGTTTCAATTGGTGTTGATTTAGCAACAAAATACAAAGAAAGCAAAGAAGTTATTCATTGTATAGCTGCGCATCATGGCGGTGTTGAATTTGAAAGCATAGAAGCAATTTTAGTTCAAGCAGCAGATGCAATTTCAAGTGCAAGACCTGGTGCAAGAAGAGAAAGTATTGAAACCTACATTAAAAGATTGCAACAACTTGAAGAAATTTCTAATAGTTTTGGTGGAGTTGAAAAATCATATGCAATTCAAGCTGGAAGAGAAGTTAGAATAATTGTTAAACCTGAGGAAATATCAGACGAAAAAGCATTATTCTTAGCAAAAGAAATTGCACAAAAAATTGAAAAGGATATGGAATATCCTGGTACAATTAAAGTTAACGTTATTCGAGAAACAAGAAGTGTTGAATATGCAAAATAAAAAGAGCAATAATTGCTCTTTTTTTTGTGGCAGGGGTGGAAGGAATCGAACCCTCCTCAGGAGTTTTGGAGACTCTTATTCTACCGATGAACTACACCCCTAAGAAATATTTAATTAACAAAAAGATTATAATATATTAAACTAATAAAAGTCAATAAAATTTGTTTGTTTTTATTTATTAAAATGATATTATTAAATAACTTAAAATAAATATAGGTGTAGAATGAAAAAAGTTGATTTGTATACAGATGGAGCTTGTTCTGGAAATCCTGGACCAGGTGGTTACGGTATTGTTTTAATTTATAATAATAACAAAAAAGAATTTAGTGGTTTTTGTGATAACACAACAAATAACCGAATGGAGTTAACTGCTGTTGTTGAAGGTTTAAAAAAATTAAAAGAAAAATGTGATGTTACTATTTACACAGATTCGGCATATGTTTCTAACGCTTTTTTAAACGGTTGGGTTGAAAATTGGCAAAAAAACAATTGGAAAACTGCTAATAAAAAAGAAGTTTTAAATTTAGATTTATGGAAAGAACTTTTAAACGAAATGTTAAAACATAATGTAAGTTGGGTTAAAGTTAAAGGTCACGCCGATAATGAATTTAATAATTTGTGTGATAAATTAGCAACAGGTGAAATAGCAAAAAACACAAAATAAAAATATTTAAAAGTATTTAATTAGAGGTGCAAAAAAGATATGGAAAAACAAATGTTTGATATAAATAAATTTATTGCATATGATAATAAGTCTGCGTTAAATATTATAAAAAACGCTAATACTTATGGTAATAATGATAAAATACTATTAGTGGTTGCTGGTCCAAATGGAAGCGGTAAAACAACATTAATTTCAAATTTATATCAAAATAATATTATAAATTTTGATTATTTAAATGCAGATTTGTTTGCAATTGAAAAATTTTCTTATATTTTAGATGAAAATGAAAAAAATATGCAATCAATGTTTTACACAATGAAAGAAGTTAATAACTATATAAATAGTGGAAAGTCATTTTGTTATGAAACTGTATTGTCGCATCCAAGTAAAATAGAGTTAGTTCAAAATGCAAAAGAACAAGGATTTAAAATTGTTAGTATTTTTGTTTATACAAAAAGCCCAGAAATTAATATTGAAAGAGTAGGTAAAAGATTTTTACAGGGTGGGCACAATGTTCCTAAAGATAAAATTATTTCTAGATATTATAGGTCAATAGAATTATCTAAAAAATTAAAAGAATTATCTGATGAATACTATGAATTTGATAATTCATTAAATAAAAATATACAAAAAATAAAATAGATAATTAAATATAAATAAAAAAAGAACTCTGTTTTATATAGAGTTCTTTTTTGCTGTTAAAATTATTAAAATTCTTTTCTGTTAAATGAAACATAAGTTACAACTAAACTTATAACAACAAATGCTAAATAAATACCCAACGATAAGAAGAAAGTCATATTTGAAAGTAGTGGACTTGTTAACATTTGAGAAAGTGGGTGAGTTGTGTTTGCTAAGAATGTTCCACCAAAATATTTATATAAATCAATATTTACAAAAGGTAAATAAGCATACCATAATGCATTTCCTAACAATATATTTAATGCAAAACTTATAATATAAAGTATCATACTAAATGAGATTGCGCTAGCAAAAGATTTGAATATTGTTGAAATTGCAATTGAAATTATAACGTAGAATAGAACTTCCAACAATATGCTTAAAACGTTTAAAAGCATTAACACTAGCGGATGCATTAAAACAACTGAATTTGCGTTAAAAACAGCCAAAACTGTAGTTGAAGTTAATGTTCCTGGGAAAACACAAATGCCGGCAATAAAAGCAATAATGAAAGCAAAAAGTGTAAAAATAGAAACGAAGAACATAGTTGCAAATATTTTGCCTGTTATTAACTTGTAACGTTTATATGGTCTAATTGCTAGCAGTTTGATTGTGCCATTTTCATATTCCATTGAAATTAAATTTGCAGACATTGTTATTCCAAAAATAATTAATAATACTGTTGCAATTCTTAATGAAAAATAAATAAAATCATAAGCATTAGTTTCAAATCCGCTTTGTGCGTTAAATGCAAAAGGATTTAAAAAATCTTTATCATAAACATTGTTTTCTAAATAATAAGATAATTTTGTTATAGATTCTTTTGTTTTATATTCGTTATATGTTTTTAAAACAGATGAGGCAGATTCATCTTTAAAAGCTTGAACTTCGGTAGCGCTTAAATTTTTTGTTACAGAATATAAAATTTTATTATTTATGTATGAAGAATAGTAATTAGAAGTGAATAACGCTTTAATTGCAATATCTTTAAATTCATTTTTATATTTATCTAAGTTTTTAGAGCCATTTGTTTTATTATAATTTTCTAACTCTGTTTTAATTGATTCAATATTTTGTATTGCGTAATTATAATAAGTTGTTTCAATATCTGAAATTTCATCTGAGGTTAAAGCAACAAATTGCATTTTTTCAACAGCATTTTTTAACATACTTATAAAGCCATAGTTATCTTTTTGTAAAAGTTGAGCAACTTGAGAACATTTTTCAAATTTAGAATTTGTTTCTGCTTTATAAATTTCGTCTATTTTATTATTTATATTTTCAACATTTTCGATAATTTTCTTATAATCTTCATTATTTATAAAAGCTATGTAATTACTACTGTTAATAATGTTGTTAATATAATCAGTGAAGTTTGTAATAGAAGTTCTTAATTTATTTAATAGTTCCATTAAAATATTATCGTAATTGTTAAGACCGCCAATTTTTGAAATAAAATTTTTTGTGTTATCTTCAATTGTTTTTATTTCAGAATTAAGGGAAGCTTTAAATAAATTATCAACAGAATTTGTTAAAGGAGTTAAAACATCATTAATAAAATTTTCACTTTCAAAAGCGTTTAATAAAGATTTTAAATTGGTTGTTAAATTAACTGAACTAGAAATTTTGGATGACATATTATCAATTAATGATAAATTTTCTTTATAAAAATTTGAATTCAAAAAGTAGTTTGTGTATATTTCATAATTTTTCAAACATTCAGTTGTTATAACTAAACTTTCTTCATTTTCTTTTGTGCTAGTTGTTGCAGGGGTTGAATTGGGTTTTAGCAAATCATAATTTAATTTTAAATTATTTATTTGAGCAATGGTTTCATTTCCATATTTTATAGCCAGGTCTTTGTTTTCATTTGTTGAATTAATAACATTTTGTTCATAGTATTTTACGTAATTATTATAATTTTTCAATATATCATTTAAGTTTGTTGATAAAACATTAGAAATAGTATTTATTTCCTTATAGAAGTTTATAGTGCTTTTATTATTATCAATTTCACTTTTGTATTTTGTTATATTATCAGTTTTGATATCTGTGTTATTAACAAAATTTTCATACATTTCATTAACAGTGTCACCACTTATGTTAATACTATATTGAGACCTTTTATCCGGACTAAAAAACACTAAGCCTAAAACTATTGCGAAGGCTAAAATTGAAGCCATTATATAAACACTTGGCTTTTTGAATATTTTAATAAATTCTGCTTTTGCAATTCTAAATATTCCCATTTTTCCTCCTATAATATGCTAGAAATAATTTTACCATTACTTTTAATTTTTATAATATCCATAAATACTTCTTCTAAAGGTTTAGCAATTGTTTCAACGCCAAAAATTGAAATGTTATTTGCAATTAACATTTTTGTTATTTCTGCAACTTTTTCTTCATCAGCATTAACTAAAACGCTATTTCCTGCAATTTCACATTTTAAGTTATATTGAGTTTGTATTAATTTACCAGCAAAATTAGGGTAGTTAACTTTAATTTTAACTCTTTTAGAACCTGAGATATCTGCATTTATATCTTTTATGTTTTTAACATCTAATAATTTGCCGTTATTAATAATGCCAATAGTATCGCATAAATGTTCCATTTCGCTTAACATATGACTTGATATTAACAATGCAATGTTATATTCGTGAGCTAATTTTTTTAAAAAATCTCTCATTTCTTTAACACCATTAGGGTCTAATCCGCTTAATGGTTCATCAAGAACTAATAACTTTGGCTCATGCAAAAGAGCTTGAGCAATTCCAAGCCTTTGTCTCATACCTAAAGAGTAGTTTTTAACTTTATCGTTTAATCTATTTTCTAGTCCCACAATTTGAGCGTAGTGCATAATTTCATCTTTAGTTATGTTCTTATGCAAACTGCCATAATATTTTAAATTATCCATTCCGGTCATGTAGCCATACATAAGTGGGTTTTCAATTAAAGCGCCAACGTTTTTCATTGCGTTTTCAAACTCTTTTTTAACAGAATATCCGCAAACATAAATTTCACCCTCGGTTGGACGGCAAAGACCGCATATCATACGCATTGTTGTTGTTTTACCTGCGCCATTAGGTCCTAAAAAACCAAAAATTTCACCTTCATGTATTTCAAATGAAACATTATTAACGGCAACACGGGTACCAAATTTTTTTGTTACATTTGTTAATTTTAAAACAACTGGTTTGTTAGCCATAATAAACCTCTTACAAAATATTAATTAATTTTAACATATACTATTTTTTTTGTAAAGGTAATAAAATACACTAAATGTTAATATATTATATTAATTATTATTATAAATGCGAAATAAAAGGTATTATGTCTAATAATAAATCAAGTATAAAATTAAATTTAATCGTGTTTCTTATAACAATTTTTATAAGTGTTTTTTCTTTTGTTTTAAAGTGGCAAAACAGTGTTTTGGTTTTAGTTATAGTTAGTCTGTCTGTTATATTAAATTTCTTAATATTTACTATAAAAAGTACTAAAATTTTAACATTATTAAACTTTACTTTGCTTATAAGTATAGTTTGTTTTGCAATTTATAGTAATTGGAAAATTTTTGATATATTCTTCAACATTAATGAATTAAAAATTTTAATAGCAAAAACAGGTAATTGGGGCAGGTTGGTATATGTTATTATACAAAGTTTACAAATCATAATTTTGCCAATTCCTGCTGCAATAATTAATTTAGCAGGTGTTGTAATATATGGTCCTTTAGAGGGTTCAATTTTATGTTCAGTTGGTGTTTTAATAGGTTCATACATTTCATTTTTATTAGGCAAAATGTTTGGGAATAAAATATCTAAATTTTTAGTTGGGGAAACATTAACTAATAAATATGTAAATATTTTAGAAAATAAAATGTTTTTAACAATTGCATTTTTATTGCCAATGTTTCCAGATGATATATTGTGCTTAATTGCAGGACTAACGCAAATGAAATTTAAAACATTTTTTATTATTACAACAATAACAAGACCAATTAGTGTTGTTAGTATGAGTTATTTTGGCGGTGGATACATTATACCTTATTCAGGTTGGGGGTTATATGTTTGGCCAATTATAATTATTGTTGCACTTCTAGTTTCAATTATTTCTTATAAATATCAAGCGGAAATTGAAAAGTACACAATTAATAAAATTAAAAATATAACAAAAAATTTTAAAATAAAAAAATAAGCCGAATTTAATCGGCTTAATAAAACTTTTTATCTTTTACAAAAATATTATATAAAAGTGGTGCAATAACAAAGTTAAAAGAAATAACTATTGGTGTTATTAGCCTAAACAAATATAAATTTAAGTTTAGGGTAGTAAGTCCTGATAAAACACAAATTGCATAACCTAACAAACTTACAGCAATAAATGCTAAAAATCCAAATATTAAATAATAATTTAATTTAAAATCGTTAGGCTTTCTTTTGTGTGGGCTTATTAAGAATATTATTGCATATAACAAAATTATTGCAGAAATAACGGCATATGTAACAGCTGCAAATTTTGCATCTATTTCAGTGAACATATTTTTAGTTTTCAAAATTAATGATATTGCTAAGCACTCTAATATTGAAAGTATGCCTAAAATTAAAACCATAAAAAACTTTGCTTTGTTTGATAAGATGAAATCTTTGTTTGTTGAATTTTCAACATTAGAAGTTTCAAAATTTTTTAATTTAATTCCTTCATTAATTAAAGATTCTTCATGATTTTTGTATATTTGCTTATTTGTTCTAGGGAACATTGCAACTTGAGCGTATTCTTTATCATCAACAGTAAAACTTTCGTCTGGATTTATATTTTCTAAGTTGATATTAGTTATTCTTTCGTTGTTATATTCTTCAAAATCATCTTCATTAATATTGATGTTTTCATTAAAATCAGGGGAGTTATTAATAACAACATCTGATTCATCATCGAAATTACTTTCTTCTTCATCAGAAACAGTTTCTTTTGTGTATAAATCTCCCAAAATGCGTTTGTAATCTATTTCATTAGAACTTTCTTTTTGTTTTGTTGCAATTTCATCAAATCTTTGAATGAAATTTTCTTGTTTTTGAATTTTTTCTTCTCTTGTTAA
The DNA here is from genome assembly GCA_944341445.1 of uncultured Clostridia bacterium. Taxonomy (GTDB): domain Bacteria; phylum Bacillota; class Clostridia; order Christensenellales; family UBA1242; genus CALVLZ01. Next base: position 124,253 of record CALVLZ010000004.1, on the reverse strand, counting down.
TTCTGGTTCATCATATTTTTGTTTTGCTTGCTTTGATTTAATAAAAACATCGTTAGGGTCATTATTAGTTCTTAAAATAACATTGTCAAAAATTCTATTTTTTGGTTTTTCAATTTCTTCATCGTTTTGAAGTTTAATTATTCCATATTCATCAACAACTATCTGAGAATTATTATTTTCAGAATTAGAATTTTCATTTTTATCTAAATTTTCTTCGTTTGAATAATCTGAAAAACTTTTAGCAGTTCCAATTTTTCTTTTCATATCATCCCAACTAAACACTTCGTGTTCTTTTTCTTCTAGTAGTGGGATGTCTTTTTTATCTTCAATAGTTTGTTCTTCTTCAATTTCCAAATTAGAATATTTGTTTTTTATCTGATTTAATGCATCTAAGTTAACTTTTTCTTCAGAATTCATTTCAAAACTATTTTCTTCATTATCCATATTGAACATACTTTCTTGTATGCCAATGTTTGAAGATGAAGAATTTTCTCTTTTTGAAATTGCAAAAAGTGTAGGGTGAGAGTCTTCAATTTCTTCTTCTGCATTTTTAAATTCTTCAGAGTGTTCTTCAATATATTCATTGTTTTGTTCTTCTAATAATTTAGCTTCTTCAATGTTGTTTTCTTCTTCGTTTTCTTCTATTACTTCTTCAATTTCAGGGGTGATTTCTTCATCTAAAGAATTTTCGTCTGCATCGTCAAAATCCTTTATTTCTCTTAATTCAATATCATCATTAATATCTTGAATGTTGTTATCTTCATTTTCGGCAATAGCTTCTTCATTATCTAATAAATCAAAAACATTGTAATTTTCAGATTCAGTGTTTGTTTCAGGTTGGGTAACAGGAGAGGAAGCAAGCGAAGTATGTTTTTTTCTTTCCTTTGGTAAAGTTATTTTCAATGTTGGATTTTTAACAACATTATTGTAATAATAATCTTTTCCAACTTCTGTTATGCTGTAATAATGGCGTCTTCCACCAATATCACTATCTTCCCAATAAGAAGAAATAAAGCCTTTGCTTTCAAATCGTTTTAAACTAGAGTACAAACTTGGTTGTTTTAATTTTATTTTGCCATTAGATTTTTCTTCAACTTCTTTGATTATTTCGTAACCGTATTTATCTCCGGAAATTAAACTTTCTAGTATTGTATTATTAACAAAACCTCTGTTTGCAACACTTTTATTTCTTGGCATTATATTTCTCCCAATAATATTATAATTTTTTATAATAATATTAAATATTATAAAATTAGTCAACAAAATACTATTCAATCAATAAAAATATTGCTTAAAATAAGCGTTATTTTTGCGTTTGAATAGTTGTTAATTTTCTTTATTTTATCAATTAAAATTCGATATTTTTTACTATAAATTTACAATTAATTAGTTTGTTAAAAAACTAAAAAAGTAGTATATTAGTAAAAAGGTGAAATATGAATATAGTCCCAAATGCAATAATAAGAACAAATAGAAGAAGTATTTCTTTAACTATAACTAAAAATGGCGAATTGGTTGTTAGAGCCCCAAAAAGGTTAGATGCTAGTTATATTTTAAAATTTGTAGAATCTAAATCTAGCTGGATAACCAGAAAGCTTAAAGAAATTGAAGAGAATAATGCTTTTAATATTAATATAAAAAAATATAATCAATTTTTTTTGTTTGGGAAATTATACGAAAGGGTGGAAGTTGAAAAAATAAAAAAAATTGAAGTTGGAGATTTTCAATTTTTAATACCAGCAGGAAAAGAACAAAGTGAATTAAATAAGCTTTTTATAAACTTTTATAAAGAAATAACAAACCTTGTTATTCAAAAAAGGCTTGATTACTTTGCTAAAATAATGGATTTAAATTATCTTGCATATAAAATTGATAATTGTAAAACTAGATGGGGAAGTTGCGATTCAAAAGGCTTAATAAAATTTAATTTAAGATTGGCGATGTTGCCACATAAAACAATAGACTATATTATAATTCACGAATTGGCACACCTTGTTGAATTTAATCATTCTAAAAATTTTTATAAGGTTGTTGAAAGTGTTATGCCAGATTATAAAACAGAAATTAAAAGAGCAAAACAAAGTGGCTACTTGTTGCAGTTGTTTAGAAATTAAAAATAGGGTGGGTTTGTTCCTACTCTTTTTTATTTTTTATTTTTATCTATGCAAATTATTAAAGCACTCTTATTTTTAAAATCAGTAATTAGAGCATAAGTTAAAAGTTTCAACAAAAAAGTTTGATTTTTAAGTATTATGCAACTACTATGCAATAAAGAAATTTTGCTATGCAAACTGTTAAAAATAGGGTGAAAAATATTAAATTTAATGTTAAAAACTATTCGCAAAAGACAACTTTTGCGAATAGTTAACGTCAAAATACGGCTTTTTTCCAAATCCTATGCAAAATTTTATTAAATTATAAAAATTTATTAAAAAAATAAAAAACCGATTCAATTTTAAAATCGGTTTTTTAATACAAATTGCATTAAATTTTATTTAGTTTTATTTTTCTTTTGTTAATAAATTTATGTTTTTTTCTATTGTTTTTAATATATGTTTTGCATAAAAAATTGAAAATGGTGTTGTTTTTGATGTAAATGCAAAATCATTTTCATCAATTGTTTTGTAATTTTTTAAATCAAAATTTTTTATAAAGTTTATTATATTAAACAATGTGTTTGTTGAATTATCTTCGAAATATGAATTTGGAACGTTATATAAAATTGTTTCAAACAACAATGCTGGAAGTTGTTTTTTGTTATCTTGTTGCAAATAAAGGTTTTTAAAAATTAAAACAAATTCGCTAAATAAGTTATTAGTTTCTTTGTTTTTATTGTTAAAGTTTTGCATAGTATTAATTAAATCTTCTTTAACAATAATGCTTTTACTTTTATTGTAGTAAATAACATCATCCCCTGTTTCTTCAAATTGCAAACAAGGAATTATTTCAAAATGCAAAGAAGTTTTTGTTTCATTTTCAAATTCTTCTGTTTTCCAAATTTCTATGCTTAAAGAGTTGTTATAAATTAAACAAGAACTATCTAAAATATTAATTAAGCTTTTAAATAATTGGTCTTTAATTTCATCTAAGGTTAAGTGTAAATTTTTTATTAATGGATTTTTCTTTTTAAACCAATTTTTTTTATTTTCTTCTGATTTTATATTTTTAGGTTGATTAATTGCTAAATATAATCTAATTGGTGTGAAAGAACATGTGTTTGTTCCTAATTCATAATCGTCTAATATCATATATGCAATATCGTTTAAATTAAACATTGGTTTATCAGCAAAAACATTGTCTATTGCTTCAATTGCCACATCGGTAATCCAATCTTTGCAATTTTCGTAATATTCTAAATCAATTTTAAAAGAATAATCTTTTAATGATAACATTGCTATTAACTCCTAAATTATTAATTAATATTAGTTTATTTTAGCAAAATTTTATTTATTTGTCATTTATAATAATACTTAATTGAATTAACTTTTTTAAAAACTATTCGCAAAATACTGAAAATAATTTACAAAATTTTTAAATTTTAGTATTATACTTTTGATAATTAATAAATAAAAATAAAGAGATTTTTGTATGAAAGAAAGTTATTTCAAATTAAGAGATGAAGAAAACATACTAAAAGTAAGAGAATTAAGATTGGTTTTGCCCGCTTTTTGCTCTGAATTTTTTTTAGGTATTGAACAACAAACCTCTCCCCTAACAAGATTAGGATATGCCAGAGATTTAAAGATTTTTTTTGATTTTTTATCAACTGACACACAAGAATTTTATGGGAAAAAGCCTTCAACTTTAACTTTTGAAGATTTAAAAAAATTAACATCAACTCATATTGAAATGTATTTATCATATTTATCCGTTTATAAAGCAAATGGAAAAGTTTATAGAAATGGAGATAAAGCAAAAGGAAGAAAACTTGCAAGCGTTAGAGCTTTGTTAAAATATTTTTTTAAAAAAGGAAAAATAGATTCTAATGTTGCAAGCGTTGTTGATACCCCTAAAGTTCACGAAAGTGAAATAATAAGGCTTGAAGTTGATGAAGTTGTTAAAATGTTAAACACAAGCGAAAATGGCGATGGTTTAACAAAAATGCAAAAAGGTTTTCATTCTCACACAAAATTAAGAGATTTTGCAATGCTTTCTTTGTTTTTAGGAACAGGTATACGTATTAGCGAATGTGTTGGTTTAAATGTTTCTGATATTGACTTTGAAAATAATGCTTTCACAATAACAAGAAAAGGTGGAAATAGAGTTATTTTATACTTTAATAACGAAGTTGCCACTGCCCTAAAAAATTATATTGAATTTAGAAACAATATTAAAGATTTACCTAAAGATGAACAAGCCTTATTTTTAAGTTTGCAAAACAAACGTATGTGTGTTAGAAGTGTTGAAAAGTTGGTTAAAAAATATGCGCAATGCGTTACACCATTAAAACATATAACTCCCCATAAACTAAGAAGCACTTTTGGTACTAATTTATATAGAGAAACCAATGACATTTATGTTGTTGCGGATGTTTTAGGACATAAAGATGTTAATACAACACGTAAACATTATGCTGCAATTTCTGAAGATATAAGAAGAAAAGCTGCAAACGTTGTTAAATTAAGAGATGAATAAAAACACCTAATATATTGGTGTTTTTTTATTTTAAATATTTAGAACAAATGTTTGACAGGTCTGTTTGTTTATGATATTATTGTATTAAGTAAATGAGGTTTTAAAGTATGAGTAAAAGATTTAATAAAGAAGAAGAATTATTAAAATTTATTAAGGATTATGTTGATACTAATGGATATCCTCCAACAGTAAGAGAAATGTGTCATGCAGTTAAAGTAACAAGCACTAGCACAATTTCTTATTACTTAAATAAATTGGAAAGTAGCGGTTTAATTAAGAAAAATCCAAATAAAAACAGAGCCTTAGAAATTGTTTCAACAGAAAAATCTGCTAACAAAAACAATAATGTATTTAATATTGCAAACTATGTTAGTATGGATGAAAAAGAATATGTTAGAATTCCTATTTTGGGTAAAATCACAGCTGGTGAACCTATTTTAGCAGTTGAAAATGTTGAAGAATATTTTTTGGTATCCCCTACAATGTTTAGAGGTGAAGGTTTGTTTATGTTAACTGTTTCTGGTGAAAGTATGATTAATGCTGGAATCTACGATGGCGACAAAATTATACTTCGTCAACAATCTTATGCTAACAATGGAGAAATTGTTGCGGCATTAATTGATGGAATGGCAACTGTTAAAAGATTTTATAAAGAAGATGGTAGATATAGATTACAACCTGAAAATGACACAATGAGCCCTATATACACTGACCACGTTGAAATATTAGGAAAAGTTATTGGATTAGTAAGAAAATTTTAAAAAAAAGCACGTATTATTTACGTGCTTTATTTTTTTGTCTGCAATTTTCACTTTTATTAATTTTTAAATTATTATATCCGTTTTCAAATAATTCTCTTATTAAATTTTCATCGTTTCTAACAATGATATATTCAAGATAGTTAAATATATCAAATGTTTCATTATAATTTAATTCCAAATTAAAATTTTCTTTTGCAAATTTGGATGATTTATCAACAAATTCTTGTTTTATATTTATTAGTTCTTCTTTTTTGAATTTACTAATAATTTCATAATGGAATAATTTACAATAATCTTCTACTTTCATTTTTAAATTAAAAGTAGGATCAAAAATATTTTCACCATCGCCAACAACAAAGTGTGTAAATCCATTAGAACTATTATATGGGTGAAAAATGCCAAAATAGATATATATATTGTCACTATCTACTAAAAAATTAGCATAATCTATTGAATTATTAAAACATCTTTTGCTTGGAAAAACTTGATTTAATACTCTAATTTTATCAATTATATCAAATTTTGTTCCATGTATTTTAGATCTATTAAACAAAACATAATTTGCTAAACATTCTATATTATAATTGTGATTTTTATAATCAAAACTGAAGCTATTGTTTTCGTTAAATTTAAAATTAGTAACAAAATTTGAAGTTTTTAATATGCTTTTAGATCTATCTATATTTTTTTGTGAAGGATGCAAAAACATTGAAATTGTTGCAAACAAAACTTTTTCTTCATCACTTAAAAATGTTTCAATTTCCTTCCCTTCGTTTGTTTCGTGAAAAAGTTTATAACTAGCTTCTATTTTTCTAACATATTTTAATAATTTTTCAGGGTTATTTTTTATAATTTCAAATTGCAATTTCATATACACCTTTGATTATAATTTTATTATTTTATTTATATTTTTTTCTATAATTTCTTAATTTTGAAGAAGTTATGGAATCTTTTAATAATTTATCTTTTAATTCTTCATTATTTCTTGCAACCAAATAATGCATAAAATTAAAAATTTTATATACATTTTTCTTTGTTATTTCAATGTTTTTATTTTTATCTTTTGCAATTGTTTTGCATTCATTTAAAAATTGATTTTCAATATTTTCAAGTTCATTAAGAGAATATTTTTCTATTATTTCAAAATTAAATAATTTTACATATTTTTCTTTATCCATAATAATGTTAAAAGTTGGGTCTATAATCTTATTTTGCGAAATAATAACAAAGTGAGAAAATCCTGTATTATTGTTATAAGGTGAAAAAATTCCAAATAATATATTTCTATCAACGTTTTTATATGCGTTAATAAAATTTTTTGAATTATCATAACAAAATCCGTTTGGAAACATTTTATTAAAAATTTTTCTTTTTTCTTCTGCAGTTAAATCATCTTTAAATTTAATATATTGAATTATATCTGAAATTGTATATGTTTCATTGTTTAAGGTGAATTCTAGTTGACTTTCATCACCTTTCAAATTTGAAATTATTTTCATTTCTTGTAAACATTTTTTTATTTGTTCTTTAGTTTCGTCACTTTCCATAACGTATCTAAATGTTAAATATGTTAAAACACCTTTATCATCTAATAACTTGTTAAGCTTTATAAAATTATTTTTAAAAATTAAAAAATCATATAAAAATTCTTTTCTTTTTATATATTTTAATAAAGATTGAGGGTTGTTTTTTATTATTTCAAATTTTAAACTCATAATAATTTACCTTAACAATATTTCTAACATTAAGTTTATCACATATTAAGCTTATTTTCAATAGTAAAAAAACGCTTAACAATAAGCGTTTATTTGTTTATATTGTTGCTAATAAAATCTAAAACATCTTTTATTTTTTGGTGGCTTAAGTTAAACCAATTAACATTTTCCATTTTGTTAAACCAAGTTAGTTGCCTTTTTGCATAGTTTCTAGATTTTTGTTTTAACAATTCAGTGCAATTTTCCAATGTTTTTTCGTTATTAAAATATTCAAAAAATTCTTTATATCCAATTGCTAAAACAAATTGATTGCTATATTCATCTTTATGTTCAAAAACATCCTTTGCTTCGTTTAATAAACCATTATTTATCATAATATCAACTCTTTTATTAATTTTTTGGTATAGTTCATCTCTATTCCAAGTTATTCCAATAATTAATGGTTTTAAAATATTGTTTTTATTTGTTTGTTGATTTTTATTTTCTTTTAATAATTCAGTTTTAGATTTTCCTGTTAATTTACATATTTCAATTGCTCGAATTACTCTTTTTAAATTTTCAGGTGGTATTTTTTTTGCTTCTTCTGGGTCTAATTCTTCTAACATTTTATGAATGTAATTGTTCCCCATTTTTGTTGCAAGTGAATTTAACTCTTCCCTTAAACTTTCGTCTTTATCAGTTGTTGCAAAATTGTAATCATTTATTAGGCTTGTAAAATATAAACCTGTTCCACCAACAAAAATTGGCAAGCAGTTGTTTTTTATTTCATTAAATTTGTTAATAGCAAGTTCCTTATATTCACTAACACTAAATTCATCTTTCACACTTACTATGTTATACAAATGGTGTTTAACAATTTGCATTTCAGATTGTGTTGGTTTTGCTGTTCCAATGTTGTATTCTTTATATATTTGCATACTATCAGAGTTAATAATTTCGCCATTAAATTTGCTTGCAATTTGTAATGCAACAGCACTTTTACCACTGCCCGTTGGCCCAACAACAAAAATACAGTTATATTTCATTAAACTATCCTTTTAAACATTTTTTCAATTTCTGTTTTTGTTAATTTTAAAACAATTGGTCTTCCGTGTGGGCACATTAAAACATCTGTTTTTGTGTTAATTTCGTTTAACAAAACTTTAATTTCAGAATCGGATAAGCAATCGTTTGCTTTAACTGCGTTTTTACAAGCTTCTTTTGCAATAAAATCGTAAATATAATCGGCTTTTTTAATTATAACTTTATTGTTAATATCAGACAAAACATCATTAAAGAATTTTTTAAAACTAAGTTCTTTTAATAATAAAGGAATACTCGAAATTTTAAAGCAATTAGTTCCAAATTCTTCAATTTCAAAGCCTAGTTGCTTAAAATTTTCAATGTTTTCTAAAATAAATGCAGTTTCTTGATAATTTGTATCTAATATATATGGAACAAGTAATGGTTGAACTGTTATTTGATGATTCAAACTTTCTTGCATAAATTTATCAAATAAAATTCTTTCATGTGCTGCGTGTTGGTCTATTAATAATAAAGCATCATTTTGTTCCACAATTATGAATGTGTTAAATGCAGAACCAATAATTTTGTAGTTATCTGCTAATTTAAAGGTTTCTTGAACAATTTGTTTATTTTTCAATTTTTCTTTAAAATTAGGACTATTTTCAAGCATTGTTTCAACTATATCATAAGAATAGCCATTATCATCATTAACTGAAAATTGATTGTTTTTTATAATGTTTGATGAAGTGCAAAACTTTGAGAATGATTCGTGAGCTTTATTAAATATATCAGAATCAATTTTATTTTCTTTATTATCTATGTTTTCTTTATTATCTGCGTTTTCGTTGTTTTTAGATTCCGAGTTTAATTTTGTATAGCCATTTTCTAAAACATTATTTTGTTCTGACGGTTTTGTTTCTTCAATGTTAAAATTGTAACCTTCATTTTGTTTTAACAAGTTTAAATTAGATTGTGTGTTATTTTCTGTTGTTGTTTCATTAACTGTTTCATTAGCGGATTCTTTAATTGTTCTTAATTCTTTTAAAGTTTTAACATCAAAAAGAACATTACTAACTTCGTTTAAAAACATTGCATAAATTCTTCCACCGTCTTCAAACTTAACTTCCATTTTTGTTGGGTGAACATTAACATCAATTTTGTTTAAAGGAATTTCCATATGAATAACGTAAAATGGAAAATTATTTTTCATTAAAAAATGTTCGTATGCTTTTTGTATTGCAGAAGAAATTGAATAATTAATAACGTATCTTTTATTAATTATTAATGTTTGATATGTTCTGTTTGGTTTTGTAAAACTTGGTTTGCTTATATAACCATTAACTTTAATTAAATCGTTAGAAAAATTAATTGGTATTAAGTTTTCTAATGTTTGCTGGTTATAAACGCAATATATTGCATCTTCTAAACTTTTTCCGGTTGATTGGAAAATTAATTTATCGTTAGCAGAATATTTGAAAGAAATGTTTGGATTTGCAAGAATTAATCTTGAAATTATGTTTGTTATTTCGCTTTCTTCTAATTTTGGCTTTTTTAAGAACTTTGCTCTTGCTGGTATGCAATAAAACAAATCTTCAACAGTTACAGTTGTTCCTGTTACTGTTCCAATTTCACAAACATTTTCAACTTCTCCACCATTGCAGTTTAGCTTGTGCCCAATTTCTTCATCTGCAGTTTTTGAAACAAATGTAACTTTAGCACAAGCGCAAATACTACTTAATGCTTCACCACGAAAACCTAAAGTTCCAATTTTATCTAAGTCATCCGCTGTTTTTATTTTGCTTGTTGCATGAGGTAAAACGCATTTTAATAAGTTTTCTTTGTTCATGCCACAACCATTGTCTGAAACTTTAATTTTTTTAATTCCGCCATCAGTAATTTCAATAACAATGTTAGTTGCTCCAGCGTCAATACTGTTTTCAACAAGTTCTTTTATAACACTTGCTGGCTTTTCAACAACTTCACCTGCTGCAATTCTATTAAAAATACTTTTATCTAATATGTTAATGTTTGCCATTTTATAACCTACTTTTTAACTATATTTATTAAATTTATTAATGTATCAAACGCTTGCAATGGAGATAATGTGTTAACATCAATATCTTTTAATATTGAAACAACTTCATTGTTGGCTTTTATTTTTTCGTGATTTTCTTTAGCATCACCTAAATCTCTTAAGTTACTGTGAGTGTTAATTTCGTTTTCTTCTAGTGTGTGTAAAATTTCTCTTGCTCTATTTACAACATCTTTTGGAATTCCGGCTAAAGATGCAACTTCAATACCAAAACTTTTATTTGCTCCACCCCTAACAATTTTGCGTAAGAAGATTATGGAATTGTTAAATTCCTTAACATTTATTCTATAATTTTTAACACCATCTAGCATTCCTTCAAGTTCTGTTAATTCGTGATAATGTGTTGCAAACAATGTTTTTGCTTTAAGTGTTTTTGAAATATACTCCATTACACTCCAAGCAATAGATAAACCATCGAATGTGCTTGTTCCTCTTCCAACTTCATCTAATATAATTAAACTGTTATTAGTTGCATTTTTTAAAATGTTGCTAACTTCACTCATTTCCACCATAAAAGTGCTTTGTCCAAATGCTAAATCATCACTAGCACCAACTCTTGTGAAAATTCTATCTGTTAAAGAAATTGTTGCACTTTTTGCAGGAACAAAACTGCCTATGTGTGTCATTAATGTTATTAATGCAACTTGACGCATATATGTGCTTTTTCCAGCCATATTTGGGCCTGTTATAATCATTGTTCTATTTTCATTATCATCTAGTAATGTGTTATTTGGAACAAAATCTTCATCTTTTATAATTGCTTCAACAACAGGATGCCTTCCATCAACAATTTCAATTTTATTAACGTTCTTTTTAACTGTTGGTTTGCAATAGTTATTAACGCAAGCAACGTTTGCTAAACTTAATAAAGCATCCAAAACACCAATATGTCTTGCAGTTTGTTGCATTGCAACAATATTTTGTTTTAACACATTTTTTATATCTTCATAAAGTTTTAATTCTAATTCTAAACACTTATCTTGTGCATTTAAAATTTTGTCTTCAATTTCTTTTAATTCATCAGTAATAAATCTTTCAGAGTTAACAGTTGTTTGTTTTCTTTGGTATCTGAAAGGAACTAAGTTTAGTTGGCTTTTAGTTACTTCAATGTAGTAACCAAAAACTTTATTAAATGCAATTTTTAAGTTTTTAATGCCAGTTTCTTGTTTTTCTTTTGCTTCTAATCCAGCAAGCCAAGTTTTGCCCACAGTTGAAATGTTTCTAACGTCATCAAGTTCTTTATTAAAACCATTTTTAATAAATCCGCCATCAGAAGTTTTAAATGGTGGGTCTTCAATAATTGCAGAATCTAGCAAGTTAACAATTTCTGAATAATCAAAAATATTATTATAAATTTCTTTTAGTAATGAAGAATTAAAACTTTCTAACTTGCTTTTAATGTTTGGCAATTGTTTTAAACTTCTTAAAAGTGCTATGCAATCTTTTGGTGATAAATTGCCGTAACTAACTTTACCGCAAAGTCTTTCAATATCGTAAACATTAGAAAGTAAATTTGCCAAATTTTCACGTATAATAATGTTTTTGCATAGTTCTTCAACTGCATTTAGTCTTTTATTAATTAATTGTTCATTATATAACGGTTGTTCAACATAACTTCTTAAAGTTCTTGCACCCATATTGGTTTTGGTTTTATCTAGTAACCAAAGCAAACTGCCCTTTTTCTTTCTATCTCTGTTGTTAGATTCTGTTAACTCTAAGTTCTTTCTTGTATTTGCATCTAAGTGCATAAAGTTGGAAGTTTCAACAACATTAATTGTGTTAATATGGTTCAAACTTCTTTTTTGTGTTTCTAACAAATAATTTAACAATGCTCCGCAAGAAGATATTGCTAAACTTTTGCCGTGAGCACCTTTTTGTTTTATTTCTTCTTTTCCAAATTGATTTAGAACCATTTCGTTAGCACAATTTAATTCAAATTTGCTATCATCATAGTTTCCGTTAACAAATCTTATGCCTAACTTAATAGCAGACAAATTAGGTATAATTTCGCTAAAATCTGAATTATAAAGTATTTCTTTTGGTTGAACTTGAATTAATAAATCATTAAATTGAGATAATGCATTTTCTTCTAAAAATTCAGTTAAATACATTATGCCTGTTGAAATATCAACATATGAAACGCCAAGTTGACTGTTATTAAAATAAGCACACATTATATAGTTGTTTTTATTTTCTTCTAGCATATTAGAATCTATAACAGTTCCGGGAGTTACAATTCTAACAACATCACGTTCAACAATTTTATTGCCTTTTGTTGGAACTGTTGTTTGTTCGCAAATTGCAACTTTATAACCCATATCAACTAGTTTTGCAATATAACTTTCTGCTGCGTGGTATGGAATTCCGCACATTGGAGCTCTTTCTTCCACTCCGCAATCTTTTCCTGTTAAAGTTAAGTCTAAAAGTTTACTGCACAACTTTGCGTCTTCAAAAAACATTTCATAAAAATCGCCCAATCTAAAAAATAAAATTGAGTCGGAATATTTATCTTTTGTTTGCAAGTATTGTTGCATCATTGGTGATAATGCCATAATTTTCTCCTAGTTATTAATTACGCCAAAAAGTTGGCTTGCTTCGTTGTTTGTTATTTTAATGTTTTGGAATGATAAAATTGGTAAAGAATTTTCGCTTTCAACAATAACATTTTTGCCACTATGCAAAACTGCTAGATATTTGTTATTTTCTAGTTCTTTTTCAATAATTCCTTCAAAAGTTTTTCCACACATTTCTTTGTTTTGTTGTTTAATTAAAGATTTTGATAATTTTAAAATTTTGTTAACTCTTTCATTTTTAATTTTTTCATCTATTTGATTTTCCATTTTTTCCGCAACAGTGCCTGTTCGTTTAGAATACATAAATGCAAAAACGCCACCATAATTAACTTCTTTTATTAAGGTGTATGTATATAAAAAATCTTCTTCTGTTTCGTTAGGAAATCCAACAATGATATCTGTTGATAAGTAAACGTCTGGAATTGCTTGTTTAATTTTTTTAATTAAATTTAGATATTGCTCTCTTGAATAATTTCTGTTCATTAATTTTAATATTTTTGTGCTTCCAGATTGAACAGGCAAATGAATTGTGTTACAAATTTTTGGTTCTGTTGCAATAACATTAATAACATCATCATTTAAATCTTTTGGATGAGATGTCATAAACTTAATTCTAAAATCGCCTTTTATTGTTGTTAAAAGTTTCAATAGATTTGCAAATGTTGTTTTGCCATCGTTTATATCGTTGCCATAACTGTTAACATTTTGACCAAGCAAAGTTATATATTTATATCCATTGTTAACCAAACTTTCAACTTCGGAATAAACATCTTCCATTTTGCGAGAACGTTCTCTGCCTCTAACATAAGGAACAATGCAATATGTGCAAAAATTGTTGCAGCCATACATAATGTTTACCCAAGCGTTATAATTGCTTGTTCTGAACATTTCAACATTTTCATCAATTGCTTTTTCTTTTTCCCAAACATCAAAAATTCTTTTGTGTGTTTGTTTGAATTTAACAATGTAATTTTTTAACTCATTTAAGTTGTGAGTTCCTAAAACTATGCTAACGAATGGGAATTTTTGTTTTATTACTTCTGCTCTTCCGTTTTGTTGAGAAAGACAACCGCAAATTGCAATTATTAAATTAGGATTTTGTTTTTTTAATCTTTTTAAGTCCCCAATGTTTCCAAATATTTTTTGTTCAACTCCATCTCTAATGCAGCAAGTGTTAAAAACAATTATATCTGCTTGTTCTTTCTTATTTGTTTCTTCATATTCCAAGCTTTTAAGCATTCCTGCAATCTTTTCACTATCGTGAACATTCATTTGACAACCAAAGGTTTTGATATAATATTTTTGCATTTAAACATAATCCTCCATAATATACTACATTATACTATTTTTTTTAAAGTTAAACAAGATTAAAGTATTAAATTAAATTAATTACTTATAATAATTTAAAATATTAAAAAGGTGCTTTATGAAAAAAACTTTAAAAATTTTTTTAATTGTTTTTATATCAATTATTATTCTTATAACTATAACAGGTGCTTTTTACATAAACAATATTATGCAAAGCACAAATAGTATTAAGTTTGATAAAAATAAAATAATGCTAACTAATAGTGAAATTAGCATTTTTGATAACAACAATGAGCCTTTTTTAAATAGCAATATTGGAAAAGAAATTGTGGAATTAAACAAAATTCCAGAACATACAATAAACGCATTTCTTTCAATAGAAGATAAGGACTTTTATAGTCATAATGGCTTAAACTATAAAAGAATGGCTAAAGCTATGTTAACTAACCTAAAAAGTATGTCTTTTAAAGAAGGTGCAAGCACAATTAGCCAACAATTAATTAAAAACACACATTTAACTCAAGATAAAACACTAGAAAGAAAAATAAAAGAAATTGCATTAACAAAAAAATTAGAAAAAGAATTTTCTAAGGATGAAATTTTAGAATGTTATTTAAACGTTATTTATTTTGGTGAAGGTTCTTATGGGATTCAAGAAGCTTCTAAAAATTATTTTAATAAAAACGTTGAAGATTTAACAATTTCAGAAAGTGCCGTTTTAGCAGGAATTATAAAATCACCTAAAACCTATTCCCCAATATATAATAAAGATAATTGTTTAAAAAGAAGAAATTTAGTTTTAAGTGAAATGCTTAAAGATAACAAAATTTCAACTTATGAATATGAAAACGCTGTTAATGAAGAAATTAAATTAAATTTGAATAATAAGAAAAATCAAATAGAAAAAGTGTATTTTGATGCAGCAATGGAAGAAGCCAAAGAAATTTTAAATTTATCTGAAAGTGATATATTAAAAAGCGGTATTCAAATTTACACATATTTGGATAAAGAAATTCAAAACAATTTACATAATAAAATTGTTGATGAAAAATATTACTTAAAAAATAACTATGGGAATGTTGCAGATAGTTTAGCAATTGTTATCGATAACAAAACAGGCGGAATTGTTGCTTTTGATGGCAAAAGTGATTATGACTTAAGCAATTTTAACAGACAACCAGGAAGTGCAATAAAACCAATTTTGGTTTACTCCCCTGCGCTTGAAAAAGGGCTTATTTCGCCTGCATCTAAAATTAATGATGAAGTTACCAACTTTGGCAACTACATCCCAAATAATGTGGGAAATAAATGTTATGGCTATGTTACTATTAAAGAGGCTGTTGCAAAAAGTTTAAATATTCCAGCAGTTAAAGTTTTGCAATATGTTGGAATTAATGATGCTATTAAATTTGCTGAAAGGTGTGGTATAACTTTTAGTGAAAGCGATAATAACTTAGCAATTGCTTTGGGTGGTTTTACAGATGGAATAACATTAAAACAATTAACTAATTCTTATTTGCCATATTCAAACGAAGGCAAATTTATTGAAAGCAAATTTATTAAAAAAATTATTGGTGCAACAGGAAATGTTATTTATGAAAATAACACTAATTTTAAAACAGTTATGGGTTCAGACACAGCATATTTAACTCACATACTTTTAAAAGAAGGTGTGAAAAAAGGAACAAGTGGCAAATTAAAAAAATTGCCTTATGAGGTTGCTGGAAAAACAGGTACTGTTGCAATAAAAGGAACAAACAACAACACAGATGCAATAAGTGTTGCATACACAAGCAATCACACAATGGGAATGTGGTTTGGCAACTATAGTTTGAAAGATGAATATGTGTTAAATGGCAACAATAACGGAGGAACAATGGCAACAGAAGTTATTAAGGACGTGTTCTCTGAATTGTATGCAAACAATAAACCTAAAAATATTGAAATGCCTAACACTTGTGAAGTTGTTAAAATTGATGCATTAACTTATAAAAATGATAATGAAATAAAACTTATTAATAATAATTTTTATGATAGATATGCAATTGAAGAAATTTTTTCTAAAAGATATTTACCAATTGAAGAAAGCGAATTATTTAAAAGTGCTAATATTAATGATTTTAATATTGTTGTTAATAGTAATAATGTTACACTATCCTTTAATGCGGAAGATTTTTATGAATATGATATTATTAGAATTAGCGATGGAAAGGAAGAAATTATTAATCACATAAACAATAAAAGCGGAATTATAGAATATGTTGATGAGAAAATTAAATCTAACACTATTTACGAATATAAAATTAAAGTATATTTTAAAGATGAGTGTTTAAACGAAGAAAGCAAAAAGATTAAGACTGAAAAAGTTGACTATAATTTTGATAAAATTTTTAACAAAAATGTTAAAAATGAAAATAAAACTTTAAGTTGGTATTTTAACTAAAACTATAATAAAATATAAAAAAGAACTCTATTTATTTTGAGTTCTTTTTATTTTTTTCTTATTAAATTTTTTTAATTGTTATTATATTAAAAGCCAAGAGCTTCTCTAACTTTTGTTTCAATTTCTTTATAAACTTCAGGATTAGATTGTAAGTAAGTTTTAACATTTTCTTTGCCTTGACCAATCTTTTCTCCATTATAGGCATACCAAGCACCACTTTTTTGAATTATATCTAAGTTAGATGCCATATCAATTAAGCAACCTTCTTTGCTAATTCCCTTGCCATACATAATATCAAATTCTGCAGTTTTAAAAGGAGGTGCCATTTTGTTTTTAACAATTTTAACTTTTGTTTTGTTACCAATTATATCTGCACCATCTTTAATAACGTCTGTTTTTCTAACATCCATTCTAACACTAGCATAAAATTTTAGAGCTTTACCACCTGTTGTTGTTTCAGGGCTTCCAAACATAACACCAATTTTTTCACGAAGTTGGTTAATAAATATTACACAACTTTTGCTTTTGTTTGTTATTGCTGTTAATTTTCTTAAAGCTTGACTCATTAATCTTGCTTGTGCACCCATAAAACTATCACCCATTTCTCCATCAATTTCTGCTTTTGGAGTTAATGCAGCAACAGAGTCAACAACAACTAAATCAATTGCTCCACTACGAACTAGTGTTTCACAAATTTCTAGTGCTTGTTCACCTGTGTCTGGTTGAGAAATAAACAAATCATTAATATTAACACCAAGTTTTTCTGCGTATGATGGGTCTAAAGCGTGCTCTGCATCAATAAATGCAACAGTTCCACCTAATTTTTGTGCTTCTGCTAAAATATGCAATGAAACGGTTGTTTTACCTGAACTTTCTGGTCCATAAATTTCAATAATTCTGCCTCTTGGAACACCACCAATTCCCAATGCGTAATCTAGTGTTAAACAACCTGTTGGAATAACATCTATATTTTTTTCAACACTTTCGCCAAGTTTCATAATAGAACCTTTACCAAATTGTTTTTCAATTGAAAGTATTGCTTGTTCTAATAATTTTTGCTTTTCGTCTGCCATTATAATACCTCTTTATTTCGTTAAATATTCATTGTTTATCAAACATATGTTTTATAAATATATTATATCGTAGTTTGATTAAAAAACAAATCATTTTGTTTAAGTTTTTTAATTAAATAATAAAAAACTGTGTTTGATATGTTGGTTAGCACATCTTCAATATCTCCAGAGAAAGAACATTTATAAACGTGTATTCCATCAATATCTCCAACAGAAATAAAAGTTTGATAAGAATTATCTCCAATTTTGTTTAATCCTGTTGTGCAAACAACAACGTCTGACTTTGTTTTATCTATTAATGCTGTTGCCATTTCGTATGCTGTTTCAACTGATGCTAAACCATATTTATTTAAAATTTCAATGTTAATATTTAAATGTTTAGAAATGCTTTCCTTATTAGGTGTTACACACGCATAAACCAAATTTTCCAATCCGCCATCACAACAAGATAATTCTTCACTTATCCTTCCTGCTGTGCAATTTTCAGCAATGGCTAATGTGCATTTTGTAACGCTTAACAAATCAACTGCACGAGTTACAATTGAAATATCTTCATCTGCATAAATAAATTTATTTAATCGTTCATAAATTTTAGAAACAAGTGTTTGAATAATATAAGAATCAATTTGTTGATTGTATCTTATTAATATTGTAACTTCTTGATTTTCTGAATATGTTTCAACTAAAATTTTATATTTATTTTTAATTATTTCTTGAATTAAAATGTTAACGTCTTTTTCTTTAATTCCAAAAGTTTTTATTGTTATTGTTTTATAGTTTATTTTATAAATATCTTTAACAGTTGGAATTATAAAACTTTTAAAAGTAAAATTTACTAAGTTTAAGTTATTTGGAATAAACACAATAGTGCTTTTTGAGGTGTTAATTGCAAAAGGAATTAATGCAGATTTTTCATATATTATTGCATTAGAACTAGCCGGCATAAAAAATTCATTTTCACTTTCAACAAGCATTGGAATGTTTGCAGTTTTATAATAATTAGTTATTGCTTTAACACAATTTTCATCTTTTATTAAACTAACATTTGCAGTGCTTGCAATTGCTTTTTTTATGTTAAAATTTTTAACGCTACTTTCTTCTCCTAAAACAACAATAAAATTTTCAGCAATAGAAATAAGTTCTTTTGCAATACTTTGTGGTGAATTTTCCACTGTTATAATTTTAGTAACATTAACACCCAATTCCAAAAACTTTTTTGTTAAAATTTTAATTGTTTTTTCGGAGTTTTTTCCAAGTAGCAAATCTGAACTTACATTAAGAATTGCAACTTTCATAAATTCAAACTCCTTTTAAATTGTTAATTATTTGTTTTCTTGTTTGTTATCTTCTTTTTTCTTTTCAACAAATATAATTCTATTTTTAACTAAATATGAAATACCGCTAATTATAACAATTAATGTTGTTAAACCTAAGGCAACATAGAAAATTATATCTAAAATTAAAATTGTTGAAGCGTTAGAAATAACTTCATGTAAATAAGCAACCAATAAACCATAAATTAATGTGAAAAATTGAAAGTTGGCTTTAATTTTTCCTAATTTATCTGCTGCAATAACAACATTGTTAGCAGCCCCAATTTGACGCATACAGTTGATTGCGTTATCTCTTAACATTGTTATAAACACAACTATAATTCCAAAAGGATTAGGAATTGTTTGGTCTATTGCTAACATTACTAGTGCTGTTGTTGTTAGTAACTTATCGGCAATGGAATCTAAAAACTTTCCTAAATTTGTTACTTGATTATATTTTCTTGCTAAATATCCATCAATAAAATCTGTTAAGCAAGCAATTGAAAAAATGATTAATGCAATTAACTTGCCTGCAGGAACGAATGATGCAAAATAGAAAAATATAAAAATTGGTATTAAAATAATTCTTATTAAACTAATTTTATTTGGTGTGTTCATATTAAACTAACTCCCCTTCTAATTCGTATGGATTTGTTGCGGTTATTTTAACCTTATAAATTTCACCCACTTTTAATGCTGGGTTGTTTATGTAGATAACAAAATCAACATTTGGAGCATATGCATAACTTCTTCCAATTGCCATTCCGTTTTCAATTGTGTCAATAATAACATCAACTGTTGTTCCAACTAAAGCGTGATTGTTATTTTTAGAAATTTGTTTTTGAACATTGTATGCTTTTTTAACTCTTTTTTCTTTAACAGATTCGCTAATTTGATTTTTAAAGTTGAAAGCACGTGTTCCCTCTTCTCTTGAATATGGGAAGAAACCAACTAAGTTTAATTTTTGTTTCTTTAAAAATTTTAATATTTCATTAAAACTATGTCTTGTTTCTCCTGGGAAACCAATTATAAAAGTGCTTCTAATTGAAATGTTAGGCATATTAGCACGTAACTTGCTAATTAAAAATTCAATTTGTTCTTTTTTAATTGACCTGTTCATTTCTTTTAAAATGTTGTTATTAACATGTTGTAGTGGCAAATCAATATATTTGCAAACTTTTGGATTGTTTGTCATTTCCAAAATAAATTCATCTGTTACTCTTTCAGGATAACAATATAGCACACGTATCCATTCAATACCATTAATATCAGATAATGCTTGAATAAGTTTTACTATTTGTGGTTTGCCATATAAATCTGCACCATATTTAAGCGTGTCTTGTGCAACCAATATTAGTTCTTTAGTTCCTAAATTTGCTAGTTCTTTTGCCTCTTCAACAAGTTTTTCAATTGGAACACTTGAAAATCTGCCTCTAATATATGGAATTGTGCAATATGAACAAAAATTATCACAACCTTCTGCAATTTTCAAATATGCTGTGTGTGGGTCGTTTGTTAAAACTCTTGATAGCGGATTTTTTTGTTTTATTCTGCAAAATTCACAATTATATAACTTTCCAATTATTTCAACAATATTTTCATTATCTTTAACCTGAACAAAGGCATCAACTTCTGGCAAACTTTGTTCAATATCACAAAATCCCATTTGAGTTAAACAGCCTGTTACTATTAATTTTTCGCAAGTAAAGGCTTTAAAATGAGCCATTTCTAAAATTGTATCGATGCTCTCTTGTCTGGCGCTTTCAATAAATGAGCAAGTGTTAATTATAATTATGTTTGCTCGTTTTGGGTTTTGTTCAATTCTAAACCCAAAACTTTTGCATTCATAAATTATACGTTCTAAATCAACTCTATTTTTATCACAGCCAAGAGATATAAAACCAATACTTTTTTGTTTTAATTCTTCTTCTGTCATCTAAAATTCCTCTCCAAATCTTTCTTCAAATTCTTGTTCTGTTATATAAATTTCTCTTTGATTTTTACTATCAGCAGGAGAAATAAAACCATACCTTTCCATTTGGTCAACAATTCTTCCAGCTTTTGGGAAACCAACGCCAAACATTCTTTGAATTTTGCTTATGCTAACAGATTTGCTTCTTATTACTGCTCTTAACGCATCTTTTAAAAGTGGGTCAAATTCTTCTTCATTTCCACTTCCCGCATCAAAGCCACCTTGTTTTTTATTGAACATTTGGTCTTCTATTTCAGAATCAAAATCGCATTCGTTGTTTTGTTTAATATATTCAACAACACGTTCAACTTCATCCTTATCAACAAATGCACATTGAATTCTAACAGGGTCTGGTGCGCCGTTGGCCATAAATAACATATCACCATAACCTAATAAGTTTTCAGCGCCACCACGGTCTAAGATTGTTCTACTATCTTGATAACTTGAAACTTTGAAAGCCATTCTGCTTGGCAAGTTGTTTTTAATAATACCTGTTATAACGTCAACACTAGGTCTTTGAGTTGCAATTATTAAGTGAATTCCCGCAGCACGTGCTTTTTGAGCTATTCTTATAATTTTATCTTCAACATCTTTTTTGTTTTGACTCATTATATCGCCGTACTCGTCAACAATAATTGCAATAAATGGCATTTTTTGTTCTATGCCACGTTTAACTTCATCCCTGTCGTTATATTCTTCAATATTTCTAACCCTTGTGTTAGAGAACAATGTGAATCTTCTTTCCATTTCATCAATTGCCCAAGTTAAAGCACAAATTGCCTTGTTTATATCTGTTATAACATTTGGAATTAATAAATGTGGCAAGCCATTATAAAGTGAAAATTCAACTTGTTTTGGGTCTATTAAAATAAGTTTTAATTCATCTGGGGATGCTTTAAATAACCAACTCATTAACATAACATTTAAGCAAACACTTTTACCACTACCTGTTGTTCCTGCAACTAACAAGTGTGGCATTTTTTCTGTTCTTGCAGTAACACATTCGTTTGTTATGTTTTTACCTAAGCCTATTGTTAATGGTGATTTGCTTTTCTTAAATGCTTCACTTTCAAAAACATCTCTTAAAGCAACGGTTGAAATTTTTTTGTTAGGCACTTCAACACCAAAAGCGTTTTTGCCTGGGATTGGTGTTTCAATTCTTATTGAACCTTGTGCTCTTAAAACCATTGCAATGTCATCTGCAAAACTTGTAACACGTTTAACGCTTATTCCTAAGTTTGCAGGAAGTGCAAGTTCAAATCTTGTAACAGCAGGTCCTTTTACAATGCTAACCACTTTTGCTGGAATTTTAAAGCTTTCCAAGGTTTGTTCAAGAAGTGCTGCTTTATCAGAATAATCTTCAATTTCATCATCTTTTGGTGGAATATAATTTAACAAACTTGTTGGAGGTGCAACATATGGTTTGTGAGGTTTTGGTTTTTTAGGTTGTTTAACTTCCTCTGTTTGTTTTGTTTGTTGTGAAGTTCTGTTTTCTTGTTTAATTGTTAAATCTTTAACATTTCTAAAATTATTTTCAAAGAAAGTTTCATTTGTTTTATCGTCATTTAAAAGTGAGTCTGAAACAGTTCTATTTGTGTATCCACTTAAGTTTGTTAAACCTGTTTCTGTTTCCTCATCATCTAACTCGTAATTGCTGTTATAATATTTTTCTTTAAAGTTTTTCTTTGTTAAAGTTTCATCATATAAATTGTTGTTTAAAGAATTGTTATATTCATCAACTGCTTTATATAATTCATTTGAATAATTTTGATTGTTATTAAATAAATCATCATCATTATTATTTTCAAAATCATCGTTAACAACAGTTTTATCTTTAAGTTCAAACTGCCCTTTTGTTGCACGCAAGAACTCTAAATTTTTTCTTTCGTTTTCTGTTAACTCTCTTTTTGTTTTTTGTTTTTGAGTTATTATGTTGTTAACGTTTAAATTATTATCAGTTGAATGCACAAACATTTGAGGTTTGCTTTGTTTAAACCCACTTATATATGATGAATAATCAGCATTTTCATCAAGTCCAACGTGATTAGTTTTTTCGTTATATAAACTATTGTTTGAAAACAAAATTTCTTTTGGAGATAAAGGTTTTTCTTCTTCAGTTTTTGAATAATAACTATCGGCTTTAACTTTATCTGGCCACAAAATTGCTTTTGCCTTTTCTTTGTTAATTTGTTTTATAGTTTCAATTTCAATTTCTTTATCTGTTTTGCTTTCATCAACTTCATCATCTGAAATAAAAATTGAATTATCTTTTTCTTCTGTTTCGTTAGAACTATAATCTTCTTCGTAATCTTCATTAGTATTAACACTATTTTCTACGGCATTATTAGTGTTTTCTAAATATGAATTTTGTTGTTTTGTTTTTGTTTGTTGTTTAGTTGTTATTTTTGCATTTTTTAAGATTTCATTGTTTGCAAAATCTGATGCAATGCTAACAATTGATAATGAAACAAATATTGTTAAAATTACTGCAAAAACAATGTAACTTGCAACTGCATGAGTTAAGTATATAACAGGATAAACAAGTATTCCGCACAATAATCCGCCAGCAGTCATTTTTGAATTATAGCAATCAACTAAAAATTCATTAAAAGAGTTTGTATTTAATTTTGCAGTTGTTGCTAGTTGCAATAAACAAAGTATGGTAACAAAAGATAAAATTAAAAATATTGTTGATTTTATTGATAAGTTAGATTTTTTGTTTAACATTAAAATTGCACCATAAGCAATTAAAATGAGAAATAGAACATAAGAAAAAATTCCAAATGTTCCTAAGAAAAAATTTGTTAATGGGTGTATTAAATTAGTTGCGATTAATATTAATAGCAAAGAAAAAATAACAACTAAAGATAGCCCTACTTTATATTGTTTGCTAGAATTATTGTTATTTTTGCTAAATTTATTATTAGTATATATTGGCAAAGTAAATACCTTCCTTTTTTAATTTAATAAAAGCCACTTTTTAAAATTATTATAATTATTTTAATAATTATAACATATAAAAATTATTTATATAAATGAATTTGAACATAAATTATCTTTTTTGATAATTTTTAACATTTATTAAGCAATATAAAATAAAAAAAAGTTTAAAAAAATTTTTAAACTTTTAAATTATCTGTTACAGTTGTTGCAACAAAATTGTTTTGCTTGTAATAATCAAGAATTTTTGGCAAGGCTTTTAATGTGTGTTCTGTTGGGTGCATTAATATTAAATCTCCGCCAGCAACATTTTTAATTGCTCTTGAATATACTAAATTTTCATCTTTATCTCGCCAATCAATTGTATCTTTGCTCCACATAATAACTTTATAACCCAAACTTTGTGCTGCTTTTAATGTTGTTGTGTTAAACGCTCCGCTTGGTGGCGCAAACAATTTCATTTCTGTTTCAATTGTGCTTTCAACCATTTTAGAACAAACTTGAATTTCAGAAATGTTTTGGTCGTAACTTAATTTATTCATATCTTTGTGAAAATATCCGTGATTTCCAATTTCGTGCCCTGCATTATATATGCTTTTTAAAACTTCTGGTTCCTTTTCAACCCACATTCCGCCAACAAAAAAAGTTGTTTTCACATTATATTCTTCTAATGTTTTTAAAATATCTGGTATGTATTCACTTCCCCAATAAACATTAAACATAAGTGTTACTTTATTGCTATTTTTGTTTCCGTAATAAATTGCATCGTAAGAATTTTCACTAAAGACATACGCACTTTGATTTGTAAATGCAATAAACGAAAAAATGGTTAGCATTAATAAAATTGCAAGGTTTGGAAAAATATGTAGCCAAGCTTTTTTATTTTTATTTATTTTAAAACCTAATAATTTCATAAAACACCTCTTAAAATAAAATATGAAAGCGTTTTACAAAATATAACAAAATTTTGAACATTTTGTTTATTGCAACATATTATGCAAACCATTAAAAAACAAGCAAATTTCTTAAAAAAATAAAAAGTTTAAAGATAAACTTTAAACTTTAATTATTTTCTTTTGCAATTAGTTTTAAATCAATTCTTCCGTGGTCATCAACTTTTATAACATCAACAATAACTTTATCGCCAACTTTAACCACGTCTTCAACTTTTTCAACACGTTTGCTTGAAAGTTTTGAAATGTGAATCATACCCTCTTTTTCAAAACCAATTTCAACAAACGCACCAAATTGTGCAATTCTAACAACTGTTCCGTTGTATTGGTTTCCAACCTTAACTTCATCTGCAATGGATTGAATAATTTGTTTTGCTTTTTCGTTCATTTCAGCATTAGTGCTTGCAACCATAACAACACCGTCATCAGTGATATCAATTTTAACATTAGTTAAATCAATTATTTTATTAATTGTTTTTCCGCCAGAACCAATAACATCTTTAATCTTATCTGGGTTAATGTTAAATGTAATAATCTTTGGAGCATATGGGCTTAATTCTTTTCTTGGTTCGCTAATTGTTGCTAACATTTTATCAAGAATTGCAAGTCTGCCAACACGAGCTTGTTCCAAAGCAGTTCTTAAAATTTGTTCATCAATACCTTTAATTTTAATATCCATTTGAATTGCAGTTATACCATTTTTTGTTCCTGCAACTTTAAAGTCCATATCGCCAAGGAAATCTTCCAAACCTTGAATATCTGTTAAAACAGCAACTTTATTTTGTTCAACATCTTTAATTAATCCCATAGCAATTCCTGCAACAGGTGCTTTAATTGGAACGCCAGCATCCATTAAAGATAATGTGCTTGCGCAAACACTTGCTTGGCTTGTGCTACCATTACTACTTAAAACTTCACTAACAGTTCTAATAGCATATGGGAAAACTTCTTCACTTGGAATAACAGGTAATAATGCTCTTTCTGCTAAAGCACCATGTCCAATTTCACGTCTGCCTGGGCTACGCAATGGTTTTGCATCTCCGCATGAATAACCTGGCATATTGTATTGATGCATATAACGTTTTTCATCTTCTTCATCTAAGCCTTCCAATTTTTGCATATCGCTTAGAGAACCTAATGTTAAAGCATTCATAACTTGTGTTTCACCACGAGTGAATACGCTTGAACCGTGAACTCTTGGTAAAACGCCAACTTCACACCAAATAGGACGAATTTCTGTTGTTGTTCTGCCATCTGGACGAACACCATCGTTTATAATTTTTGAACGCATAACTTTTTTCTTAATGTTATATAAAGTATCTAAAATTTCACGTTCTTTTTCAGGATATGTTTCGCTGAAATGTGCTAGAACATCAGCATCAACTTCTTCTTCAAGTTTATTTCTAACGTGTCTATCAAACACTTTCATAAATTCAACAACTTTTGGCATTGCATAGTTAGTAACATCGTTTGTTAAATCTTCAGGAATTGTGTAATATTCAATTTCTTCATTTTTTGTTACGTTTAGTTCTTTAGCCATTTTTTCTTGGAATTCAACTTGTTTTTTAATTTCTTCATGAGCAAATAAAATTCCTTGAAGCATTTGTTCTTCTGTTACTTCTTTACTACCAGCCTCAACCATTAAGATTGCGTCTTTAGTTCCTGCAACAGTTAAATCTATTAAACTTTTTTCTCTTTCTTCACGTGTTGGGTTAATAATATATTTTCCATCGACAAGTGCAACATCACAACTACCTGTTGGTCCAGCAAAAGGTATATCGCTAATTGTTAAAGCAACGGAACTAGCAAACATTGCAATTGGTTCTGGTGCAATATCATAATCAACAGATAATGCAGTTACGATAACGCTAACATCATTAAAAAATCCTTTTGGGAAAAGTGGACGCAAAGGTCTATCAATTAATCTGCTTGTTAAAATTGCTTGGTCGCTTGGTTTTCCTTCACGTTTTTTCCAACCACCTGGAATTTTTCCAACTGCATACATTTTTTCTTCAAAATCTACGCTTAGTGGGAAAAAATCTTGGCCTGGTCTTGGACTTTTGCTCATTGTTACGTTACACATAACAACAGTGTCACCACATCTAACAACACAACTACCATTAGTTTGCATTGCATACTTTCCTGTTTCAACAATAACTTTTTTTCCGCCGATTACTGTTTCAAATTGTTTAAAATTATCCATTATTCCTCCTAAAAATAAAAGCGAAAGAAAAATTACTTTCGCTTAAAAAACATTAATTTCTAATACCTAATTTTTCTTTTAAAGCACGGCAACCTTCAAGGTCAACTTTTTCTAAATATTTAAGCAATTTTGTTCTGTTTCTTACAAGTTTAATAAGACCACGTCTAGAATGCTTATCATTAGGATTTTTCTTCATATGTTCAGTTATTTCAACAATTCTTTGTGTTAAAATAGCAATTTGAACTTCTGGAGAACCTGTATCCCCTTCCTTTCTTTGATTTGCTTTAATAACTTGTGCTTTTGTTTCTTTTGAAATCATTTTAATTTCCTCCTATATTTTAATAAATAAACCTAAACCCAAGGAAATCGTTTATAGGAAAATTCGATAACCCTAGAATTTGGTAACTACTAAATAATATCATATTAGTAAATTAATGTAAAGTTTAATTTACAACTTTATTTAAAAGTTTATTTTAAATTGACAAAATATTAAAAATTGAATATGATAATTGGAAGATAAGCAATAAGGTTTGGACGAAATACTCCAAGTGCTTATCTTTTTTATTTTATTCAAATAATTCAGCTTTTCTTTCTATCATTTCGTCAATTCTAGTTATATATTCTTTAATGTCTTTAACATTAGCACATCTTTCAATTCTGTTTTCGTTTGAATAATATCTTTTGCTAATGCCGTTTGCACCGCAAGCAATAACGCTTGCAACTTCTTCCATACTATCGATGTTAAAAACACATTCACAATTAGGTTTTGTGTAGCCAATATTTTCTAAGTTGCCAAGCATATTTTTTTGCTTGTACATATAATATGGAGAATATCCATTATCTAAAAGTTTTTTATATGCAAAATCAACCATTTTAACAACTTCACTTTCGTTACTAATGTTTCCGCCATTTTCTTTTAAATTGCTTCCACGTTTTATGCTTAATGTGTGAATTGTTATGTTATTTGGTTCAAATTCCAAAGTTTTTAATAAGGATTTTTTAAAATTATTAAATGTTTCGCCATTTAACCCTGCAATTAAGTCCATATTAATTTTAAAATTGAATGGAAGTGCCATTTTGTAGGCTTCTATTATATCTTTTGTTGTGTGATTTCTTCCTATTGCTTTTAAAGTTTTATCGTTAAAACTTTGAGGGTTAATTGAGATTCTTGTAACATTGTGTTTATGCAAAACTTCTAGTTTTTCTTTTGTTATTGTGTCTGGTCTGCCAGCTTCAACTGTGAACTCGTTAACATTGAAGTTTAATTCGTTTAAAATTCTGTCTAATTGCTCAGCAGAAAACGCTGTTGGCGTTCCGCCACCAATATAAATAGTTTTAACTATTAAATTTTTTTTGTTTATTAAGTTTTTAACAGCAGTTATTTCTTTAATGAGAGCATCAACATAAGGTTCAACTAAATGAGCACAAGCGTTTATATTTGCTGAAATAAAAGAGCAATAATAGCACCTGCTTGTACAAAAAGGTAAATTTATGTATAAATCCACTAATTTATCGTTTTTAATAATGCATTTTTGGTTTTGTGTTATTAAATAAATTAATTCTGCTTTTTCTTTTGAAACTTTAAAAGTTTTAATTAATTCTTGTTTTGCAAGCAGTCCACTACCCAACTTATCTTTTAATTCATAAAACAACTTTGTTGGTCTAATTCCTGTTAAACTTCCATAAGGCATAGTTTTATTTGTTAGTTTTTCTAAAAGTTCGTAAAAAGTTATTTTTGCATATCTTTTAACATATTTTGAAATGTTTTCTTTTTCTTGTTTTGAAATTTCATGTTTATTTGTTATTTCTAAATTATTTGGAACAACAAAAGCTTGTGTTGAAACACATAAGTTTTCAACACTTGTGTTAATTTTAAATTCATAACTTAAATTTTCTTGTTCTTCTTTATTAAAGAATAAATTTAAAATAAGTTGTAATTCCTCTATTAATTTTTCGTTATTGCAAATAATTTTCATTTTTATCCTCTTGTTACATCCAAAACGTTTGGAACTTGTTTTATTTTAAGAATTAAATCGTATAATTCTTCTTTTTTACTAATTGATATATGGATTTTTATTAATTGTTGATCTTTTGAAACATTTTTTGTTTTTAATGAAAGAATATTAATTTTGCTATCAGATAATTTTTTAGTTACAGAGGCCATAACTCCAATATAGTTTTCAGCAAGCACTAAAATTGTTCCAACAAAATCTCCACTTCCGTTTGAGCTCCACTCACAGTTAATCAATCTTTCAGTTTCATAATTTTTTAGTGCAACGCAATCACTTTTGTGAATTGTTAAGCCTTTGCCCCTTGATATGTAACCAACAATTTCATCACCTGGAATTGGATTGCAACAATGAGCAATTTTAGTTAGCATATTTTCAAAACCTTTAACAACAAGTTTGTTATTAATTGTTTCAACTTGCACGTTATTGTTTTGTTGAATTGGTTTGATTTTAGTTATTCCTGCAATTGAGGTTAATTTGTGAACTACTTGGTTTGCATTTAAAGTTCCGCTACCAATAGAAGCATATAACTCATCAATACTTGATAAAAAGTATTTATCAAATAATTCTTGAAGATATTTATTAACAAACAAATCTGCTAGTTTAATGTTTTTATCTTTAGCGTATGCTTCTAACATACTTTTGCCCTTTTTAATGTTTTCATCTTTCATACTTCTTTTAAAGAAAGCATTAATTTTACTTCTTGCACCAGCAGTTTTAGCAAAATTCAACCAATCTCTAGAAGGTCCTTTAGAATTTTGGTTTGTTATTATTTCAACAATATCGCCATTTTTTAATTTATAAGATAGCGGAACTATTTTGCCGTTTACTTTTGCACCAACACATGTATCACCAATTTTTGTGTGTATTTTATATGCAAAGTCTATTGGGCTAGAATCTTCTGGCAATTCAATAATCTTTCCTTGTGGAGATTGAACAAAAACTTTGCCATCATAAACATCCACTTTTAGGGCTTCAAGCAATTCGTCGCCAGATTTATCTTTTAAATCCATAACAGAACGAATGTAATTTAACTTAGCATCAGAATCGTTAACTTTTCTTCTTTCTTTATATGCCCAATGTGCAGCAAAACCATATTCTGCGTATAAATGCATATCTCTTGTTCTAATTTGAATTTCTAAAGGTTCGCCATTTTCAACAATAACAGAAGTATGTAAAGATTGGTAACCATTTTCTTTTGGGTGTGCAATATAATCTTTAAAAGCATTCATTGGAACATATAAAGAGTGCACTTTTCCTAATACTGTGTAGCATTGTTCAACAGTATCAACCAAAATTCTAACAGCCATAATATCTCTTATGCCACTTAAACTAACGTTTTTTAACATTAATTTTTTAAAAATACTGCTTATTTGTTTTTGTCTGCCATATATTGTTGCATTAATGTTTAGAGGCTCTAATTCTTTTTTTAATTTTTCAATGGTTATGTTAATTTGGTTATTTCTTTCTTCAAATTTATCTTTAAGTTCGTTAAGTAATGCTTTATATTGATTTGGCTTGAAATATTTAAAAATTTCTTCTTCAAAGCTGTTTTTAATGTAGCCAATACCAAGCATTGCAGAAATTGGAGCATAAATATCACGTGCTTGAATCATATAATTTTCTTTGTCTTCACTAGAAAAATCATTTATATGTTTTAACCTTTGTTGTTCCACTGCAAGTTTGGTGATTATTACACGCATATCTTTTGCCAAAGCTATGAACATATTTTTAACATTTTGTCTTTGGTCTTCTTTTGAAATCATTCTTGTGCTTTCAATTTTTTTAATACTTTCAAGAATGTTTGCAACATCAGTGTTTGCAATTTGTTTAATTTCAGCAATGCTAATTAAATTTCTATGAAGAAACGGATATATTAAGCCAGCACAAATAGTTGCATAATCAACACTAATTTGGCTTAAAGTTTCAGCAACACCAATGCTAAAATTAATGTTATAAATTGAACTAGGGTTTGGAATGTTTGATAGATATGCAAAAACGTTATTAACAACATCTTGCTGTTCTTTTGTGAAAGTTCTTAAAATTGTTGAATCTAAATTTTCCATATACCCTCCTTTATTTTAGTTGTTTATTTTGTTAATTATATTAAATGCTGTTGAAGTTTCTAGATTTGATTTATTATTTGTTATTGTTATTGTAAAATCGCTTAAGTTGATATTAATAATATCAATTTCTTTTAAAACTATTAAAGCAAAAACAAAATCACAAAACTTAACTTTTAAATTTAAGTTTTTAAAAACATATGAATAACAATTAAACAAAGTGTTAAATTGTGTGTTTTGAATGTGTTTTAAAGCATTAAAAACTTTAATAATATCCTTTCTAGAACTATTAATTTCTGTTAATTTTAAGTTATTATTTAGGTTTGCAAAATATATGTTTTTACTTATTAAATCTTGTGAAAAGCTATTAATTATAGGATTTTCTAAGAAAATTATATTAGTATAATTTTTTAAATTATTTATGCTACATAAATTAAAAATAGGTGCATACAACAAAGTGTTTAAACCGCTTGCATTTATAATGTTATAAAGTTCAAAATTTTTTATAATTCCCTTAGAATTTTTTAAAATGTAAATGTAATTATCAAAGTTGTTTGTAATAAAAACAGTTCCAAAACACTTGTTTATATTTTCGTTTATAAAGCATTCTAAATCAATATTTTTAATGTTTAAGTTATTATTAACAGTGTTTTGCCCAAGCACTGAAATTGAAGAAGCAATGCTAACTTCTTTTTTAATGCTACCAAGTGCAGGATAACATTTTATGTTTTTAATTATTCCTTTTATTGATTTTTTGCCAGCATAAATTTCTTCTGAAATATCAATAAGCATTTCGGTTAAACAATTAGAGTTAATTTGTTCACAATAATCACCCATATTAAAACCAACAATTTCAACATTGTTATATTTTAGTTTTATGTGATTATAATAATTTTTCATTCTTTGAACTTTTGTGTTATTTAAAGATATTTTAATAATTGGTTTTTCGTTTCCAAAACCAAAAGGTTCTAATAGCTTTAATTCATCTAAAAATTGTGAATTTATTTCTTGCTTTGAAAAATCAAAATCGTAATATTTTTTGCAAACGAAATCTTTATCATCGTAATTATTAAATAAGTATTCTTCTAATCTTTTTTCAAATTCAACTATATTTTTTTGTTCAATTGAAAGTCCACCTGCTTGGCTATGACCTCCAAACCTAATCATTAAATCTTTAGCATAAGTTAAACATTTAAAGATGTCAACGTTATCAATACTTCTAACACTTCCCTTATATTCGTTTTGGCATTTACCAAGCAAACAAACAGGTCGATTAAACTTTTCAACTAACTTACTGCAAACAATTCCTAAAACGCCTGAATCCCAACTTTCATTTTGCAAAACTATAATTCTTTTTTCTGAAATGTTAACGTTTTTTAACATATCAAAAGCTTCATCTGCAATTTTGTTGCATAAATTAATTCTTTCATCGTTTAATTTTAAAAGTTCTTTTAAGTAATTTCCAAGTTCTTTTTCATTATTATTAACAAACAATTCAAATGCCAAATTTGCATCTTTTAATCTGCCTGCTGTGTTAATTTTAGGTGCAAGTTTAAAAGCAATATCAGACGCAGTAAGTTCCTTAATTCCGCAAGATTTTATTAATTTTTTAACGCCAAGAGGAAGTTCGTTTGTTTGTTTTAAACCAAGATGCACAATAGTTCTGTTTTCATCTATTAATGGAACAATATCTGCAACAGTTGCAAGGCTTGCAATGTTAACATATTTTAATGCCTCATACATTCCGCCAAGTGCTTGCACAACTTTTAAAGCAACACCTGCACCGCACAAATTTCTAAATGGATATGAGTTGGTTTCTAGTTTTGGGTCCACAACAATTGTGTTTGGAATTTGTTCTGGTATTTCGTGGTGGTCGGTTACTATTATTTCAATGTTTAATAGTTTTGCATATTCAACTTCTGAATAACAACTTATTCCGCAATCAACTGTTATGATTAAATTAGGGTTAAATTGTTGTTTAATTTTATCAACAGTTTCTTTTGTTAAACTATAACCATCAACAAATCTGTTTGGCAAGAAATAATCAACTTTAAAATTTTTGCTTTGAAAATATTTTAACAATATTGTTGTTGCACAAATTCCATCAGTGTCATAATCACCAACAATAACAACCTTTTCATTATTCTTCATAGCCAAATTAATTCTATTAACTAATTGTTGCATATTTGTTAAAGCAAAAGGGTTGTATAAAGTGTTAACACTTGGCTCTAAAAAGTTTTTAATTTCCTCTTCAGTTTTAATACCACGAGAAAAAAGAAGTTTAACCAAATTTTCAGACAAATTAAACTTTTTACAAATTATATTTAGTTTTTCTTTTTTAATGTTTATACTATCTAATTTACTTAAAAATTCCATAATTACCTAATATTTCAATAGTATTATACAATAATTGCAACTTTTTTTAAAATGATTTAGGTATTTAATAAAAATTAAATAAAGAAAAATTGTTGAATAAAATAAAAGATTGCTAAACGGCAATCTTTAAACAGCTATTTTATCATCATCTTTTTTATTTTCATTTTTTTGTTCTAATTTCTTTTTCAATTTAAGGTCTTTTTTCTTATTATAAATTTTTGCCCAAATTGTTCCTGCAATAAAGAATGATGAATAAGTTCCTGCAAACAAACCAAATAAAATTGGAATTATAAATTCTCTAATTGTTGAAACACCAATTATTGCTAATAGAATAACAGAAATTATTGTTGTTAAAGCAGTGTTTAAGTTTCTTATAAATGTTTCTTTAATACTTAAATTAACAATTTGAGAATTTGTTGCATTTGACAAATCTTCTTTTCTTAAATTTTCACGAATTCTATCAAATAAAACAATTGTGTTGTTAATTGAGTAACCAATAATTGTTATTAATGCTGCAATAAAACTTGAATTAACTTGAATTTGGAATATAACAGTTAAACTAATCATCATTATAACATCGTGAAGCAATGCAATAATAGCAGATAATCCACTTGCTAGTTCAAATCTTATTCCAATGTATATTAACATTAAAATTGTTGCAATAACAACAGAAAGCACTGCGTTTAATATTAATGAATTACTTGCTGTTGCACCAATCCTTTCACTATCTTCAACTGCAAAATTTTCATAAACAGAATCTGCATTAATTGTTTCAGTTATTTGTTCTTTTATTGCTGAAATAACTTCTTGCATTTCAGTTTCTGTTTTTCCGTTAATATCTTGAAATTTAATGCTAATGCTTGTTTCTTTTGAATCCCCTTCTTTTTGCAAAGAGAATTTTGTTACATTATTTTTATTTAAAATACTTTCAATTTCTGCTTTATTTGCATTGTATTCTTGTGTTGTTAAACCTGTGCCAAATTTAACTTGCATAATTGTTCCGCCTGTGAAATCTATGCCTAAGTTAAACCCTAAAATTGCAAACACAATTATTGCTATTAATAATATTGCAATTGGAGGTATTGCAAAATACTTTCCATTTTCAACAACTTTGAAATCTTTTTTCATAATATTGCTGAAATTAAACTTTTTGTTGGAACTACTTTGTTTCATTTTTTGTTACCTCCCTTTTAATGCTATATAATTTTGGATTTGTGCTGTTTATTGGTAAGTAACTGTATGTTAATGCACGTGTTATTAACAATGAACAGAACATTGAAACAACAATGCTTATTAATAATGTTATTGCAAATCCTCTAATTGGGCCTGTTCCTAACAAAGCTAGAACAATTGAAGCAATAATTGTTGTTATGTTACTATCTAAAATTGCCATTGTTGCTTTTTTGAAACCGCTTTTAACACTTGCACTTATTCTTTTTCCACTTTTATATTCGTCATTAATTCTTTCAAAAATAATTATGTTAGCATCAACAGCCATACCAATTCCTAAAATTATTCCTGCAATTCCTGGAAGTGTTAATTGAACAAATGGAATGACTGCAAGCAAATACATTAAAATGCCAATATATAAAACTAAACTTATTGAAGAAATAACCCCAAGCATTCTATAAACAGCACACATAAATATGCAAATTAAAACAAAACCAATAATACCGGAAATTACACCATAAAATAATGCATCTTCACCAAGTGTTGCACTAATAATGCTTTTTTCACTTAATTGAAGTTTAACTGAATATGTTCCACTTAAAATTTTCATTGCATATTCTTCTGCTTCTGCGGCACTATTCATACTTCCAGAAATAAATGTTTTACCATCAACTATTTCTGCTTGAACTTCTGGTGCACTAAATAATTCTCCACCAATGTAAATATATAAATTTCCGTTATTAACAAGTTCTTTTGTTAATGTTGCAAATATTTCTGTGCCTTCTTTGTTAAATGTTATTGAAACACCATTAATGTAACTACCTGTGCTGTCTTGTTGAACTTGAGCTTCAGCTGAAACAATATGTTTACCTGTTAAATAAACTTCAGCATCAGGATTTGTGCTTCTATCTTCTTTTGTTATTTCAAGTTCAGCAGGTTCGCCAATTAAACTTAAAATTGTGTCTGGGTCGTCAACATCTGGAACTTCAACACGAATTTGATTATCACCTTGTTTTGTTACTGTTGCTTCTGTGTATCCTTCACTTGCAATTAAGTCTGATAATCTTTGAATGGTTGCGTTTAATTGGTCATCAAAATCCCCTTCAGATTCTTCATCCGCAGTTGCATCATAAACAGCCATAACGCCACCTTTTAAATCCAAACCCATTTGTATGCTATTTGCAAAACCTTTGAATTTGTAATTTGTAAAAGGAATATCAAAACTAGCAAAAGTTAAAACTAAGCCAATTATAGCCAAAACAGAAAGTAAAACAATATTTCTTATACCCTTTCTTTTTTTCATACAGTCTCCTAATAATAAGCCTTAAAAACTGAAATAATTATATAATTAATTAAAAATTTAGTCAATTATAATAACCAATTTTTGACAAATAGTGTTTAAAATAAACTTATTTAATTAATAACCATAAATAAAAGTTAAAAAATTTTTAAAATTTAAGTTTTTTACATATGTTTTTTTAAAGTGTTTTTTAAAAATAAATGGCTTATATTAGCTTTTTTTAAGTATTATGCATTTATTATGCAAAAATAAAATAATGGCTAAATTAAGCCATTATTTTTTTAAGTTAACTGCGAATATTCCACAAATTGCTCCAATAATCATACCAAATAAAATATCATAGAAAAATGCAAAACTTATAGGAAAACTTTTTGATAATGTGGCAAAAATAACAAAACTTAAAATTGTGTATATTAAAGCCACACTAACACCTTTAACTAAACCTTTTGTTTTATTATATTTTGTGGCACTTAACACACCAAAAAATATGCTTATTATTTTTATTATTTGATTAACAATTGGAATAAATTTGTCGCTTAAATTAGTTAATTTTATAACAAACGCAAATATTAGAATTGAAATTAGTGAAATTGAAATTGCAACAAATGAACCCTTTAAAATATTAACTAGTGCTTCATTATTTTTAGTTTTTGTTAAATGTTTATTCATATTAACTCCATAATAATGTTTTTATAAATATATTATTTTAGTTGTTTAATTATGAATAAATAATAAAAAAAGCTTTAATTTTAAAGCTTTTTATTTTGTTTCTGTTGATTCAACTTTTTTAGATTTTGATTTTGTTGTTGAACTTTTTGAACTAGAAGAAGTTTTCTTTTTTGCTGGAGCTTTTTTTGTTGTTTCTTTTGTTTCAGCAGTTTTAGTGCTTTCTTCTTTTTCGTCTTCTTTTTTATCTTCAACAACTTCTTCTTTTGTGTTTTCTTCTTCAACTTTTTCAACGTTTTCTGATGATTTTTTATTTAATGCATCAAATGCTTCTTCAGGGCTTAAAACATTGCCTTCAGCATCATACATAATTGGAGAACTTGTATCTAAACCATAAATTGCATCAATGTGCATTTTGTGATAAGAAACTTTATCACCTTCTCCGCTTTCAATTAAAACAATTTTTCCATCAGTTGTTTCTGTTACGCTAATAACAGTTCCATACAAACCTGCACGTGTTAAAACTTTAGCACCAGGAACAATTTTTGTATTTAAATCATTTTTATATTCTTCTTCTTTTTTTCTTCTTGAAAATGTTACAAGCATTAATAAGATAAAAGCAACAACTAATATTATTAATAAACCATAATCTGAAAAGAAACTGTTAACACTATTGAATAAACTTAACATATTTTAATTTCTCCTTTTTTAACAAAAACATTATAACAAAATTTTCAATTTATAACAAAGTATTTTTTGCATTAAATTGTTATAAAAAGTTGCTTTATAAATTTGAATTGTATTTTTTGTAGAATTCCTCTTTAAAGTCGTTTAATCTATCATTTCTTATTGCATTTTTTATATTTTCCATAAGATTTGTTAAGAAATGAATGTTATGAATACTTAGCAATCTTCCACCTAAAATTTCATCTGCATTAATCAAATGTCTTAAATATGCCTTTGTGTAATTTCTGCAACAATAGCAATTGCATTCTGGGTCTAGTGGTGTGAAATCTTCTTTATATTTTGCATTTCTAACAACAACTTTGCCATAAGTTGTGAAAGCAGTTCCGTTTCTTGCAATTCTTGTTGGTAAAACGCAGTCAAACATATCAATACCCCTTGTTACACCTTCCAAAATGCAATCAGGGCTACCAACACCCATTAAGTAATGAGGAACTTCACTTGGCAAATGTGGTTGCAACGTTTCCAACATTTCATACATTAACTCTTTTGGTTCTCCAACAGATAATCCGCCAATTGCAACTCCGCACTTAATATATGGCTTAACTTTTTCAGCACATTCAATTCTTAAATCTTTGTAAAAGTTTCCTTGAATTATTGGAAACAAACATTGTTTTTCATTTTTTTGAACGTTGTAACATCTTTCTAACCAATTAAGTGTTCTGTTCATTGCTATTTTACTTTTTTCATAACTTGTTCCATATGTTGTGCATTCATCAAATGCCATTATAATATCAGCGCCAAGAGCGTTTTGAATTTCCATGTCATATTCTGGTGTTATGTAGTGCTTAGCACCGCTTAAATGAGAACGAAATTCAACGCCATCATCTGTTATTTTTCTTAAATCGCTAAGAGAAAAAACTTGAAATCCACCGCTATCAGTTAGAATTGGTCTATCCCAATTCATAAACTTGTGCAAGCCACCTGCTTTTTTAACAATTTCGTGACCAGGTCTTAAAAACAAGTGGTATGTGTTTGATAAAATAATTTGAGCATTTGCTTCTTTTAATTCTTCAGGTGTTAAACTTTTAACTGTTGCTTGTGTTCCAACAGGCATAAAAACAGGAGTTTCAATAACTCCGTGAGGTGTTTTTAATTCGCCAATTCTAGCACCCGATTGTTTGCAAACTTTTTTAACTTTATAACTAAAATTTTCTTCCATAAAATATCCTGTTTTTTATATTAATATAAGAATGTTGCATCGCCAAAACTGAAAAATCTGTATTTCTCTTTAACGGCAATGTTATACATTTTTAGTGTTTCTTCTACTCCACAAAAAGCAGAAACAAGCATAATTAAAGTGCTTTCTGGTAAATGGAAATTTGTGATTATTGCATCAACCATTTTAAATTTAACACCAGGGTAAATAAATATTGATGTATCGTTCACTTGTGGTATTAAAATTCCATCTTCGTTTGTTGCACTTTCCAATGTTCTAACAGTTGTTGTTCCAACTGCAATTATTCTGTTTCCGTTTTTCTTTGCTTCGTTAATAATATCTGCACTTTCCTTTGTTACTTCAAAATGTTCTGTGTGCATTTTATGATTTAGTATGTTATCTTCACTAACAGGCCTAAATGTGCCTAACCCAACATGTAATAAAACTTCAACAATTTTAACGCCTTTTTGTTTAATTTTTTCTAAAAGTTCGGTTGTGAAATGAAGCCCTGCTGTTGGAGCAGCACTGCTTCCATCGAATTTTGAATAAACTGTATTATATCTTTTTAAACTTTTTAATCCATTTTTTATGTATGGAGGAAGTGGAACATTTCCAACTTTGCTTAATATATTTTCAAAAACGCCATCAAATATAAATTCAACTTCTTTTCCGCCATCACCAAGGTCGCTTAACACTTTGCAAGAAAGTTCATCTGAAAACTTAATAATTGCACCAATTTTTGCTCGTTTTGCTGGTTTTGTTAAAACTTCCCATGTTGTTAAATCTTTACGTTTTAAAAGCAAAACTTCAATTTTTGCACCGCTCTCTTCTTTAATTCCATAAAGCCTTGCTGGAAGTACTTTAGTGTTATTAATAACTAAAACATCGTTTGGCTTTAAATAGTCAATAATATCTCTAAAAATTTTATGTTCTATTTGTTTAGTTTTTCTGTTATAAACTAAAAGTCTAGAACTATCTCTTGGCTCTGCTGGAACTTGTGCAATAAGTTCTTCAGGCAAATCGTAATAATATGTTTTTGTGCTAGTTACATCCATTGTTATCCTCATCAACAAACATTTTTAAATAGTCTTGTTTCTTTTCACTTAGTTTTTTACCCAAATGTTTGTATGCATTTGGAAGTGCAACACGACCACGAGGTGTTCTTGCAATAAAACCTAATTGAATAAAATATGGTTCATAAACATCTTCAATTGT
This sequence comes from uncultured Clostridia bacterium, assembly GCA_944341445.1. Lineage (GTDB taxonomy): Bacteria > Bacillota > Clostridia > Christensenellales > UBA1242 > CALVLZ01. The sequence goes on along the minus strand of CALVLZ010000004.1, from coordinate 84,565 downwards.
GTTGCTTTCTTCTCCTGTTGCTGCAGCCAATGTGTCTAAACCAACAGGGCCACCATTAAATTTATCAATTATTGTGGATAAAATATTTCTATCAGTAAAATCTAATCCTAATTCATCAATATCTAATAAATCAAGTGCATTATCACAAACTTCTTTAGTAATAACACCTTCGTTTGTTATTTCAGCATAATCTCTAACTCTTTTTAAAATTCTGTTAGCAACTCTTGGGGTTCCTCTTGAACGAGATGCAATTTTTAATGCTGCATCTTCTGTTATTTCAGTTCCTAAAATTTTTGCAGAACGTTTAATGATTAAACTTAATTCTTCGTTGTTATAAAGTTCAAGTCTGCAAACAACACCAAACCTATCTCTTAATGGGCCTGTTAACATACCTGCTTTTGTTGTTGCACCAATCAGTGTGAAAGGTTGAAGTTTTAAACGCATAGTTCTAGCAGATGGGCCTTTTCCTAAAATAAAATCTAGTGCATAATCTTCCATTGCAGAATATAAAACTTCTTCAACAGAACGAGATAATCTGTGAATTGCATCAATAAATAGAACATCGTTAGTGTTTAAGTTTGTTAAAATAGAAGCTAAATCTGCAACTTTTTCTATGGCTGGTCCGCTAGTTATTTTTAAAGAACTGCCAAGTTCATTTGCAATAATATGAGATAAAGTTGTTTTACCAAGCCCTGGTGGACCATACAAAAGAACGTGATCTAATGCTTCCCCACGTTTTTTTGCCGCTTGAATATAAATTTCTAAGCGTTTTTTAATTTTTTCTTGACCAACATAGTCTTGCATTGAAGTTGGTCTTAACGCGTTTTCAACCTCATTATCTTCTAAACTTTTTGTGCTTGTTATAAATCTTTCTTCTTCTTGCATTTTTTTACCTTACTTTTACATATTTTTTAATGCTTTTGAAACAATTTGTTCAGTTGTATCGTTTGGAGAAGCAACTTTTTGAACAAGTGTGAATGCTTCCATTTTTGTTAAACCCATATTTGTTAAAAGTTCAATACTTTCATCCATTGCACTTGTGCTTGGGTTTGTGCTTGCGGAATTTATAATTAAAGTGTCATCAGAAACTTTGCCTCGCAATTCAAGCAAAATTCTTTCAGCAGTTTTCTTTCCAATTCCTTTGCATTTTGCAATCATACTAGCATCGTTAGAAATAATTGAATTTGTTAGCATTTCCAAACTGCAACTGCTTAAAATTGCAATTGCGGTTTTAGCACCAACACCAGAAACAGTTATTAAGTTTAAAAACATTTGTTTTTCTTTTAAACTTGAAAATCCAAATAGCATAAATGCATCTTCACGAACATGAAGATAAGTGTAGATTTTTGCATTTTCAGAAATTTTTAAATTTGATAAAGTGTCTGTTGAACAAAAAATTTCATAGCCTATTCCATTATTGTTAATAACAACGCAATTTTCATAAATTTCTTCAACAGTTCCGCTAACGAATGAGTACATATTTTCACCTTTTATTTAATATCTGTATTTGATAAAATTGTATTTGTTTGACTGTGGCAAAGTGCAACTGCAAGTGCATCTGCAGCGTCATCTGGTTTTGGTATTGATTTTAATCGTAATATTGCTTGAACCATATATTGAACTTGTTGCTTTTCTGCTCTGCCTTGACCTGTTAATGCTTGCTTAATTTGTAGTGGTGTGTATTCAAAAAGTTTATCGGTTCCCAATTTTTGTGCTGCAGCAAGCAAAGTTACTCCTCTTGCCATTGCAACGTTAATAATTGTTTTTTGGTTTGAATGATAAAACAATTCTTCCATTGCAAAATAGTCTGGTTTATATTTATCAATTAAAAAGTTAATTCCATCATAAATCTTTTTTATTCTAACAGGCATTTTTTCGGTTTTAAAAGTTTCAATAACACCATAATCTAAAACTTTTGTTTCATTTTTTGTTTTTTCAATTATACCAAATCCAACAATTGCATAACCTGGATCGATGCCTAGAATTATCACGGAAATCTCCTTATTTTCTTTTTATTTCAATACTAACTTAGTTTATAATTTTTAACACTTTAAGTCAATCAATTTTAATACTAGAACAAATGTTTTAATATAAAAATAAAAAATAAAAGTTGTGCACTTTTATTTTTTATTCTTCTTCCTCTTCTTCTGGAAGGTTTACGTTATGATAAACTTCTTGAACGTCATCATTATCGTTTAAAGTATCAATTAATCTTTGGAAAGTTCCAAGTTTATCACTTGGCAAATCAATATAGTTATCTGGAACTAAATCAATTTCAGCCTCTTCAAAAGGAATTTGATTTTGTTCGAAATAAGTTTTAACATCATCAAAAGTTTCAGGTGCACAAGAAATTTGATAATAATCATCAAAAATTTCGCAATCATCTGCACCACTTTCAATTGTGTGCATCATAATATCGTCTTCGCTAACGCCTCTACCTTTTGCAACAATAATTAAACCTTTTCTTTTAAACAAATATGCAACGCAGTTTGTTGAACCTAAACTTCCACCAAATTTATCAAAGGCGTGTCTAACGTCACTTGCAGTTCTATTTTTATTATCTGTTAATGCTTCAACAATAACGGCACTTCCAGCAGGACCGTAACCTTCGTAAGTTATTGGTTCATAGTTTATTGAACCTAATTCACCTGATGCTTTTTTAATTGACCTGTTAATGTTGTCATTAGGCATATTATTACTACGTGCCTTTGCAATAACGCTTTTTAAACGAGAGTTTGAGTTTGGGTCAGGACCCCCTAATTTAACTGCAACAGCAATTTCTCTACCAATTTTTGTGAAAATTTTTGCGTTTGCAGCATCATTTTTTGCTTTTGCGTGTTTAATTGTGCTCCACTTATTATGACCTGACATTTTTGCCTCCTATAAATTATTAAAGTAACTCATTACTATGCTTGCGGAAACTGCAACATTTAGTGATTCCACATTGTTTTGCATAGGTATGCATATTGTTTTAGTTGCAATAGATGAAAGTTGTTTGTTAACTCCTTTCCCTTCACTGCCCAAAATTAAACCAAAACATTTTTCTTTTGATTTAATATTATATAAATTTTCTCCATCCATATTCAAGCAATATAATGGAGTTTTATTTTTATTTATTAACAAATTTAGTTGTTCAATTGATAACTCAACAAAATTAACATTAAAGTTATTACTCATACTGCAACGTGTTACCTTTTGTGAATATGGATGAACACAATTTATTGTTACAATTGTTTTAAAATTAAATGCACAAGCAGACCTTATTATTGCTCCCATATTTGTTGGGTCTTGCACGTGGTCCAAAACTAAAAAATTTTCCTTTATTTCAACGTTTTTTTGCTTTGGAATTTCTACTATTGCAATAATTTCATCACTTGTTTCAACATTTGAAAGTTTGTTTATTATTAATTTTGTTGTTATAAATATATCACAATTTAAACTTTTGAAAAAATCTTCTTTTTTATTAAAAGCATTTTCTGTTGTGAAAACACAAACAACTTTATGTTTTTGCAAAAACAAATCTTTAACAACTTTATAACTTTCAACAATTGCAACATTGCTCTTTTTTAAGTTTTTAGTTTCTGTTAATTTTATTGCGTTTTTTATGTTTTCGTTTGCTAGTGATGTTATTTTTGTTATTTTCATAAATCACCTATAAATTAAATAAAGATAAGCCCATACAAAGTGGGCTTTTATTATTTTGCTAGTGCTTTTTTAGCGCTTTCTACTAATTTTGCAAATGCAGGCATATCTGTTGCAGCAAGATCAGCTAAAACTTTGCGGTTTAAGTTGATGTTTGCAACTTTTAAACCGTGCATAAATTGGCTGTATGAAATATCATTCATTCTGCAACCAGCATTGATTCTTGTGATCCAAAGTTGTCTGAAATCTCTTTTTCTTAATTTTCTTCCAACATATGCATATTGACCTGCTTTCATTACTGATTGTTTAGCAACTCTGTATAATTTGCTTCTAGCACCCCAGTAACCTTTAGCACTTTTTAAAACTTTTCTTCTTTTCTTTAATGCGGTAACGCTTCTTTTAATTCTCATATTAGTACTCCTTATTAATTATTAAATTAATTCCTTGATGTTTTTAGCGTCTGCACCAGAAACATAAGTTGGTTGACGTAATTGACGTTTACGTTTTGTTGTTTTCTTTGTTAAGATGTGACGACGGTTTTGTGAATTTCTTTTTATAACACCAGATTTTTTTAGTGTAAAGCGTTTTTTAGCAGCGCTTTTTGTTTTCATTTTAGGCATAATTTTTTCTCCTTGTTTTGTTATTTTGTATTTTTTGGTGATATAACCATTATTATTTGTTTTCCGTTTATGGCTGGTTTTTGTGTTAACTCAGAAATATCTGAATTAATTTCGAAAAACTTATCCATTATTGGCATTCCCATTTGAGGGTTAGCAAGTTGTCTGCCGTGCATTTTTAAAACAACTTTAACTTTGTTAAAAAAAAAAAAAAATTTTCTAACTTTTTTTGCTTTAATGTTAATATCGTTTGTTTCAATTGTCATACTAAGTTGCATTTCTTTAACTTCAACAACTTTTTGATTTTTCTTTGCTTCTTTTTCTCTTTTAATCATTTCAAAACGATATTTTCCATAGTTTGTTATTTTGCAAACAGGTGGATTTGCTGTTGGAGCAATTAAAACTAAATCTAGTTCTTCTTCGTCTGCAAGTCTTAATGCTTCAGAAAGTGACATAATGCCGTAAGTTTTTCCGTTATCTCCGTTTACTCTAACCTCTTTTGCGGTTATTTGCTCATTAATTAATAGCTCTTTAATGGTTTTATACCTCCCTAAAATTTTTCAAAGTATCTTGCAATTATTTCACAAAAAAAGTGAACACAATTAGTGCCCACTTCAATTCAAAACAATGTATAAAGTTTTGACCAATCTAAGACGTTACTTGACTGGTGAGAAGTGGCCTTCTACTTTGATTAACGATAAAATTATATATTAACTTATACACATTGTCAACCATTTTTAATCATTTTTAACCAATTTTAAACAGTTATAACCAATTAAAACTAATTTCAACTTTTTTAACTATTTTTGAATAATTTATAAATTTATATAAATAATTTAATTCTTGATTAATCGATAACTCTGTTATCAATAACTTCTTTAATATCTTTAATGAATTCATCAATTGTTTTAATGCCTAAATCACCATTTTTGCGGTGTCTAACAGAAACAGAATTGCTTTCCATTTCCTTATCGCCAACAACAAGCATATATGGTATTTTATCTAGTTGTGCTTCCCTTATTTTTTTGCCCATTTTTTCATTTCTATCATCTAATTCAACACGCAAACCAACGCTTGATAATTTTTCAGCAACTTGTTTTGCATAGTCTAAATGAGCGTCAGCAATGTTAATAACTTTAACTTGAGTTGGAGCAATCCAAGTTGGGAAAGCACCTGCGTATTTTTCAATTAAATATGCAAGAGTTCTTTCGTAACAACCAATGCTAGTTCTATGAATTATAATTGGGTTTTTCTTAGATCCATCTTTATCAACATATTCCATACCAAATTTTTCTGCAAGCATTTGGTCAATTTGAATTGTTATTAATGTGTCTTCTTTGCCAAAAACATTTTTAATTTGAATATCTAATTTTGGACCATAGAAAGCAGCTTCGCCAACACCAACAACATATGGAATTTCCAAGTGTTTTAAAATTTTTTCCATAGAATTTTGTGCGTTGTTCCATTGTTCTTCTGTTCCAATATATTTTTCTTTGTTTTCAGGGTCCCAAACAGAAAATCTGTATGAAGAATCTTCAAACAAGCCTAATGTTTTAAGCATAAACACAGCAAGTTCCAAACAATTTTTAAATTCGCTTTCAACTTGGTCTGGTGCACACATTAAGTGACCTTCTGAAATAGTGAATTGTCTAACTCTAATTAGTCCGTGCATTTCTCCACTATCTTCATTTCTAAACAATGTTGAAGTTTCATTATATCTTAATGGCAAATCTCTATATGAACGAGCTTTGTTTAAGTATGCTTGGAATTGGAATGGGCAAGTCATTGGTCTTAATGCAAAAACTTCTTTATCTTTTTCTTCATCCCCTAAAACGAACATACCATCTTTGTAATGATCCCAATGCCCAGAAATTTTATACAAATCATTTTTAGCCATAAAAGGTGTTTTTGTTAAAAGCCAGCCACGTTTTTGTTCTTCATCTTCAACAAAACGTTGCAATAGTTGAATAACTCTTGCACCCTTTGGTAATAAAATTGGCAAACCTTGACCAATGTAATCAACAGTTGTGAAGAATCCTAATTCTCTACCCAATTTGTTATGGTCACGTTTTAGTGCATCTTCTAATTTTCTTTTATATTCTTTTAGTTCATCTTTTGAGTTAAATGCAAACAAATAAACACGTTGCATCATTTTATTTTTCTCGTTTCCTCTCCAATAAGCACCTGATGCTCTGTTTATTGAAAATGCCATACTTCTTAAATATTTTGTGTTTTCAACGTGTGGGCCTTTGCACAAGTCCATAAAAACATCGCCAAGTTTATAAATTGTTATTTTTCCGTCTTCTAATTCGTTAATTAATTCCAATTTATATGGTTGGTCTTTAAATAATTCCTGTGCTTCTTTTTTAGAAACTTCAACACAAACAAATTCTAAGTTGCTTGCAATAATTTCTTGCATTTTCTTTTCAATTTTTTCATAGTCTTCTTGTGCAATACTAGCGTCCAAGTCAAAGTCATAATAACAACCATTATCAATAGCTGGGCCAATACCAAATTTAACACCACCATAAATGCTTTGAACAGCTGCTGCTAAAACATGGCTTAAACTGTGCCTTTTCATCATTAATTCTTCATCTTTTAATAAATCTTTTTCCATAATTTTCTCCTTTCTTTTAGGGCTTAAAAAACAAAAAGCCCTTTGTTTTAACACAAAGGACGAGATTTACCCGTGGTTCCACCTTTTTTGCTTGAAAGAAATTCAAGCCACTTTATTATGCCTTTATATCGAAAAGATTTTAAAACGTATGGTGTAAAAGTGGTTTCAAATTGTTAGTGTTTGTTGTGCTCTCAGCAATACACAACTCTCTGTATTATTTACTAATAATTCTACTTGTCTTTTAGTTAACCCATAATTAAACTAATAATATTATATCACAAATAAATTTATTGTCAATTATAAAATAGTTAAACTAATAAATTTATGTTTTTATTAAATATGTGATACAAAATTTTAAAAGTTGAGTTTGATAAATTATTTATGCAATATAAATTTATTTTTTCAGGAGCAATGTAAATTAAATTAGAAACCAATGCTAATTCAATGTTGTTTTCGTTTTCAAATTGATTTTTTAAAATTTTGTTGTTTGAATTAGTTATTTCAAACTTGTTGTTATTAAAAATAACATTAACCTGTTTTTCCTTTTTTGGCATACTTTCAATTAAAAATTTAATAAGTTCTAAAAAGTTTTCATTAGAAAAAAATGCACAAGCGTTGTTATTTGCAACATTAACCATTTCCTGCCAATTTAGTTTTAATAAATTTAACTTAAAATAAAATAAACTATTAATATCAATTGTTTTTGTTAAAATTATATTCTTTTTAATAAAACGTTCGTCACTTTCTATGTCAAACAATACTAATGCTTTAATAAGTGCCTTTTTATATTCAAGGTTTAATTGCGTTAGTTTTAAATTATTATAAAAAAAACTTTCTTTGAATTTAAACGCTATATATTTTGTTATTTCTTTAATTAAAGCATTAATTAATTCTTTTTTGTTATTTGAAGCAACAGAAAGTATGCTTTCTTGCTTTGTTTTTGATAATGCAACAATGCAATTTATGTTTTGTGATAAAGAATATTTCATATATTCCAGCAAATTATAGTCTATTAAGTTTGCTTTAATTGTGTATTCAAACATACCTTCACCGCATAATATTTTTATAACCTTAAAATTATATTATGCAATAGAGATTTTTTTATTTCACAACTTAACCTAAAATTAAAACAAAAGCACTAAAATTATTTAGCGCTTTTTTGTTTTTCTCTTCCAATTTTAGAGTTATCGCACTTTCTATCACGTAACTCCAATATTGGATGTGGTTTATCTTCAAACCTATAATCAGTATTAAACTCTTTAATATGGTTAACAATAACCTTTTTGCTTGGCACAGATTGTTCTGGTTTGTTTAAGGCCTTGTTATATTTAAAAAATCTATCATCGTCTTTAAGTTCATTAATTGGTAGATAGTCTTCACAACAAGCAGTAATGTTAACAGTTTCTTTTAAAACTTTTCTAACATAATCTTTGTTTTCACCTAATTTAATAAATTCTGGAAAATCACCACCGCAAGTGAAAACATCTTGCCAACTTTTATTTTCATATTTTTCTAGAAGTTCACAAACTTTATGAAGATGAGAAACTTCAATTAAATAACAATTATGCCATATTTCTTTAATTGTTTCGTCCACTTCATCTAAATAACAGGAATAATATAAATAGCATTCAACATATTCGTGCATTAATAAATTTTCAAGCCAACTGCAATTTGGGTCTATTAAACTACCATATCCGCTAACGTGCTCTTCTTCAATCATTGCAATTTCAGCGAATAGTTTTCTGCCCATTTCGGTTGGATAAGTGTTGCAAACATTCATATAAAAATTCATAGTTTGTTGTTCGGCTGCGGTTATTATGTTTGTTGTTAGTTTTGTAAACAAATCAGATTTTTTGTTGTTTATTGCAAATCTAATATCGTCATACGGATGGCGGTGCTCACTTATTGTTGGTCTGCCAATTGTTATTTCGGTTGTTTTTCCAATCAAACTAGTTGCTTCAACATTGTTCTCGCTTTCAATTAAGTTAGAAAAACGGTATAAATGGTCAAAATCTTCCAATAATGCAAAGTTAAGCTGTTGTTTAACATATTTATCTTTAACGTGTTTTGCAAGCGTTGCAGTTAAATCAACTGCAAGTTGCTCATAAGATAACGCTTCTTCAAGTGGTGTTTCATCGGTTGGCTTTAACATTGAAAGCAATTTTTGTTGAAGTTGTTCTTGTCGTCTAATAAGTGCCACTTCTCTTCTTAAATTGTTGTCAGCACAATGTCTAGAAAAACTGTGTGAAAACCAATTTGCTTCAAATTCTGTTCCGTTCATTAATATAATTCTTGCTTTTGTGTATGGGTTAACTGTTTTTTTATTATATGGCTTTACAAAAATTTTTTGCCAATTTAAAAAGCATTTGTTAATATTAACAGGCTTTTCTTTAAATGGGTTAATTGCTGAGTTCATAATATCATCCTTTTAATATATTTTTAAAATAATTTCTATATTATTAACATTTTGTTTGGTTTTAATCATAATTTATTAACATTTCATTAAATGATAAAAAAAAGAACTATTTTATAGTTCTTTAATTTTTAAAATTTTTATTAAATTTTTTTATACATTCACTAATTGTATTTTCAGCTTCTTTGTGATTGCAAATTGTGTCTTCAACTTCAACATACTTTCCTTCTAATTCTTTGTATGTTCTTAAAAAATGTTTTAATTCATCAAAAATATGCTTTGGAAGTTCGGAAATATCTTTGTATTCATTATATTGAGGGTCGCCAAATGGTATTGCAATAATTTTTTCGTCACCTTCACTTCTATCTTTCATTTTAACAATACCAATAGGATAACACCTTACCAAACTTAAACTGTGTATTGGTTGACTGCATAAAACAAAAACATCTAAAGGGTCTTTGTCATCACAATAAGTTAAAGGAATAAAACCATAATTCATTGGATAATGTGTTGATGTGTATAATACTCTATCCAAAATTAACATGCCTGTTTCTTTATCTAATTCGTATTTATTTTTTGTTCCTTGTTCAATTTCAATGCAAGCAATAAAATCTGTTGGAGTTACACGACTTGGGTTTAAATCTTTCCAGATATTCATAACAAATCTCCTTTATAAACTTACTTTAACATTAATATAATTATATTAATATATATAATAAAGTCAAACAATATTAAAATGGAGTGCTTTAATAATGAATATAATTGATAATAAATTTAATAAATTAATGGAAATGTTAAGAAATTTTAGCAAAGAACAACTTTTTAATCATATTTTAATAGGTTATAAAAGTTTGCCAATATTTTATCAAAACAGCTTAAAAGATTATTTTGATAAATTTGACTATTGGGGAAAAATTGATTTATTAAATGAAAATTATGATTATTTTAATAAAAAAGCAGATGATATTTTTAATAATTTAAACAATATTGAAAAAGTTTATAATATGTTAAATGATTATAGTTCAAAATATATTTTTTATTCAATTTTAAACAATTGGGTTAATTACGATATGCAGTCTTTAAAACTTGCAATGAATAATAAATATAAGCATTATTTTGATTTAGATATTATTCCAAATTGCGAAAATGAGGTTTTTGTTGATGTTGGGGGCTTTACGGGAGACACTACACTAGATTATATAAATACATATGGTGAAAATTCATTTAAAAAAATTTATATATACGAAATAACAAAACAAAATTTCGATGTAATAAAAAATAACTTAAAAAATTATGAGAATATAGAGATAAAAAACAAAGCTTTAAAGGATAAAAAAGGTTTTATTAATATTGATGAAAGTTTGGTTGATAGTTCTGCAAACAGAACAAAGAGTGACGATTTTGGAAGTGTTGAATGCGTTAGTTTAGATGAAGATATTAATGAAAAATTAACTATGATTAAAATGGACATTGAAGGCGATGAAATTGATGCATTAAATGGAGCAAAAAACACAATTATTAAAAACACACCTAAGTTATTAATTTCTGTTTATCACAAAAACACTCATTTGTGGGAAATTCCCCTACTAATCAATAATCTAAACAAAAATTATAATTATTATTTAAGATATTATGGTGGCTATGTTTACCCAACAGAAGTTGTGCTAATTGCAACACCTAAAAACAAAAAAGAGCAAATATAACTGCTCTTTTTATTTTTAATCTATTATAAATTATTGTTTTATTTTAATTTTAACATATATAAATTTCTTAAAAATCCGTTAGCAACTTTTTGTCCTCCAACAAACTTTAAGCCAACTTTTTCAAGTGTTTTGCAACTGCCAATATTATCTGGGTGTGCCATAGATATTAGATAATCAAAGCCCCTTTGTTTTGCAATTTCTAGTTCAATTTTTTGTAAATTTGTTGTTATTCCAAGTCCGCGGTATTCTGGCAAAACAAGGTTTCCGCCTAGTTCTGCAATTTTAGTGCTTGAAGGCAAACCAAAATCTTTTTTAAAATCTGCTAACATTGTTTGGGAAACGTATAGTTGCGCCATACCAACTAGTTTGTCTCCATCATATGCTCCATATAATGGTGCATAATTTTCTTCATCAAACATACTTTCATATTCCCATTTTTCATAAGGAATAAAATATTCAGGATTTTCTAAATTATTTAAAACATTATCAATTAATGCAAATAATTGTTCACTATCTTTTTTTCAATTTTTTTTATAAACTAATTTTACAATTTCTTTATTTTCACCTTGTTCTGCTGACCAAGCAGGATTGCACATAGGAACAAAAGCGTTATTTGTTTTGTCGTCCCAATAATATCACCTGTTTTTTTCTATGAATACTGCATCATCTTCTTTTAATGTGTAGCTTCCTTCTTCAAAAACAATTACGCCAGTTCCATTTTTACAATATATCATTTCGTCAACACTTGTGTTTCTATACCAGCCTTTAAGTGGGTGTCTGCCGTTTATTTCAACAACTGAACAATCAATGTTTTTAATATTAAATGGATACTCATAAACTTTAGCTGTTTTGTTGTCCAAACTTCTCTTTCTTCTTTTTTAACAATTTTCATAAATTACTCCAAATGTTATATTTTAATAATATTATTTAATAACAAATTAATATTTCCTACTAAAATTTAAAATAATGGTTGAATATAAAAGAATATAAAAAATAAAAACAAATTAAAAAATTTTTGTTATTAAAAATTATTTAATCCATTGGATTTTAAAAAGTATTGTTTTTTTTAAGATTTTAGTGTATAATTAATTAACTGGGGGAATTAACAAATTATGGGTAAAAATTATGAAGAAATTGAAGCTTTTATTAAAAAAGAATTAAACGCTAAAAGACAAGAGGCGAAGAAAAAAGTTCCTTTTTGGATTGAAAAAGGAAAAGAATTGATTTTCCCTGAAAGATATGAGGATTGGGAAAAATGTGTAAATCGCGCTGTTAACGATGGGTATTATTTGGGCGACGATATAGCAATATCATTAGAAATAATAGAAGCATTAAAAAATGGTGCCACACTAGAAGATGCTGACAAGATTCTAATGGAAAAAAGTAATAGCGCTTCTTCTGAATCTGAAATAAGAAATATTGTTTTTGGGTTTTCAGATAGAGGCCCTGAATTTTATGAAAAATCAATTTCTCGTTGGAATTTGATATTAACAGACAAACAAAAAGAAAATATTGAAAATAAGAAAAAAGAAAATATTGAGTTATTGAAAAAGTATAATAGAAAATCAAGATAAAAAATCCCTAAATTAGGGATTTTTTTATTGCTATCACTGCATTATTATTTTATAATTTTTAATCCTAAAATTAACAAAATATTTCAATTTTTAAAATAAAAAAGAGCGATTGCTCGCTCTCTTTGGTGCCGAAGACCGGACTTGAACCGGTACGATGTTGCCACCGCAGGGGCGACGCGTTAAGAAAACAAGCCTGTGTGCTTGTTTTTAGCCAAAGCCGGGAGCGACTTGTTCGCGGTCTGGCTCCGACAGGAGTTAAGTCCGTGGGACTTAAAATCCTAAATAAAAAAGAGCGATTGCTCGCTCTCTTTGGTGCCGAAGACCGGACTTGAACCGGTACGATGTTGCCACCGCAGGATTTTAAGTCCTGTGCGTCTGCCTATTCCGCCACTTCGGCATATTAAATTGGAGGCACCACCCAGATTTGAACTGGGGAATGAAGGTTTTGCAGACCTTTGCCTTACCGCTTGGCTATGGTGCCAGATTATTTTAATTTTTTAAAACCATTAGAATAATTCTAGCAGTTTCAAGGTCTTTTGTAAAAATAAATGGAGCGGAAGACGAGATTTGAACTCGCGACTTTTGCCTTGGAAAGGCGACACTCTACCACTGAGTCACTTCCGCATATTAAAATAAATGGTGGGAGTTATAGGGCTCGAACCTATGACCTCCTGCTTGTAAGGCAGATGCTCTCCCAACTGAGCTAAACTCCCACATATTTTATTCAATTATGCGTGACGTTTATATTATATATTAACTTTTTTGAAAAAATGTTAATTAACTTTCACGCAAATATAATATATCAAAATTTTATTTAAAATGCAACAATTTTAATAAATATTTTTTAAAAAATTTTAAAAATACTTACAAAATGATTACTTAAATATAGTATCAAATTAAGTAATAATTGTAAAGCAATAATTAAATGTTTTTAAAATAAAAAGAAATGCTAACTTTAGCATTTCTTTTTTTAGGTTTTACTATTTACAATTAGTTGTTTTTCTTGTTCTACTACTACGAGAAGTTTTGCAACAATCTTTACCACTTTCTGTTTTGCTACTTCTAACAGAACTTTTAGCACTTTTAGAATTAGAACAATCTTTAGCACTTTCTGTTTTTGATGTTCTAGCTGCTCTTTTTGAACTTAAAGAGCTTTCTGTGCTTGATTCCATAGCACTGTTTAAAGCTCTTTTACTTGTGCTTGCAGATTTTCTTGAAGCACTACTTCTTGAAGAACAAGAACTTGATTGTTTTGACATAGTTCACCTCCACTAAATTCACAAAGTTTGGATAACCAATGCTTTGTTAATTATATTTTTTACAATTTACAATATTAAATACTATTTTTTTATTACCAAATTATGTAAATTGCAAAAATAAAAAAATAAAGCCAAAAATGGCTTTATTCCAAACTTATAATGTAATAGTAAACAGGTTGTCCGCCAGGTATTAATGCAACATCGCAGTTTTCATATTTTTCTTGCAATGATTCTGTTAATTCTTCTGCTTCTTGTTCGTTAACATCTGAACCATAGAACAATGTTATATTATTAATATTTTCATTCATTAATTTATCTATTAAGTTTATTGTTGTATCTTTAACCAACTCGCCTTTTGCTAAAATTGCATTATCATCTAAACCAATAATATCGCCTTGTTTTAGGTCAAATCCGTCAACATGAGTTGTTCTAACTGCGTGTGTAACGCTTGCAGAAACAACACTATCTTTGCTATTAATCATAGCTTCAATATTTTCATCTGTTGTGCCATCTGGATTAAATGCTAAAGCTGCAGAAATTCCTTCTGGAACACTTCTTGTTGGAATTACGTGCAAGAATTTGTTTGTTAATGCTTTTGCTTGTTCAGCAGCAAGTATTATGTTTTTATTGTTTGGTAAAACAAAAACATCTTTTGCTGGAACTTTATCAACTGCTTTTGCAATATCATCTGCACTAGGGTTCATTGTTTGTCCACCCTCAATAATGGAATCAACCATTATATCTTTAAATACGTTAGCAATACCTTCCCCTGGTGCAACTGCAACCATTCCAAAAGGTTTTAAATTTGTTTGTTGTTTTGTTTTTTCACGCTTTAATTCACGGTTTTGTTCAACCATATTTTCAATTTTAATATTGAAAATTTCACCTAATTCCAAAGCATAACCAATTGCTTTGTTTGGTTCGTTTGTGTGAACGTGAACTTTAACTAATTGCAAATCTCCAATACAAACAACAGAATCACCAATATCCATTAATTTTTCACGTAATTTATCAATATCACTTTCTGTTGTTTTCTTTTTCATATGAGAAATCATATATTCTGTGCAGTATGCAAATTCAATATCTGCTAAATTCTCTAAGTTAATTAAAAAGTCATTGCTATTAGTGTTTTCGTAAGTATTAACCATTTCTTCAATGTTAATATCTAATTCTTCATCACCAAGAAGCATTTTGTGCATTCCTGTTAAAATAACAATTAAACCACGGCCACCAGCATCAACAACGCCAGCTTTCTTTAAAACAGGCAACATTTCTGGTGTTTGTTGCAAAATGCTTTCGCCATCTTTTAAAATTGTTTCAAAGAATGTTTCAAAATCTGCAATTTTTTTGCAATGTTTAACTGCACTTTCAGCAATAATTCTAATAACTGTTAAGATTGTTCCTTCTTTTGGCTTTGTAACTGCTTTATATGCAATGTTTGAACCTTCATTTAAAGCTTTAGCAAAAACTTTTGTTGTTAACTCACCTTCACAAGTTGCAACAACAGAAGAAATACCTTTTAAAATTTGAGATAAAATAACACCAGAATTACCACGAGCACCACGAAGTGCACCTTTACTTAAAGCTTCAGCCAAAGCTGAAAAACTGTTATCTAAACAATTGTTTAACTCTTTTACCGCATTATTTAAAGTTAAACTCATATTTGTTCCTGTGTCTCCATCTGGAACAGGAAAAACGTTTAATGAATCTACGAATTTTTTATTTTCATCTAATACTTTAGCACCAGCAATAATCATTTTTCTAAACATAGTGCCATTAATAGTCTTTTGCATTTTTACTCCTTTAATTACACAACAAAAAATTTGCAAACTTAAATTTGCAATATAAATTTATACTCTAATTCCAACAACATTAACGTTAACAGAATCAACAATCATACCTGTGAATTCTTCAACGCCATATTTAATTGCTTTTTTTAAACTTTCTGCAACTGCAGAAATAGATACTCCGTATTTTAATATAACATATAAATCAATATATATTCTATTATTAACTGTTAAAATTTTAACACCTTTGCTAAGTGTTTGTTTTTTAACGCAGTCAGAAACGTTTTCAGCAAATTTTTGATTAACTAAATCAACAACGCCATAACAATCTCTTGCAATATAACCTGTTACAATTGCAATTGCATCATTACTAATTGTTATTTCACCAAAAGCATTACTAGTGTTTACTGACATTGCATTCTCCTTTCAATTAATTACATTAATTATAGTATATAATCACTTATATACAGACTAATTTTACAATAAATAATAATTAAACGCAAGCGTTAAAATAATAAAATTCAACAAATTTGATTGATTGCATTTTTTTACAAATTTTTCTTGCGTAATTAAACAAACTTTGCTATAATGTATTGCGAGTTAAAAATAGTTATTAAATACGTTGGGGGTGTTTGTATGGCAAAAGAATGTTGCATTTGTGGTAAAAAGAAAATTTCTGGCAACCAAGTTAGCCATTCTCATAGAGTAAGTAAAAGAACTTTTGGTGCTAATTTACAAAAAGTTCAAGTTGAAGGCGCTGGAAAAGAATATGTGTGCACTAAGTGCTTAAAAACATTAAAAAAAGCAGACTAATTATAGTTTGCTTATTTTTTTTATTATTTTGCTATTTTATTTTTAAAAAACAACTTAAAAAGAGGCTTTAAAAACTTAGGAACCTTAAAACAAATAAACTTCATATAATTAATCTCCTAATATATGTACTTTATTAATTATATGAAAATTATTTTAAATTGTTTAATTAGTTTATAAACTTCTAACGTAATCTATTAGTTCTTTTCTGTTTTTGCAATTTGCCATTGCACTGCCCATAACAACCATATTAGCACCACTTTCAACAACTTGCTTAACATTATCTTTATTAATTCCGCCATCAACTTCAATTATTATGTTGAAGTTGTTTTTTGTTATATGGTTACTTAATGTTTTAATTCTGTTTAATGTGCTTTCAATAAATTTTTGTCCACTTTGCCCTGGTTCAACACTCATTATTAAAACCAAGTCAAGCATTGGCAAATATGGATATATTAATTCTAAAGGTGTGTTTGGTTTAATGCTTAAACCACACAAAATTTTAGCTTTTTTAATTTTAACTAGGCATTCTAGCAAAGTTTCTGGTTTTTTAAAGCTTTCTAAATGCAAAGTTATTATGTTTGGTCTTGCTTTTATATAACTTTTTAATTGCTTAATTGGAGTTACCATCATAAGATGAACATCTAGTTGAATTAATGAATTTAAGTTAATTTCTTTAATTTTTTCTGCATTTAAACATTTTGCTTCAACAAAAACTCCGTCCATAACGTCGCAATGCAAATAATCTGCCCCTAAAGACTGAAGCTCTAAGGCATAATTAACCAATTCATTTTCACTTATAGGGTTTGTGCTTGGTGATATTTTAGTCATATTTTCTTCTCCATTTTTCTAAATAACTTTTGTATATTTCTAAATATCTATCATATCTATTTTTACTTATTAAGCCTTTATTTAATGCTTTAATAACTGCACATTCTTTTTCATTTGTGTTAATGTGTGTGCAGTTATTATATTTGCAATCTTCTTTCAAATCTTCCCATTCTGGATAATATAAATTAATATCTGCTGGATTTAGGTTTTCTAAATCAAACATACTAAAACCAGGAGTGTCGGCAACTTTTATATTATCATTTAAAACATAAATTTCACTGTGCCTTGTTGTGTGAGTTCCTCTTTGTGTTTTTTTGCTAACTTCGTTTATTTTTAAGTTTAATTTTAAGTTTGTTATTGCGTTTAAAATACTGCTTTTTCCAACCGCACTTTGCCCTGCAAAAACGCTTAAATTATCTCTTAAAACATCTTTTAATTCGTTAATATTACTATTGTTTAATGCAGAAGTTACAATAACTCTTTTGCAAACGCTTGAATAATCGTTAATTATTTTATTAATTTCAGTTTCGTTAGCGATATCTGATTTATTAATAACTAAAATTGGTTCAATTTTATTAATAAAAGCAGAAAGTATTAACTTATCAATTAAAATAAAATCTGGTTTTGGAATTAAAGCTAAAACAATTATTAGTTGGTCGATGTTTGATAGTGGTGGCCTTGTTAAGAAATTTTTGCGAGGAAAAACTTTGCTGATTATTTTTTCGTTAGAATTAAATTCATTATCTTCTAACTCAACAAAATCACCAATTAATATTTTTCCATCTTTTTTTAAAATCCCTCTTGGAACTGCTGAATAATATTGGTTATTGCAATATGCAACGTATTTGCCACCAACACCTTTAATAATTTGTGCTTTAATAACTAATCTCCTTTATTTTTCAATGTATGAGTTTCTTAATTGACCGCAA
Organism: uncultured Clostridia bacterium; assembly: GCA_944341445.1. Classification (GTDB taxonomy): domain Bacteria; phylum Bacillota; class Clostridia; order Christensenellales; family UBA1242; genus CALVLZ01. Next base: position 66,383 of record CALVLZ010000004.1, on the reverse strand, counting down.
GCACCTGTTACGTCATCGCCCATTTTTCTTCTAATTGTTGCACTTATTTTATTTCTTAACAATGTGTTTAAGAAAGTGTTTGTTTGGGCATCTGTTGCACCAATTAAGCCTCTTTCTGGAACATCGTTTAATTTTATTAAATTAACGTGGCAAGGTAATTCTTGCAATATGCTTGCTAATTCCTCTGCGTGTTTTTGCGCTGAGTTAACATTTTTTATTAAAACATATTCAACATAAAAACGTCTGTTAGTTATTGTTGAATAGTAATTTGCAGACTCTAAAACACTTGCAATTGAATAACTTTTTGCAATTGGCATTATTGTTTTTCTAATTTCATCATTTGGAGCGTGCAAAGAAATGCATAAGTTGCAAGCCAAGCCTAAATCTGCAAGTTTTTCTATTTTGCTTGGTATTCCGCAAGTTGAAATTGAAATGTTTCTAACACTAATATTAAAGCCTTCTTCACTAGTTACAAGTTTTAAAAATTTAACAACATTATCAAAGTTATCAAGTGGCTCACCTGTTCCCATTAAAACAATGTTTGTTATTTCCCTGTTTTTTAGTGTTCCGTTAATATCTGTGTTCACTGCAACAACTTGTGAAAGTATTTCGCCAGCAGTTAAATTTCTTTTCCAGCCATTTAATCCGCTTGCACAAAAAGCACAATTCATTTTGCAACCAACTTGTGTGCTTAAACACAAAGTTTTTCCGAACTTATATTGCATTAACACGCCTTCAACAACGTTTCCATCAAAAAGTTTAAATAAATACTTAGTTGTTTTATCTTTTGCAACAACTTTTTTAATTATTTTAACTGCTTGTAATGCGTAGTTATTTTCTTGCAATTTTTCTATTAGTTCTTTTGAGATATTTATTTTGTCCGCATAATCTTTTCCGTTAAGCATTGCATCAAAAATTTGTTTTGCTCTGAATGCTGGAAAACCTAAATTTGTTATAATTTTCTTTAGTTCTTCCAAAGAGTAATCTTGTAAGTTATTCATATCTTTTTAGCCTTCCTATAAAAAATCCTTCTGTGTTAGAAATGTTTGGATAAAATGTTATTAAGTTGTTTCTGTTTATAACATTTAGATTTGTGTTTATTTTTTCAATTTTAAAGTTGCTATGAGTTTTTAAAAACTTATTAATAACTTGTTCGTTTTCTTCAAACATAATTGAGCAAGTTGAATAAGTTAATATTCCGCCAACTTTAACGTATTTGCTTGCATTTTCTAACATTTTTAATTGAATGTTTGATAATTCTAAAACGTCAGAATATGTTTTATTTAATATAATATCTGGTTTTTTGCATATAACGCCTGTTCCAGAACAAGGTGCGTCTAATAAAACGAAATCAAAATTATTAACAAATTCGTTGTTTAAAATTGTTGCGTCTGATAATTTTGTTGTAACTTTGTTTGCATCATACAAACTTGCGTATTTCTGTATTAGATTAACACGATGTTCGTATATATCGCAAGCAATTACATTGCTATTATAAAGCAAACTTGCATAAACGCTTTTACCACCAGGCGCTGCACACATATCAAGAATATTAGAATTTTGTTTTGCATTTAAACTTAAAACAACAACTTGGCTTGGTATTCCCTGAACAAAATAATAATTATTGTTTTTTAGTTTTAACAAGTTTTCATAATCAACTTCATAATTATTTTCTAAAATATTATTGCTATATTCAATATTGTTTGATTTTAAATATTTTTCAAAGTTATCATTTGAAATTACGTTTAAGTTAACTCTAACATTTGTTTTTGTTGAAATTTTTGTTTGTAATAAATCTTCAACAAACTCTAAACTATTATGTTTTAACAAACTACTAATCACAAAAATTGGATAACTATATTTAACACTTAGTAATTCTTCACCTTTTAAATTATTAAAAGTTAGTTCGGTTTTTAATATGTTTTTTATGCTTGCATTAACAAAACCAGATAGATGTTTATCTATTTTAAGTTTTGTTATTTCCACCAATTCGTTTGTTATTGCGTGATCTGGAATTGAATTTAAAAACAAATGCATAAAACCAGCCATTTTTAAAACAATATAAACTTTTTGTTTTGGCTTTTTTGCAAAAAAATTCTTTAAAAAATAGTTTAAAGTTATATCTTTTTCCAAAACACCATAACAAAGTTTTGTTACTAGTGAATGGTTAACTAAGTTGTTTTTTAATTTTTCATTTAATGCAGTGTTAACATATTGCTTATTTATGTAAACATCGCACAAAACTTCATATGCTGTTAAAAATTCTTTATTCATTAGAAACCATACTTCCTAATTTTATTCTTTTTCCGTTTAAGAAATTAATATCTAGCATTCTTTTACCATTTTCTGGTTGAACTTCAGTTAATCTAACAAAACCATTTTTGCATTTAACAATTAACCCATGTTTGTTGCTTGATAAAGCCACTTCTCCAACGTTGAAATTTGAATTTAAGTTTAGTTTTTTAATTTCGTCATCACTTAAATTATGTGCTTTATAAACTTTTAAATTGTTATTTTCAATTTTAATTTTAGCAACAGGCCACATATTAATTCCGTTAATATAGTTTGCAACATCGCTTGAATTATTATTAAAATCAACCTTACTCATATCTTTTGTTAATTTATGAGTGAAAGTTGCATTATTATGATTTTGCTTTTCCAAAACAAAGTTACCACTGTTTAACAAATTTAGTGCTTTTATTATTGCGGTTTTTGATAACTCTCCTAATCTTTCAAACAATTCTTCGCTTGTTTCATCTTGTAGAACAGAAGTTTTTTCTGTTAACAAAATATCGCCATCATCCATTCCAACATCACTTTTTAAAATGGTTATACCTGTTTCTTGTTCTCCGTTAATAATTGTCCACTGAATTGGAGATGCACCACGATATTTTGGAAGGATACTTCCGTGAATATTAAAAACACCAAGTTTTGGAATATCTAAAACTTCTTTTGAAAGCATTTGTCCAAAAGCACAAGTTATAAAAACATCAGCATCAAGTTTTTTTAAATCTTCAACGCCTTCTTTACTTATTGAATTGTATTGATAACAAGGAATGTTATATTTTAATGCAACTTTTTTTACATCTGTTGGTTCTAATATTTGTTTTCTACCAACAGGTTTATCTGGTTGACTAACACATGCAACAACATTAAAACCTTTGTTGATTATTTCCATTAATGGCTTTGTTGCAAATTCTGGTGTTCCTAAAAAAACAATTTTCATAAATTTTCCTTTATTTTTTATTTCTGCCGTTTTTTGAAATTACTTTACTTGTAAATAAAACTCCGTGCAAATGGTCAATTTCGTGGCTTAAAGCACGAGCAAGCAAGCCAACGCCTGTTATAATAAAATCATTGCCATATCTATCGCTTGCTTTAACGGTTATTTCTGCTGGTCTTTCAACAACGCCGTTGAAATTTTTAACACTTAAACAACCTTCAATTTCGTATTGATGGCCTGCTGTTTCAAGTATTTCTGGGTTTATTAATTCAAGATACATATTGTTAACTAGAATAACTGCAACTTGTTTAATAACTCCAACTTGAGGGCCTGCCAAACCAACGCCATCATATTTAACCATTGTTTCTTTCATATCATCTAAAAGTTCCCAAAGCTTTTCATCAAAAGCTCTAACTTTTTTACATTCTTTGGTTAAAATTTCACTGCCTTCGTAAACTATATTTCTTATAGCCATATTTCCTCCTAACTTAAACTTAGTGGATTGGTTTCCACAAAAATTGTAACAGATTTTGATTGATTTCTATCAACCAAATTGAATATTTCGTTTATTATATCATTATTATTTGCAAATCTTAAAACAATTTGAAATCTGTATTTATTTTTTATTCTGCCAATTGGGCTTTTCATTGCTTCTAAAAAATAAACATCTTCTTTAAAATGCATTCTTAATTCTTTTAAGTTTAAAAACAAATTATGTGTTGCATTTTTTGCATCGTCTTCTTTTTCGCTTGTTATTAAAAGCCTTACTATTTTTGAAAATGGTGGGAATAAAGTTGTTTGCCTTAAATTAATTTCTTTTTCATAAAATCTTATGTAATCATAGTTTGCAACCAAATTATAAACATAATGCTTAGGAAAATATGTTTGCAAAACAACTTCACCTGTTTTATCGCTTCTGCCTGCTCGGCCAGCCACTTGTGTTATTAATTGAAAGGTTTTTTCTGTTGACCTATAGTCATTCATAAACAAACTTAAATCTGCATCCAAAATTCCAACAAGTGTTACATAAGGAAAATCGTGCCCTTTTGCAATCATTTGTGTTCCAACTAAAATGGCAGGCTTGCTTTTTTCAAAATCAGATAATATTTTTGCGTGAGAATCTTTGGTTTTTGTTGTGTCATTATCCATTCTGAAAATTGAAACATTAGGAAATTTTTCTTTTAATAAATTAACAACTTGTTGTGTTCCTACTCCGCCATATTTTAAGTGTTCACTGCCACACATTGGGCATTTTGTTAAAAGTTTAAATTTTTTTCCGCAATAGTGACATTTTAATTGATGTTCATCTTTATGAACAGATAAGCTAACATCACAACTTGTGCATTTTGGAATGTAACCACAATTTTGGCACATAACAAAACTTGAAAAGCCACGCCTGTTTATAAACAATATGCATTGATTATTGTTTGCAATTGTTTGATTTAATTTCTCCATTAAATCTTCTGAAAAAGGAGTTGTGTTTCCGCCCCTAAACTCTTTGCACATATCAACAATTTGAATTTTTGGCAATTCCTTGTTGTTTGCCCTTTTAGGAAGTTCCAACAGTTCATATTCGTTGTTTTTTGCTTTAAAATAAGAATCTATGTTTGGTGTTGCACTGCCTAATATTAATGGGCAAATATTATAATTTTTTCTAAATTCAGCAACTTCATGAGTTGAATATCTTGGATTACTATCGGATATATATGAATTATCGTGTTCTTCATCAATTATAATTGCACCTAAATTTTCAATAGGTGAAAAAATTGCACTTCTTGCTCCAACAACAATTCTTGATTCTTTGTTTAAAATTTTGAACCATTCATCAAACTTTTCGCCATCACTTAATCCGCTGTGAATTAACGCAACTAAATTGCCAAACCTTGCTTTAAATTGCCTCATAACTTGCGGTGTTAAACCAATTTCAGGAACAAGCATTATAACGTTTTTGTTTTGTTTTAAAACGTTATTTATAACATTCATATAAACTTCTGTTTTACCACTGCCTGTTACACCGTGCAAAAGATATGTTTTAGGTTTTTCTAAAATTTTGTTAACTGCATTTTGTTGATATTCATTTAACACAACTGATTTATAGTTTGATTCAATATTTTTTAAAGGTTCACGGTTTTGTTTAACATTTTCTTGAATTAAAACATTTTCTTTTATTAGTGTTTCAATTGCACTTTTTGAAAAAGATTCTGCTAAATCAGATTTTTTAATTGAAATTTTATCGTTATTAATAAAAAATTCAATAATTTCTTTTTGTTTTTTTGCGTTTGCTTTTAAGGTATTAAGATAGTTATTTACAAAATTAAAATCGTTATTAATTTTTATGTTTTTTATTGTTAAATCTTTAACCTTTCCAAGGCGTATTTGGCTTGGTAGCATTAATCTTAAAATATCCACCATTTTTAAATGGTAAACATTTTTCATATATTTTGCTAGTTGCAACATTTCAGTTGTTATTAATTGTTTTTCAGAAATAACACTTATTATGCTTTTTTGTTTTTCTTTTGGAACTAGCGAACTTTCTTTTAAACTTAAAACAAAACCTTCAACAGTTCTGTTGCCAAAAGGCAATAAAACCATAGTGCCAGCAATCACGTTTAAATTTTGTGGCACTATGTAATCAAAAATTTTATCTACCTCTTTATTAACAACATCAACTATTACTTCTGCAAACATAAAAATCCTTTTATTAAAACAAAAATTCTATTGCGATTGCAATAGAATTTTGTATTAAACCTTTAAACAATAACACCAGTGTTAATTTCTTCTACTGCACGAGTTACTGGATGTTTTTTCTCCAATTCTTCTGTTGTTAGCACTGTGCTTAAATATTTTGCTCTTTTACCAGCTAGAACAGCAAGTTTATATGGGCTTCCAACTTTTTTAATAAGAGCGTCAATAGGTGGTTCTAATAACATAATTATCTCCTATACAATTCAATTCTATCATATATTATAACAAACTAATTTTAAATTTTAAAGTGTTTTTTAAAATTTGTTTTATTAATTTAATATTATTATTTATTAATAATTTTATCAAACTCTTCTTCTGTTATTGTTTTAATTCCAAGTTCTTTGGCTTTTGCAAGTTTGCTACCTGCACTTTCCCCCACAATAACAAGGTTAGTTTTTTTAGTTACACTAGAAGTTACTTTTGCACCAAAACTTTCTAAAATTTTTGTTGCATCATCTCTTGTGTATTTTGTTAAACTACCTGTTAAAACAACCGTTTTGTTTGTTAAATTTTCGTTAAAACTTATTTGATTTGTTGGGTTGTTAATTTTAATACCTGCGTTAAGTAAATCTGATACCATTTTTTTGTTATAATCATCTGCAAAAAATTCTATTATATTATTTGTTATAACATCGCCAATTTCATTAATTTTAATTAAATCTTCTGGTTTTGCATTCATTAAATCAAAAATGCTAGAAAAATGTTTAACAATATCTTTTGCAGTTTTATCGCCCACGTTTAATATGCCTATTGCATATATAAAGTTGTTCAACTCACAATTTTTACTTTTTTCAATTGAGTTAATTATGTTTTGTGCTTTCTTTTCTTTAAAATTTGGCAATTTTAACAAATCTTCAACTGTTAAGTTATATAAATCTGCAGGAGTTGAAACATTAAATGTTTTATGAAGTTCAATTATTGTTTTTTCGTTTAATCCAGCAATATTCATTGCATTTCTGCTTGCAAAATGAGAAAGTCTATCAATAATTTGGTCCATACAACCGTTTTTGTTTGGGCAATATATGTTAGATTTAATTTCAACAACACTACTTCCACAGCATGGGCATTTTGTTGGCTTTGGTGGTGTGTAACTTTCTTTAAAGTGTTCTGCAACTCCCAAAATTTCAGGAATAACTTCATTGCTTCTTCTAACAAAAACATTGCTGTTAATTTTAACATCTTTTCTTAAAATATCGCCATAGTTGTTAAGTGTTGCTCGTCTTATTGTTGCACCAGCAAGTTCAACAGGTTCAATTTCTGCAATTGGTGTTAATTTTCCTGTTCTGCCAACTTGCCAAACAATATTTTTTAATTTTGTTGAAAGTTCTTGCGCTTCAAATTTGTATGCGACTGCCCATTTTGGGAATTTTGCAGTGTATCCAATATCATTTCTAATTAATACGTTATTAATTTTTAAAACAGCACCATCAATTAAAATATCTAAGTTTTGTTTATTTTCATCAATTTTTTCTATTTCAGAAATTATATCAGAAGTGTTGTTTAAAATTTTAAAATAGTTAAATGTGCTAAAACCATTTTCAATAATAAAACTATGCATTTCGTCTTGTGTTTTAAATTCTTTATCGCAATAAACAATTCCATAAAAGAATATATCTAAATTGCGCATACTTGTTACCATTACATCTAAATTTCTTATAGCACCAGCTGCTGCGTTTCTTGCATTTTTTAGTGGCTCAGTTGCTGTTTTGTTATACTCTTTTAAAACAGATAAACGCATCATTGCTTCACCCTGAACAATTAACTCGCCTTTATATGGAATTGTTAGTGGCAAGGTTTTAACTGTTAGCACTTGATTAGTAACATCTTCCCCAATAAAGCCATTTCCTCGAGTTGCAGCAGAAACAAATTTTCCGTTATTATATGTTGCAACAATGGTTAAACCATCGTATTTATATTCTAGTGAATATTCTTGTTTACCATATAAATTTTCAACATCGTTTATCCAATCTTTTAATTCATTTATGCTTTGGCATTTGTTTAAAGAATACAACCTAACTTTATGTGTATGTTTTTTAAAACCTTTAAGCAAAGTGCTTCCGCCAACTTTATTTGTTGGACTATCTGGCAAAACAATATTAGTTTCTTTTTCCAAAGCAACTAATTTATCGTACAATTTGTCGTATTCCTTATCTGCAATGATTGGGTTATCTAACACATAATAGTTATAGTTATGTTTGTTAATAACTTTTATTAGTTCTTTAATTTCTTTTTCTTTACTATTTTGCATATTTTTACCTTTAATTTTATTTAACTAATTCAATTGGTGCAAAATTTAACGATAATGTTTTACTACCAAACCCATTAAAGTTAATTGTTGCAAAAGTGTTGTTTTCTGTGTTTTCAATTTTTGTTATTATGCCGTTGCCAAATTTTGGGTGTTTAACTGTTGCTCCAACAACATAATTTTCAAATTTTTTATTTGGTTTGTTTATTTTTGGTGTTGCAGAAACTTCTGGGTATCCGTCATCATCAATTGAATTTATATTTGATGAACCAAATGTGTTTGCAGAATATTTACTCTCTGAATATGTTGAAGTTTTATTCATTAAATTACCATAATTTTTGTTATAGTAGTTGTTAAAACTTGATGAATAATTTTGGTTATAATATGAACTTACGTTTGTGTTTTTATTTTCTATTAAGTCCATTTCTTTTAAAAATCTGCTAACGCAAGTTTTTTCTCGTTTTCCATACAAAAATCTGCTTTGAGCGTATGTTATATATAGCAATTCTTGAGCACGTGTTACTGCAACATACATAAGACGTCTTTCTTCTTCCATTTCGCTGGAATTATCAAAAGCACGAGAAATTGGAAAACTTCCTTCTTCTGCTCCAACAACAAACACAACTTTGAATTCAAGCCCTTTGCTTGCGTGAATGGTTGAAATGTTAACACTGCTTAAATCTTCATTTTCTTCTTCTAGCGAACTCTCTAATGTTACACTTTCTAAGTAATCAACCAAAGTTGCATTTTCATTTTTTTCATCAAAAGCAGTAACTGAAGCAATTAATTGGTTTATGTTTAATGTTCTATCAATATCTTCTTCGCTGTTTGTGTTATACATATTTTTTATTTCTGTTTTTTCAATAACATACTTAACATAATCAGATAGCGAAAGTTCATTATAATTTTTGTTTAAATCTATAAATAATTCGCTTAGTGGTGTTAGTTTTTCAATTAATGCTTTTGGCAAGTTATAATTATTTAAGTTTGTTATAACGTCATACACGTGGCAACCATTTTCGTTTGCAGTTGCAAGCAATTTATCAATGCTTGCTTGCCCTATTCCTCTTTTAGGAACATTAATAATTCTTAAAACGCTTTCGTTATCTAAGTTGTTAACAACAAGCCTTAAGTAAGCAAGAATATTTTTTATTTCTAACCTATCAAAAAACTTAAAAATTCCAGAAACAACATATGGAATGTTATAGTTTAAAAGTTTTTCTTCAAAGTTACGAGAAAAAGCACTTAATCTCATTAATATTGCAATATCGTGTGCTGAATAACCGTGATTATTTATTAAATTATTTATTGTTCTTGCAACATATTCTGCCTCATCACTTTCAGAATATGCAGAATAAACCTTTGGTTTTTCTCCATCAATATTATTGGTCCAAAGTGTTTTTTCTAAACGTTGCAAGTTGTTTTTAATAAGTGTGTTTGCAATTTTTAAAATGTTTTTTGTGCTTCTATAATTTTGTTGCAATTTATAGCAAACACAATTTGGAAAATCCTTTTTAAAATTGAATATGTTTTCAATGTTTGCCCCTCTCCAACCATAAATGCATTGGTCTTCATCTCCAACAACAAAAATGTTTTTGTTAAGGTCTGCAAGCATTTTAACTATTTTATATTGAACAAGGTTTGTGTCTTGAAATTCATCAACGTGAATATATTTGAAAATTGTTTGATAATACTTTAAAACTTCTGGAAATTGTTTGAATAATTGCAAAGTTTTCATTAATAAATCATCAAAATCTAGTGCATTATTGTTTTTTAATGTTTCTTCATATTTTAAGTAAACATTATAAATTTTATCTGCATCTGTTAAACCAGCATATTCTTTATAATATTCTTGTGGAGTTAAACCTTGGTTTTTTGCATCTGCAATTCTGTGGCTAACAATGTTTTTAAAATCACTATCATCAATTTTAAAATCAGTTAAAATTCTTTTAATAACTTTATCCCTATCGGAAGTATCGTAAACACTGAAAAATTTTGTGTAGCCATCAATATGCCAAATGTTTTCTCTTAAAATTTTGGCACACATACTATGGAATGTTGAAACCCAAACTCTGCACTCTCCATCACACATATCTGCAATTCTTTCTTTCATTTCGTTAGTTGCTTTGTTTGTGAATGTTATTGCTAAAATATTTTCAGGGTTAACGCCTTTTTCTTTTATTAAATAGCAAATTCTATGTGTTAAAAGTCTGGTTTTTCCGCTACCTGCTCCTGCTGTTACTAAAAATGCTCCTTCTGTGTTCTTTGCTGGGATAATTTGTTCTTCGTTTAAAGATTCTATGTTATACAAAGCAGGCCTCCAATAAATAAATCTAGTATATTTTATCAAATAATTATTATTTTATCAAACACAACAGCAAAATAAAAAAAGATATCTTTAGATATCTTATAAATTTGAAACATTTTTTAAATTATCAATGTTGCTTTTAACATTGTTGTATCTTTCAGAAAGTTTTAATATGTATGCTTGTTTTTCAATATCAGATAAATTATCGTAAACATTTGCATCTTTTAATTTTGAAATTGGGTTTAAATCAATGTTATTTTGAATTAAATCTATAACCTTTTTAACAAATTCAACATCTTCTGTGTTGCTAATTGTTATAAACTCAGTGTTAGCAGATAATTTTTTTAAGGTTGCAATGTTTTTTAAAAAATAGCTATTGCTTCCGTGGTTAATTGAATTTGAAATTTGTGTTGCAGAATAATCTTTATTTCTTAATCTTTGTTTTGCCAAATTTGCCAAACTTTTTAAATTAGTTAATTTTCCCATAATTTCCCCTTTATTTTCCATTTACTAATTAAATTTTAACAAAATTTTTATGGTTTGAAAAACATTGCAATTATCTAAATTTGGCTTTATTTGTCGAAAAAAGCATAATTATAAAATAAAAAGTAACCAAAAATGGTTACTTATTTATTACTTTTGTTTTTTGCTACGTTTGATGGCAGCTTTTTGTTTTTTCTTACGTTTAACACTTGGTTTTTCGTATTGTTCGTGTTTACGTAAGTCGCCAATAATACCATCTTTTTGGCATTTACGTTTGAAACGTTTGATAGCGCTTTCAACGTTTTCGTTTTCACCAACTCTAACTGTTGACATTCTTTTTTTCACCCACTTATATTAAAATTATCATAGTTTATTATATAATTTTATTCAAAAAAGTCAAGCAATATTACAAAATTTTGTATTTTTTAGTTACATTTTAGTGTATTTTAATTGTTTTATTAAATCATCTAGTTTTAGTTCAGAAATGTTTTCTTGTTTCCAGCCAACTTCCCCTAAATCGTTTTCTTTTCTTGGAAAAATGTGAATGTGAAAATGCATAACTGTTTGACCTGCACTCTCACCACAATTATTAACAATATTAACACCACTAAAACCACAATTTTTAATATAATGGTTAGATATTAGTTGAACAGTTTTAAAAACGTTTAACATTGTTTTTTCATCAGCTTCAACAATGCTTTTAACGTGCTTTTTTGGTATAACCAAAGTATGGCCATAAAAATCGTTAGCAATATCTAAAAACACAAAAGTGTTTTCATCTTCATAAACTTTATAACTTGGAATTTCTCCCTTTGCAATTTTGCAAAAAATACAATCATTATTCATAAATTTCTCCCAAAATGCCATCTTTAAACGGCTTTATAAATTTTATTAAAGTATTAGTTCCTAATATGTTTTTGTCTGTTTTTATGTATGTTTTAACGTAATTACTTGTAAAACCTTCGTAGTATTCATCATTTTTTTCTTCAACAACAACATAATCTTGCTTTAAATTTTTAATTGTATGTTTAATATATTTTGCTTTTAATTTGTTAGCTATTTCTTCTAACTTTTTAACACGTTCTTTTTTTACGGCATTTGAAACATTATTAAATTTTGCTGCAACTGTGCCATCTCTTTTACTGTATGGGAAAATGTGAATTGCCCCAAATTTAGCCTTTTTGCAAGTTTTGCAAGTGGTTTTAAACTGCTTATCTGTTTCTTCGGCAAAACCAACAATAACATCTGTTGTTATATTTGCGTTTTTAAAATATTTTCTAATTAATTTAACTTTATTTAAAAACTCTATAACTGTGTAATGCCTATTCATTTGTTTTAAAATTTCATTGCAACCGCTTTGCATACTTAAATGAAATTGAGGTGCAAAGTTAGGTAAACTTTTCAATTTTTTCAAAAATTCTTCTGTTATAACCATAACTTCCAAACTGCCCAATCTTAACCTGCAATTATATTTGTTAACATCCGAAAGCGCAACCATCAAATCGCCAAGAGCTGGTTTGTTGTTTATGCTATAACTAGATAAATCAATACCTGTTACAACAATTTCGTGAGAAGTTTTTGCAAGTTTATATGCTTCGTTAACACACTCTAACAAATTTCTACTTCTGCTTCTGCCTCTAATATATGGAATTAAACAATATGAACAAAAATTATTGCAACCATCTTGAACTTTTAAATATGCACGAGTTTTTGTTTTTAATGGGTTACACAAAGGTTCATATTCCAAAGTTTGTTTTTCTTTTTTGTATATTCCACCTTTCATTAATTCTAAAACATTTTGTTTTCCAAAGTTACCAATAACAGAAATAACGTTTGGTTTATCTTTAAATTGATTAACATCATGCTCGCTTGCACAGCCACAAACAATTATTTTTGCATTTGGGTTTAGTGCATTTAATTTGGCAATATATTGCCTGCTTTTTTTCTCAGATTCGTTTGTTACAGCGCAAGTGTTAACAATGTAATAATCTGCTTTTTTATGCTCTGTTATTATTTTGTAACCATTGTTTTTTAATATTGTGCCCATACAATCTAGTTCATACTTATTAACTTTGCAACCTAAATTGATTAAACACACTTTGCTTTCTTTTGCCATTACCATTCTCCAAATTTATACATTGTAACACTAGTTAACGCAATGCTTGCAGTTTCTGCACGTAGTATTCTGTTTCCTAGTGTAACAGATATTGCATCATAATTTAAAAGTTGTTTTATTTCTTCTTCTGAAAACCCACCTTCACTTCCAACTATTAATGCAATGTTATTTGCTTTTTCATTTATGTTTTTTATTGATGTTGTTTTTTCACATTCGTTTGCAAAAATTATGCAATCGTAATTTTTTAACATTGGCAAAATATTAGAAAATTTAACAGGATTTTCAACCTGCATACATAAACTTCTTTTGCATTGCTTTAAACTTTGATTACTAATTTTTTGCCACTTATCTGTTTTTGCTTCCTTAATTTTAGAAGTTGAAAAAGTGCTTTCAAACGGAATAAGTTTTGTTACCCCTAGTTCTGTTAATTTTTGAACAATTAAATTCATATTATCATTTTTAACAAGTGCTTGAAAAACGGAAACATTAATTTTAGGATTATGCTTGTTTTCTTGTTTTTCAATAACTTTTAAAACAGAATTGTTTTTATTAATTTCTTCAATTTCACACACATAATCAAAGTTATCATTACAAACAACAATAACTTTATCTTTAATTTTAAATCGCAAAACATTTTTTAAATGATTATGCTCTTCATTTTCTAAAACAACAAAACCATTATTTTCTATTTTTGAATTAGAAAAAAATCTTTTTAATTCCATAATAACCTCATTTTATTATAACAAAATTATTAATTTTAGTAAAAGAATTTAAAATAAAAAGAAAAGATAGACTAAATCTATCTTATTCTCCTTTTACGATTATGTTTGAAAGGTCTTTGCTATATTCTTTAAATTTAACAAAATCGTTAACATTTAAGTTATTTTTTAATTGTTCAATTAAATCTTTGTTTTCTTTAGACAATGATTTTGGGCTTTCTGCAACAATAGTAACATCCAAATTGCCGTAAGTTGAACTGTTTAAGTGTTTAAAACCTTTTCCTTTTAATTTAAACACAGTTCCGCTTTGTGTTAATGGTGGAATTTTTAATGTTGTTGTTCCTTTTGCTAATGGCACTTCAATTTCACCGCCAGAAAGCAACATATAAAATGGAACATATAATTTAAGTTTTAAGTCGTAGTTATCTCTAACTAATAGTTTATGTGGTATTACTGTTACATAAACATTCAAATCTCCGTTTGGGCCACCGTTGTAACCTGCGTTGCCTAAACCTCTCATTTTAATAATTTGACCATCTGCAATTCCTGCTGGAATATTAACAGAAACTTTTTTGTTAATTCTATCAAGTCCGCTACCATTGCAGTGTTCACATTTTTGTTTTATAATTTTACCTTTGCCACCACAAGTTCTGCAAGGACCTGTTTGAACAATTCTGCCAAACATTGTGTTTTCTGTGTATCTAGCATAACCAGAGCCACCGCACTCAGAACAAGTTGTGTATTCTGTTCCGTTTTTTGCACCTGTTCCTTTACAATGTTCGCAAGTTGAAACCATTGGATAAACAACTTCTTTTGTTGCACCAAAATAACTTTCAACAAAACTTATGTTAATTTTAATGCTAATATCTTCTCCTTGGGTTTGATTGGAAGAAGCTCCACCGCCTCCTCCAAAATTTCCAAAGATATTAAATAAATCATCAAAACCACCAAAGTTAAATCCGCCACCAGAAAAGCCACCAGAACTTCCGTTGCCACCAAAGAATTGACTTCCGTTTGGGTCACCATAATTATCATAGTTGCTTTTTTTAGTTGCATCTGATAACACAGAGTATGCATCGTTAATTTCTTTAAACTTTTCAGCAGCTTCTGGATTATCTTTGTTTAAATCTGGATGATATTTTTTAGCAAGTTTTCTATATGCGCTTTTAATCTCATCTTGAGAAGCATTTTTATCAACACCTAAAATTTCATAATAATTTTTACTTGCCATTATATCACCTGTTATTTATTGTTGTTGTCTGGGTCTTCAACAATAACTTCATCGTCTTTATTTTGTTTTGTTTCAGCATTATTTGCGTTGTTTTCAGCATTTTTTGCTGCTGCTTGTTGATATAATTTTGTTATAATTCCTTCATTTTCGTGGCTTAATTCATCAATTGCTTTTCTTAAAGCATCTGCATCTTCAGATTTTAAATCTTCTTTTGCTTTTTCAATTGCTTTTTCCAATTTTTCTTTATCTGCAGCATCAATTTTGTCGCCATTTTCTTTTAACATTTTTTCTAAAGCAAAAATTAAGTTATCTCCGTCGTTTTTCAAATTAACAACTTCTTTTCTTTTCTTATCTTCTTCTGCGTGAGCTTCTGCTTCTTTAATTGCTTTATCGATATCTTCTTCTTTTAAGTTAGATGAAGCAGTGATTGTTATTTTTTGTTCTTTGTTTGTTCCTAAATCTTTAGCAGAAACGCTAACAATACCGTTTGCATCAATATCAAATGTAACTTCAATTTGTGGAATTCCTCTTGGAGCTGGTGGAATATCGTTAAGTTGGAATTTTCCTAAAGTTTTATTGTCTTTTGCAAATTCACGTTCACCTTGCAATACGTGAATATCAACACCTGGTTGGTTATCAACAGCAGTTGAGAACACTTGAGATTTTCTTGTTGGGATTGTTGTGTTTCTTTCAATTAATTTTGTGAACACGCCACCTAAAGTTTCAATACCTAATGATAATGGTGTTACGTCAAGCAATAAAACATCTTTAACATCGCCTGCTAAAACACCTGCTTGAATTGCTGCACCAATTGCAACACATTCATCTGGGTTAATGCCCTTATATGGTTCTTTTCCTGTTTCTTTTTTAACTGCTTCAATAACAGCAGGAATTCTTGTTGAACCACCAACTAAAATAACTTTTGAAATGTCAGAATAATTTAATTTTGCATCTTTTAATGCTTGTTGCATTTTTTCAATTGTTTTTTGAACTAAGTATTCAGTTATATTATCAAATTTAGCACGAGTTAAATCATATTCTAAGTGTTTTGGACCTGTTGCATCTGCTGTTATAAATGGCAAGTTAATGTTTGTTTTTGTAACTGCTGATAAGTCTATTTTAGCTTTTTCTGCTGCTTCTTTTAATCTTTGCATTGCAAGTTTATCTTGTGTTAAATCAATGTTATTTTTTTCTTTAAAATCAGCAACTAAAAGTTTAATAATTTCGTTATCGAAGTCGTCACCACCAAGTAAGTTATTACCTGCAGTTGATAATACTTCAAACACACCATCGCCTATTTCCAAAATAGAAACGTCGAATGTGCCACCACCTAAATCGTAAACTAGAATTTTTTGGTTAGAATTTTCGCCTTTATCTAGTCCATAAGCAAGAGCTGCTGCAGTTGGTTCGTTAATAATTCTTAAAACTTCAAGTCCTGCAATTTTACCAGCATCTTTTGTTGCTTGACGTTGGCTGTCTGTGAAATATGCTGGAACAGTTATAACTGCTTGAGTAACTGGACCACCTAAATAACTTTCAGCATCTTTTTTAAGTTTTGATAGAATCATTGCAGAAATTTCTTGTGGAGTGTATTCTTTTCCATCAATTTTAACTTTTTTATCACTACCCATATCACGTTTAATAGAAAGAATTGTTTTGTCTGGATTTGCAACTGCTTGACGTTTTGCAACTTGACCTACTAATCTTTCACCATCTTTTGCAAAAGCAACAACACTTGGAGTTGTTCTGTTTCCTTCTGCATTTGCGATAACTGTTGGTTCATTTCCTTCCATAACAGCAACGCAAGAATTTGTTGTACCTAAGTCTATTCCTATAATTTTACCCATAATATATCTCCTTAAATTAAATTTATTACTTACTTATTTTAACAACGCTGTAACGAATTACTTTGTTGTTTAACATAAAGCCCTCTTGGAACTCATCTAGAACCATTTGAACTTCATTTTCAACAGTTGAATCAACCATTATTGCATTATGATAATTTGGGTCAAAAGGTTTTCCAACTGCTTCAATTTTTGTAACTCCCAAATCTTTTAATGAGTTTAAAAGTTGAGAATGAATTAAATCAATTCCAGCAATTAAACTTTCATCTGTTATTTGAGATTTTGCTTGTTTGAAACTATCAATAACAGGAAGAATTTTAGTTACTGCATAAGAAATTCCGTTATCAAAACTTTCTTTAACTTCTTCTTTTGTTCTTCTTTTATAGTTTTCAAACTCTGCGGCAATTCTTTTTGCCATATCTATATATTCTTGTTCTTTTGAACTATTGTTGCAATCATTTTTGCAATTGCATTGTTGGTTTTCGTTTGAATGGCAATCACATTTTTTATCTTCACCACAATTGCAATTATCACCGCAAGAACAATTTGTTTTAAATTGTTTTTCATTTTCACAATTGCAACCATTATTTTCTGTTTTATGTTTATTGTTTCGCATTTTAATCTCCTTAAAAAGTGTTATTTTTTAAGTTCAACCATCCCCCTTATCAAAATCTGGAGTGGTGGAATTTTGCATTTCATCAATTATATATTTTAAAGCACTTGCAATTTTTGCATAATCCATTCTTTCTGGACCAACAATTCCAATGCTTGCAACAACACCATTTCCCATTGAATAGTTTGCTTTAATAATGCTGTAATCATTAAAGTTTTCAGATTTATTTTCATCACCAATTGAAAATGTTATGTTAGAACTATTGTTTTCATCAATATTTTCAATTATAGTTTTAATTTCTTCTTCATTTTCAATTAAGTTTAAAAATTTTTTTGCATTATCAATGTTGCTATATTCAGGGCTTTCTAATAGCTTTGTTGTGTTGGAATTTTTAACAAAACTTGTTTTAGTTTCGGCATATGTTTTTAGCATATCTGTTAGAGTTATAAATAATTCTTGATAAAATGAAATTTGCTTTTTGAATAATGTGTTGTAATAATTAAAATTATTTATAATTTCGTTAAAACTTTTATTGTAGAAGTTATTTGTTAAGAACTTGCTAGCATCTTTGCAATTTTCTTCTGAAAACATATTTTTTAAATTTATTGTGTTGTTAATAATTCCAGCATTTGTTTGAATTAATATAAGTGCTTGCCTTGTTATTAATGGAATAATGTTAATTCCTTTAATAATTAACTCGTTATAACCACTCATATGAACAAATGTTGGCAATTTTGTTATTTCATTAATGCTGTTTGCAACTTCATTTAACATATCCAACAAAAATGCAGACCTATTAATAAATTTATCTTTAATTTCATCTATAACTTTTGGATTGATTTTTTTGTTTAAAATTGTGTTATTAACAAAAAACCTATATGCCTTTGTTGTTGGAATTCTTCCGCTACTTGTGTGCAATTGTTTTAAAAAACCCATTTCTTCAAGCGCGCTTAACTCATTTCTTAATGTTGCACTGCTTAAATTAGAAAATAAATTTTTATGAACTTTTTCACTTGTTATTGGAAGTGCGTTTTCAATATAATTTTCAACCGCATTTAATAAAAGTTCTTTCTTTCGATCACTTAATTCATAGTCGTTATGCTTCAAATCTACCACCTCATTAGCAATCGTTTATTTGTTTTGTTAGCACTCTCACTTCTCAAGTGCTAATATATTCTATTCCTATTGTATCCAAAATGTCAACGAATTATGACAAGATTTATTAAAAATTTTTTAAAAATAAAAAAGTGCTAATTTTTAGCACTTAGCACACTAAATCAAGTATGATTTTATTTAATATTAAAAAACCATCAATTGTTGCATATAGTTTATTATTTTCTAATATTAAGTAGTTATTTTTAATATAAAAATTAATTTCCTTGTTTTTAGTGTTTAATAAATCTATATTATAATTTTTTAATATGTAACTTAGATTTATTCCGTTTGTTTTTCTTAAACCAAGCATAACATATTCTTCAAAAAGCGATTTATTTGTGCAGATTTCACTTGTTTCCACTGCAACATAATCTTTGTTGATTTTGCTTATATAATCTTCAATTCCGCACACATTTGAATATCTTTGTTTGCCGTTAAAAGAATGTGCCCCTGCTCCAAAACCTAAGTAAGGCACCATATTCCAGCAATTTACGTTATGTTTGCAACACATACCGTTTTTTGCAAAGTTTGAAACTTCGTATTGTTTAAAGCCACATTTCCTTAAATATTTGATAGTGTATTTATACATACTAACACTTTTACTTTCTTTTAATGGCTTTATTTGGTTGTTTTTAACCTTTTCGTAAAGAGGGGTTCCTTCTTCTAAAATTAAAGAATATGTGCTAATATGGGTGCAACCTAACTTATTTACTAAGTTTATTGCACTTTTTATTTGTGATTGTTTTTGTGTTGGCAAGCAAATCATTAAATCTGTGTTTATGTTTGTGAATCCAACACTTTTTAAAGTGTTTATTGCATTAATATAATCTTGTTTTGTGTGTGTTCTATTAAGCAATTTTAATAAGTTTGGTTTTGTTGTTTGCAATCCAACAGAAACTCTGTTAACTCCACATCTATTCCATTCTAAAGCATTATCATATGTTATTGAATTAGGGTTTGCTTCAATGCTTATTTCACAATTTTTTGTTACATTATAATTTTGTTTTATGGTTGATATAATTGTGTTAACTGCACCAGAAGTTAGAGTGCTTGGAGTTCCGCCACCAATATAAATAGTTGTTATATAATTATTTTTGTAATCTTTTGAATAATGCTTTATTTCGTTTAACAAACACACTAAATAATCATTCATTAAACTAAATTTATTGGCGTATGAATTAAAGTTACAATATGCACATTTAGACTTACAAAAAGGAATATGAACATATAATCCAAGTTCTTTTTTCATATTAATCTATTTTAAGAATTGAGATAAACGCATCACTAGGAATTTCAACAGAGCCAATTTGTCTCATTCTCTTTTTTCCTTTCTTTTGTTTTTCTAAAAGTTTTCTTTTTCTAGAAATATCTCCGCCATAGCATTTTGCTAAAACATCTTTTCTCATGGCTTTAACTGTTTCACGAGCAATAACCTTTCCGCCAACTGCTGCTTGAATTGGAATTTCAAAAAGTTGACGAGGAATAACATCTTTTAACTTTTCTGCAATGCTTCTGCCCATTTGATATGCTTTATCTTTGTGAACTATAATAGATAAAGCGTCACAAATTTCACCATTTAATAAAATATCTAGTTTAACAAGTTTGCTAGGAACATAGCCAATAATTTCGTAATCTAAACTTGCATATCCACGAGAACAACTTTTTAATTTATCAAAAAAGTCGTAAATTATTTCGTTTAGTGGAATGTCATAAACAAGTTGGCAACGTGTTTTATCAATATATTGCAAATCTTTGTGTTCTCCACGTTTTTCTTGTGCCAATTTCATTAAATTTCCAACATATTCAGGTGGTGTGAAAATGTTTGCTCTAACCATTGGTTCTTCCATATAGTCAATTTCTTGTGGGTTTGGCAATTCCATTGGGTTACTAACTTCAATAACTTCCCCATTTGTTTTATGAATAATATAACCAACTGTTGGTGCTGTTGTTATTATATCTAAGTCAAATTCACGTTCTAATCTTTCTTGAATTATTTCCATATGTAATAATCCTAAAAAGCCACATCTAAAGCCAAAACCTAAAGCTTGCGAAACTTCTGTAACATATTCCAAAGATGCATCGTTTAGTTTTAATTTTTCTAAAGCCTCTTTTAAGTCGTTATATTTTGAGCCATCAACGCAAAAAATACCACTATAAACAACAGGTTTAACTTCTTTATAACCAGGTAGAGCCTCTTTTGCTGGGTTGTTAACTAGTGTTATTGTGTCGCCAACTTTTGTTTCGCTAACGTTTTTAATGCTTGCGCAAATATAACCAACATCTCCTACTTGCAAAATTTGTTTTTCAACGCATTTTGGACAAAAAATGCCAACTTCTGTTACGTCGTATGTGTTGTTGTTTTGAAAAAACTTTATTTTATCTCCAACCTTAACTTTGCCATCAACAATTCTAACCATGCAAACAGCACCTTTAAAATTGTCGTAGTAACTATCAAAAATTAAAGCTTTTAATGGAGCATCTTCATCACCTTTTGGTGCAGGAATTTGCAAAACAATTTGTTTTAAAATTTCTTCAACATTTGTTCCTTCTTTTGCACTAACAGCTGGAGCATTATCTGCAGGAATTCCAATAACATCTTCAATCTCTAATCTAGTGTTTTCAACGTTTGCACTTGGCAAGTCAATTTTATTAATAACAGGCAAAATTTCCAAGTTGTTTTCAAGTGCCAAGTAAACATTTGCTAAGGTTTGAGCTTCCACCCCTTGTGTTGCATCAACAATTAAAATTGCGCCTTCGCACGCAGCCAAAGAACGCGAAACTTCATATGTAAAGTCCACGTGTCCAGGGGTATCAATTAAGTTTAAGGTGTATTCTTCATTATTATAAGTGTAATGCATAGTTGTTGGTGTTAACTTAATTGTAATTCCACGTTCACGTTCAATGTCCATACTATCAAGCATTTGATTGCTTAAATTTCTTTTATCAACTGTGTGTGTTATCTCAATAAGTCTATCAGCTAATGTGCTTTTGCCGTGGTCTATATGAGCAACAATGCAAAAATTTCTAATATGATCTTGTCTAGACATAATTTCTCCTAAAATAAACTACAAAAAGTATATTAAATTTATAAATTTTTATCAAATAAAACAACTAATTTTTCAACTAAATAAATATTATAATTATATAAAAATCATAAAAAAATTAACAAATTTGTGTTAAAAACCAGCAAAATTGGTTAAAATTTTAAAATTTATAAAATATAGTGGAAAAAAAAATTTTTATTTGTTATTATTTATCAAAGATTAAATTTTCTTAAAATTTTTAAAAATTGTTTTCAATTAAAAAATAAATGAGGATAATTATGGATATTTTTGAAACTTGGTTGGCAGATGCTCAAATTTGCAAAAATGGGTATGCCGTTAATGATATATTAGAAAACACAACAGATTCTTTAAAAGAAGCAATAAAAAACAATTTTGCAATTTGTTTAACTGTTCAAAGTTTGAACGATGATAATATAATTTGTTTTGCAGAAAAAACACTAGCACGTTTAACAAACAAAAGCGGATATGTTTGGAACTATAGTTTAGATGAAATTTTAAAACTAGCTAAAACTGATAATTTTGAAATTTTAACTTTAGAAAAAGCATTAAAAACAATAAATGGCAAAGTTCCTGTTATTATTAATATTGCTAACATTTGCGCAAACGGAAAAATGGAAAGTGCAATTTATAAAATGCTTTCAAACTATAAAGGCGAATATGCAATTATGAGTTCTAACCCATATGCTGTTAATTGGTTTAAGGAAAATGCTCCAACCGTTCTTCGTGGTTTAAAAAGCAGATTTTATAAAGATAAAAAAATTGGTTCTTTTAAAGCAAGCAAATTAAAAAAATTAAAATACGTTAAGTTTTGCGACCCAATGTTTATTTGTTATGAATCTAAAGACTTACCTAACCGCTATATTAAAAAACATGAAGATAAGTTGATTATTGCATATAATGTTAAAGATAACGAAAGTTATATTTCAGTTTTACCACATTGCGATAATGTTATTTTCAGTGGGTTTGAACCAGAAATTTAAAAAAAATAAAAGTGAGATTTATTTCTCACTTTTTTAATCAACCAAATTAAAACAATTTTATATTTAATAATTTTATGGTAGTATTATTGTATGGAAAAAATATTTATAGGAAAAGAAAACGCAACATATCAACAGTTGCTAGCGCTAAAAGAAAATAGAAATAAACGATGTCAATTAGGACTTTTCTTTGTTGAAGGTGTTCAAAACATAAAAGAAGCAATTAAAAACTTTTGGGAAATTGATGCTTTTATATACTCAAATGAAAGTGTTTTATCTAGTTGGGCAAAATCAGTTATAAATAAAGCAAACAAAAATTACAATATAGATAGTAAATTAATGAAAAAACTTAGTGATAAAGAAGAAACTAGCGAATTACTTAAAATTATAAAAATAAAAAAACATGATAAAATAATAAAAACACAATGCCCTGTTTACGTTTTAATTGATAGACCATCCAATAAAGGAAATTTAGGAACAATAATTAGAAGTTGTGATGCTTTAAATGTTGACCAAATTTTTTATTTTTTTCATGCGGTTGATATTTTTGACCACAACGTTATTTCTGCATCAATGGGTTCATTTTTCAAAATGCCTATAACTTTTATTGATTCAAATTTAAAATATGAAGAAATTATAAAATCATTAAAACAAACTTACGCCAACTTTAAAGTTTTTGGAACATCTTTAAACGCAAACAAAACAATTCAAGATTGCGATTTTACTTGTCCAACAATGATTTTAATTGGAAATGAAACAAGTGGTTTATGTAACTTTTATTTGAATGTTGCTGATGAATTAGTGAAAATAAAAATGAAAGAAAATGTTGATTCTTTAAATATTGCCTGCGCAACAACCGCCTGTTTGTATGAAGTTTCAAGACAAAGAGAAAATAAATAAAAAATGAGATTTATTTCTCACTTTTTTTTATTGGTTTCTTTCCTTTTTTCTAATTAGTCCTTTTTCTTTTCCATTTTGTTTTGGGATGTAATAAATTTTATTTTTTAAAACTGACGGCATATATTGCTGTTTAACATATCCTCCAAAATCGTGCGGATACTTGTAACTACCTGTTCCGTCATTATAACCTGTTGGATGATTTTTTAAATGATTTGGAACAACAATGTTGTTATTTTTTGCATCTTCCATAGCTTTTGCCATTGCTAAATAAACTGAATTGCTTTTTTCTGCTTCACAAATATAAATTATTGCGTGGCACAAATTTAAGTTACACTCTGGCATTCCTAAATTAACAACTGCATTCATAGCAGCGTTTGCAATTAATAATGCATTGCTATCTGCCATACCAACATCCTCACTTGCGTGAGCAATTAACCTTCTTGCAATAATTTTAGGGTCGCAACCATTTAACAATAACTTTTGAGCGTATAATAATGCTGCATCTGCATCACTACCCCTTAAACTTTTACAAAATGCACTTAAAATATCATAAAAAGTGTTTTCATCAATTCCAATTGCTTTGTTATTAACACAATTAACAGCAACATCTTTTGTTATAACAATTTCACCTTGTTTGTTTAACTGAGTTGTTTTAACCGCAAGTTCTAAGGAATTATACGCTTGTCTTAAATCTCCACCGCAAGAAAATGCTAAAAATTTTAAAGCATCTTTATCTATGTTAATATTCAAATTTCCAAAGCCATTAATTTTATCTTCAATTGCTCTTTTCAAGGCTTTTTCAATATCTTTTTGGCTTAAAGGTTTAAATTCAAACACTTGGCACCTGCTTATTATTGCACGTGTCATATTAATATATGGGTTTTCTGTTGTGCTACCAATAAAAATTATGCTTCCCTCTTCAACTGCCTGCAAAACACAATCTGATTGTGCTTTGTTCCATCTGTGGCATTCATCAAGCAACAAATATGTTTTTTTACCATATAATTTTAGGTTTGTTTTTGCTTCTTCAATAATTTCTTTTGCTTCTGAAACTCCACTTGAAACAGCGTTTAATTTTTTAAAAAATCCGCCACCTGTTTTGGAGATAATGTTTGCAATAGTAGTTTTGCCTGTTCCAGGAGGTCCCCAAAAAATGCAAGAGCCTAATGTCGAAGATATTATTGCTCTATATAAAAAGCTATCTTTATAAATAATGTGTTCTTGCCCAATAAAGTCTTTTAATGTGTTAGGTCTCATTCTAACAGCAAGCGGAGCAAGTTTATGTTCGTTTTCACTAAATAAATCCATAATTTCACCTTAACTTAAAGTTAAGTATAGCACAAAATTACAAAAACAACAATAATTAATTATCATCAATTATTAAAGAATAGATGTTTCTATAAACAATGTTGTTGTAAGACAAACATAGAGTTCCATCAACATAATATTTATTTATTGTTTTGTTATTTAAGTTTATTTCAACAGGTGTTTGGTTTAAAGCGTATTTATTAATTTTAATGCAATTATTAAAATTTTCTATGCCAACAACGTTTAGCAACAAATATTTATATAATTTTAAAAACTGCTTTTCTTTTAACAATTTTTTAATAACAAACATAATTGGAAAATTTGTTAACTCTAATATGTTTGCGTTAAATATTTCTTCATACAAACTTAAAAATTTATAATTGTTGTAATACTCGTTTAATAAATTAGATTTTATTCCGTAATTTATTAAATTATCTGAAATTTGAAATTCTGTTTTAACTTTTAAATTAAACAAGTTGTTTAAAATATTTTTGTTTGTTTTATTAATATCAACAACAAAATTTTCTAAAAAAATAACAAATTTAGAAGGAGTTAAAACACTTTTTTTAATATAGTTTTTGTTATCCTTACTAAAAAAATATAAGTATTCACCACTTTTTAAATTTAATTTATAAATAAGATTTTTATATTTTCCATTAACAACAAATTTGTAATCATTAAAAATTTTTGCTAAGTTTATGCTATTATATGCTAATTCAAAATTATTAACTTCAATTAAACTGCCCAAATAGCAAACTTTATATTTTATTAAGTTATTTAAAAATAATTTGTTGCAATTGGGTTTAATAGTTTTATAACTATTTATTGATAAATTGTTTTTAAAAAAATTTATATCGCTTTCTTTAATTATATTGCCGTAACCATTATAGAAAATAAAATTAACATTAATTCGTTTTAAAATATTGTTAGCCGTGTTTATATAATTATTGATATTTTCGTTTTTAGAAAAAAGAACGCAAAAATTATTTGAAAAATTTTTGAAAAAATCAATATTGTTAAAACTATTGCTAATTTCTTTTGGTTTAGTTAATTTTTTATTGTTATTTATAGCAAAATTTAACAAAAACAACAATAATTTTGGTGTTGTGCTAATTTTTAATAGAATATTTTTTGTGTTATCACAAAAATTGTTAAAAGTATCAAAACTTAATTTTTCTAATTTATTCTTTGTTAAAAACACATAATTTTCTGTTTTTAAATTTGTTAAAATTAATTTAACGTTGTTATTTTTAACATTAACAATAACCTTGTTTGAATTTTTTAAATAATAATTAACACTATCAATTTTAAAACATTTGCTTGTGTTGTTAATTTCAAAATGAGATAAACTAGAAGTTTTTAAATTTATTATTAATTTACAATTATCAGTTTTAACATTGCTAAAAATTTTTAAATATAAATTATCTTTAAATAAAAACAACTTAACGCATATATTAAAAGTTTTAAAAAGTTTTGCAAATATTAAGTAATTGTTTTTTATAACTAATGGTTTTAAAACATAGTTTTTTTTATTGTAATTAAAAATAAATTCAATAGCATTAAAACCAAAGTTTCCATAAAAAGTGTTGCTTTTATCGCAATGCAAAAAGCAGTTTTCTGAAAAAGAATATAAATATTTTAAATTTATTTTGTTGCTAAAATATAATTTATTTTTTCTAATTTTGATGTTTTTTTTAACCAATTTTTTCTGTTTTAAAAATTTAACATTTTTTTTATTTATGGAAAATTCCATTGCTGATTCTGTTTTTAAGTTATTTTTAATTTCCTTATTCTTATTATTTTTAAATTTTAAGTTTAAAATAATAACTAAAAAAAACACAAAATATATAAAATATAAAATATAATCCATAACTAACTCTTTAATAATTTATTTTAATTAATTATTAACAAAATTAGCAATATAAAACAAAAAAAGCACTAGTATTAACTAATGCTAAATTTAGATAGCCGTAAGCCGGGTTCTGTATTAATTGGTCATCTATCTAGACGTATTGTTGCCAATACGTTCAAGCGACGTATCGAGAAACGAAGCGAGCAACTTTTAAATGTTTCTCTTGTCTTGCACCGAATGGGGTTTACACAACCACCGCTGTCACCAGCAGTGTGGTGAGCTCTTACCTCGCCTTTTCAACCTTACTTATTTCTAAGCGGTAATTTTCTGTTGCACTTTCCTTAAAGTCGCCTTCACTTGCCGTTAGCAAGCATCCTGCTCTGTGGTGCCCGGACTTTCCTCATAGGTTATTCCCATGCGACCAAATGTCTATCTAACAATAATGATTATATCACAATGGAACAAAATAATCAATTGCAAAATTAATTTAAAAAATCTTTTTTGTTTAATTTGCTTCTCATTGTTTCAATCGCCTTTTTTTCAAGCCTTGAAATATAACTTCTGCTTATTTTTAATTTTTTAGCAACTTCTCTTTGTGTTAATGCTGGTGTGCCGTTTAAACCATATCTCATAGATAATATTTCATACTCACGTTCTGTTAAATATTTTTTTAAAACACAATCTAATTTTTTGCTAACAATTGTGTTATCAACTTGTTTTTCAACGTTATCTGTTTCGTCATTATACATAATATCAAGCAGTGATATGCTATTATCTTCCTCATCACAACCCAACGTTTCTTCTATGCTGATTGTGTTTTTATGTTTTTTTGAAACTCTTATTAGCATTAATATTTCGTTTTCAATACAACGAGCAGCATATGTTGAAAATTGAGTTCCCGCATTAACATTATAAGTATTAATTGCCTTAATTAAGCCCAAACTTCCAACAGAAATTAAATCATCAGCTTCTCCAGCGGAATTATATTTTTTAACAATATGCGCAACTAATCTTAAATTATGATTAATTAAAATTTCTTTTGCTTTTTCATCACCCTTTTCAACAAGTTTTAAATACTCATTTTCTTCATTAACAGTTAATGGTTTTGGAAAAGATGAATTGTTTTTTATGTACGACGAAAATAACATTATCTTTTGCATAAATGCTATATATGGTTCTAATATCATATCTCACCTTTTAACAATAATATTATTTTTTAAAATTGACCTCCTAAATAAAAATATTGTCGAAAAATATCGATATAATATTTATATGCAATACGATTTGATTTTTGCTTGTACATAAAAAATAACAACCAATTTTCTGGTTGTTATTCATTTTCATTATTTAACTTTCTTCTTAAAATATCGCCTTTATATAGCTTTAAATCTGTTTTTATTTTAAGTTTTTGTTGCACTAAATTTGCTATTTTTATTTTATTATTATCTTCATCTAAAATTTCTGAAATTTCAATTGATTTATTAAAGTTTTCTTTTGGTGATAAAATTTCCAAATTATCACCCACTTCAAAACGATTTCTCATTTCAACTAAAGCATAACCATTATTAGAATCTTCTAAAACAATTGCAATAAATTCACAACTTTGAACAGGCATACTGCTTTTTGTGTATTCTTTATCATCTGAACCAAAATAAAAGCCTGTTGTGTAGCGTCTGTGGCTTGCTTTATTTAATTCTTCAACAAGTTCTTGTGGGCACTTATATTCTTTAGAACTATTTTCCAATATATCAATTGCACGTCTATATGCATTAACAACAGTTGCAACATAATATGGGCTTTTCATTCTTCCTTCAATTTTAAAACTTGTAACACCAATTTCTTTTAATTTATCTAAATATTCAATCATGCACAAGTCTTTGCTGTTTAATATGTATGTGCCACGTTCATCTTCTTGAATTTCATAAAATTCATTTTTTCTAGATTTTTCAGAAATAACATATTCCCAACGGCAGGCTTGAACACATGCTCCGCAATTACTATCTCTGCCTGTGAAATAATTTGATAACAAGCATCTTCCAGAATATGAAATACACATTGCTCCGTGAACAAACACTTCTATTTCAATATCTTTAGGAATAAAATCTCTAATTTCCTTAATTTCGTTAACACTAAGTTCTCTTGCAAGTATTAATCTATCAACGCCCAAATCTGCAAAAAATTTAGCAGAATATTTGTTTGTTATGTTTGCTTGTGTGCTAACGTGAATTTTTAATTTTGGTGCATATTGTTTAGCAATGGTTATAATTCCAACATCGGCAACAATAATTGCATCTGCATTAATTTTTTCCAAATACTGCAAATATTCTTTCATTCCGTTAAAATCTTTGTTATGAGCAATTATATTAACTGTTATATATGCTTTTTTGTTTAATGAATGAGCAAATTCAATTGATTGTTTTAATTCATCATCTTCAAAATTACCACTAAAAGCACGTAAACCGTATTTTTTACCAGCAAAATAACAAGCATCTGCACCATACAAAAATGCAGTTTTTAATTTTTCCATATTACCTGCTGGGGCTAACAATTCTAACATAATCTACTCCTTTATTTTTTTACTAATTAAAACACCATCGCCAATATCAATTAAAGTATTTTTATAATCATCATTTTTTAATAAATTGTAAATATATTTTCTTAAATTAACAACAATGGTTCTTTTTCTATGAGGAACAAATAAATCTTTTAAAACCATTCCTTTGAATAAAACATTATCTGCAAGAATTACTCCATTAACATTTAACATTTCGTTTAATGTTTTAAAATAATTTATATATTGTCCCTTTGGGCCATCAAGAAAAATAAAATCATATTTTTTATTTTGTTGTTTTAACTTTTCTATTTCAACTTTGGCATCACCTAATATGCAATTAACTCGACTTATTAAGCTATTATTTTTAAAATTTTCAACTGCTTTTAAATAACTTTCCTTATTTTTTTCAATTGTTGTTAATTTAGAGTTTTTGACAATATCTAGCATAATTGTGCCAGAATAACCAATTGCTGTACCAATTTCCAATATTTCAATTGGTTTAAGTTCTGCAACAGTTTTTATTAAAAGTTTTGCAGAATCATCTAAAATAACAGGAATGTTGTTATTTCTTGCAAAATTACAAATATGTTTTAAAGAAGCAATTTCGCTTACATCAACATCATCAAAATTAATACTAGAAGAACTTAACACATTATTTCGAATAAAGTTAAGTTCTTCTGTTTCTTTTAAAATATCTTCGTTAGTTTTAATATAATCCATTTTATACCTTACTTAGTTTCAAGAATAATTGGAAGAACTAAAGGTTTGCTTTTAAACTTTCTGTAAAAATGTGCAGTTAAAACTTTTTTAATTTGGTTTTTAATTGTTATCCAATCTTGAGTTTTAAAGTCTGCAGATGTTATTGCATTAATAACAACATCTTTAGCTTCTTCTAAGAAATTTTCATTGCCTTTTGAATAAATAAAACCTCTTGAAATAATATCTGGTTTTGAAGTTAAAACACCTGTTTCTTTTGATACAGATATAACAACAACACACAAACCTTCTTCGCTTAATTGAACTCTATCTCTTAAAACAATAGAACCAACGTCGCTCATACCAAAACCATCTATCAATCTTGTTCCAAATGGTATTGTTCCAATCTTTTTAATAAAGTTTTTACCAACAGCTATTTGGTCGCCATTTTCTGGAATTAAAATGTTTCTTGCTTCCATACCCAATTCTTGTGCTAAAAGTTTATGAGCTCTTTGTTGTCTATATTCACCATGGCAAGGCATAAAGAATTTTGGTTTTATTAAATAGTGAAGAATTTTTAATTCTTCTTGTGAAGCGTGACCTGAAGCATGAACTGCTGCAAGTGATTCATAAATTATATCTGCTCCGCATTTATATAAATCATTAATTAAATTATTTATTGATTTTTCATTTCCTGGAATTGAAGAAGATGAGAAAACAACTAAATCATTTTCACTTATTTCAATTTTAGGGAATTTACCTGTTGCCATTCTTGTTAATGCACTATTAGGTTCACCTTGAGTTCCTGTTGTTATAATGCACAATTCATTATCCGCATATTTATCTACATAAGTCACATCAACAATATTATTTTTGTTTAATTTTAACTCGCCAATTTTGCTAGCTGTTTCTGCAACATTCAACATACTTCTTCCTGTGAAAACAACTTTTCTTCCGTTCTTTTCAGCAACGTCTAAAATTTGTTGTAATCTATGGATATTACTTGCAAAAGTTGCAACAATAATACGTTTTGTTTTGTTTTGAACAAATATGTTATTTAATGTTTCGCCAACCTTCTTTTCACTCATAGAAAAGCCTTTGCATTCTGCATTTGTACTATCTGCAGTTAATAGCAACACGCCTTTTTTAGCGATTTCTGAAAGTCTTATTAAGTCAATTCCATCATTATCAATTGGTGTTAAATCAAATTTAAAATCGCCTGTGTGCATATAAACACCAACAGGTGTTGTTATTGCTAAAGCAAACGCACCTTGAATTGAGTGGGAAACTTTTAAAAATTCAATTGTAAAGCAACCCAATTTTATAATAGATCTTGGCTTTACTGAAATGCCTTTCATTTTAACTTTTTTATGTTCTTTTAATTTGTTTTCAACTAACGCTAAAGTTAGTCTGCTACCATAAACAGGAACGTGAATTTCGCTTAATAAATAAGGAAGTGCTCCAATATGGTCTTCGTGTCCGTGGGTTAAAACTATTCCTCTTATTTTATCTTTGTTTTGTAAAATATATGTGATATCTGGAATAACAATATCAACACCTGGCATATCATCTGTTGGAAAAGTTAAGCCAGCATCAATAATAACAATATCATTGCCATATTCTAAGGCCATCATATTTTTACCAATTTCACCCACACCACCAATAAATGATATTTTAAAATTTTGTCTTTGTTGTGGTTTATTCATTTTTTTTCTCCTTTATATTTTAATTAACATTATTATTGCTAAATTTAAGCAACAAAAAAACATAACAAAAATATGCAAAATAAAACTAAAGTTAATATTGAATTAACTTAAATTTGCTTTTGTTTTTTATATTTAGTTTTATGTTTTATTTAAACAAACTTAATAGTTTGCAATAATTAAATTTATATAATTATTTACTTAAAAATTAACAAATAAATTTTATAATAATGAATTATATCACAATATTAATAAAATTAAAATAGTTTTTATACAATATACTTAATTTTTCTTATATCTTCTGTTTCTTCCATCTTTTTTGGAATTACAACATTTTTGCTTTCAACATAATAACTAATGCCCTGATTTTCAAAATAAGAAACCATATTGAAAATCATAATAACCAAATATGAAGCAGGAATTGAAACAAACAAACCAACACCAAAAGTGAAAACAGCAACAAACAAGTTAACAACTAAAATTGTTATAACCATACTTAATGCGTTTGAAAACACTTTTCCAAAATTTCTATTTATTGATTTAAAACCATTTTTCAACCCACTTATCACACTATTATTATTTGCAAGCATTGAAGGAATCCATCCGCTAAATATTGTTAATTTAAGTGAATTTAAAATTATTATAACAAACATAAATATAAAAGGAGTTGTGATTGCAACAATTCCACCAACTGTTATAAGTTTTAATGTGTAATAAACTAATAGTGCAATAACTAAATTAAAAGGTAAAATTGTAACACCAGCCATTAATTCAAACTTTAAATTTGTTTTTAATGTGCTAACAAAACTTGCATTATATCCAACACTAGTGTTGCTTGTCATAAATCTATACAAAACATTACTTGTTGCAACTCTATATAATCCAACAAAAAATCCGCCTAAAACAAACAAAGATATAAAAAACAAAATTATAAAAATAAATAAATGACTAAAATTATTTGCAATAATTGTGAAAAACAAATCAATTGAGTTTGTTATTCCGTTAACAATTCCATTAATATCAAACACAGGAAAAATGCTGTTTTTAATATCAATAAAACTATCAGAAAAGTTTTCTGCTTTTAATACATTAATTATTGGCATTGCAGAAAGCAAACAAAAGCCTGTTGTTAATAGTCCTGCAATTATTAAATGCAATAAAACTTTCCACACTACATTAAATTTTGAAATTAAAATTTTAAACGAATTTTTGTATATCATATAACCACCTATATATTTTTAAACGTTATACGCATTCATTATACAATATTTGTTTTAGTTATCAAATTAAATTTTGTGTTTATTACTAAAAAAGAGGCGAAATTTTCGCCTCATAAAACAAAGATTATTAAGTTTATTTTTTATTATTTTCTTCATTGTTTGAATTTATTTCTTCATCTGTTATTTCTAAATTCTCATTAGCATCATCTGTTGAATCAGAATTAACATTATCACTAAACCCATAACCTTTTTCTGGATTACTTATTATTCCAAGCACAACTAAAACACCACAAATACTTGTGATTATGCTTTCAATTGCAACTGAATTTATACTAAAACCGCAATAATTACCAATTGTTTGAAGCATTAAAATAACTGCACCGGTTAAACTCATCCAAAATCCATAATTTTTTACTTTGTTTTTTAAATTAAACATATTATGCCTCTCTTTTAAAATCTTCATCTTGTTTTTTAGATTTTTTAGCAACCAATTTAATTTTTGATGAACTTAATTCTGTTGATTTATTTACAACTTTTTCTTTAATTGTTTTAACATTTTCATTAACATCTTTTAAAATATCAAAATTGCTGGAAAGTTTTTCTATTGTTTGTTGATATTTAACTTCCCTTTTTCTGCTATCTCTTAATTCATAAATTAATAAAATTAAAAACAAAACTGCCCATAATCCGTTATTAATTGCTAAATCTACAATTTTATTCCACATAATTACTCATATTTTTTCTTTAATCTTTCAACTAATGAATTACCTAAGGCAGTTTGAACTTGTTCATTTTCTAACAAAACTTTAACTTCATCTTTTGTTAAGCCTGCAAAATAAGTTGTTGCAACATTTTCAATATCTTGGCTTTTTAAGTTGTTAATAACATTAACTCCATATTTTGATTGCAATTCCATTAAATATTTTTCTTTGTCGAAATTATCATTTTTTGCGTTTTCAATAAATTCAGCAATGTCGTTATTAAACTGTTGTTCTTTTGCCGCAATTTCGTTGTTATATTTGATAACTTCTTTTTCTTCTTCTTTTAGTTGATTTTTAAGTTCTGTTATTTTATCGTTTAATTTTGTTGCATATTCAATGTTAAAATTATTTAAAGCCTCTTCTTTTTGACTATCTAAAGCGCTTAATTCAAAATTTATTGCATTTATTTTATTTGTTAGTTCTTCATCAATTTTTTTATAATCTTCAAGTTCTTGTTCATTAAAAGCGTTAATTTGATTAAAAACAATTGAAGAATGAGCAATTCCTCTTTTTATTGCTTCATTGTTTGTGTTTTCTCTTGCTGTGTTATATAGTTCTTTTAAGTTTTGTGTTTCTTCCTGAGCACTTTTTCTTAAAGGTTCAATGCTATTTTTTAATGTATTTTCTTTTTCTAAATACTCATCGTTTATATTATTAATGTTTTGATTTTTGTAGCTTGCAAGACTACTTTCAGACTCTTGTTTTATTTCATCATCCGTTTTATTTTCAAAAGTTAATTTTTCAAAATCGACTTTTTCTGGGGTTGTTATTTCATCTGAATATGGTTTATATTTATTATTTACTTTTTCAATTTCTTTAAGAAAATCTTCAACTGAATTTGTATTTTTATTTGTTGCAGTTAGTTTTTTAACACTTGCTGTAACTTCTTTTGGCATTGTAAATTGATACACTTCATTTCCTCCATTGTTATATAATAATCTATTAATTTTATAAAAATATTTTTTTAATTCTTTTAAAAGCATTAATTTACCTTTATTAAAGAATTTTTGTTCACCAATAAATCTTCTCCAAAAAACGAAATTCCATATTGCATATTGTAATATGTTTTAATTTCGGTTTTTGTTTTAGTAAAGTTATCTATAACAATTTTTTTAACATAGTTATTTTTGGTTGCAAAAATTATCATATTGCTATTAGAAAAAGTTATATTGAAATAATCTGCTTTATCTACATAGGCAGTACTAATTGGTTCGTTTTCTATAATATCCTCAATATTTATTTTAAAATAATGAAGTTCTTTATTTTGATTAGTAAAAGAAACATATAAATATTTTTCATTAAATGTTTCATATAATATTGGAACAAAATTTATAATTTTTCCAAAATTGTTTTTAAATTTTAAATCGCCTTTTAAAACATCATCAACACCAGCAGTTTCACTAGTAAAACAATATTTCACGTTATTATTTTCATCAACGAAAATTGCTAAATATGAAAAATTTTCATAGTTTACGTTTAATAAAACAACTTTATCATAAACAAAACCTGTATGAATAAAAAAGCTAGTGTTATTATTATGTACTGTGTAACCTGCTTGATTTTTTGTTAAATAATAAAAATTATTAAATTCAAACTTATCATTATTTTTGTTAAAGATATACCCATAAGAAACTGCATTGTTAAATGTAAAGTTTGCGTTATTTTTACCAACCGAATAATTTAATAATAAATTATCTATTGTATCCGATTGAAAACTAGAAAAAACATTATTTAAAACTGTTAAAACTAAAGGAACTGCGTTATTTTTAACAATTAAGAATTTGTTATTTTCAATTGAATTAATAAAGCCCAAAATTTCAAGTTTCATTTCGCAATCAACACTTGAAACAACGCTTATTTTGTTATATAAATCTTTGCAAATTAAAAATAATTTTTCTTCATATGCATTTTCACCAAGCACAAGATTTTTTAAATTGCAAACTTCCATATCGTTAAATTTTATTGAAATAACAGCATTTAAAGCTTCTTCACTTTTAAGAAAGTTTAACGAAACAATTATTCTTGAATTTTTTATTGCTTCAAAATTCACACAGTATTCTTCATTTGTTTTTAAGTTAATATTGGAAAATGATAGCATTTTTTCTGATATATTTGAATTAGATAATTTTAGTTTTATTGTTTCAATATCTAAATTATTGCTAAATAAAACTTTATTATTGTTTTCATTTAACATAAACCAACCACCACCTGTGGGTCGGAAATTTGAATTTCTGCTTTATCCGACTTAAAACTTAACGCAATTAGTTCGCCTTTAACAAAAGTTTTTATTTTTGTTACACCCTTTTTAGCTTTAACAGGTATGCTTTTTACACTTTTTTCTGTTTCTATTATTAATTCAAAATCTGCACTAGTTTTAACATAAACTTCCTTAACTATTTTTGTTAAATTAGGATAACCAAAATCACTTAACGGAGACTTCCACATTTTTGTTGTTGGTTCGCCAAAAACAGTTCCTGAATGGGTTAATTGTCCCAAAACATACTTCCCATCTCTTTTAATACAAATTGCAAGTTTTGAAACAAACTCGTCATTAATTGCATTTAAATTACAAATATCAACTCCTCTTAAAATTTCAATATTACCCGTTTTTATATCATATTCTAATAATGCATTATTAATAAAATTTTCTTCATTTTCACAACCAATCTTTTCATCATCGTTAAAATTCAATTTTGTTGCAAGATAATATTTACCATTATGAAAAGCACCAACACTGTTATCATTAACATTAAGCATATTTTTAATTTTTAAATTAACACTGCTAACATTTAACCCATCAAATGCAAATATTTCATCTTTAGTGGCAAACATAATTCTATCGCCACAAACCGTAACTGTTTTAGATATAATTTTAGAGCTTGTTAAATATATATGGCTTAAATTAAACTCCGATTGTTCTCCATATGCGGTTAATCTTGTAATTCCGTAATCTCTAAAAATATAGATATAATTATTAAAAGAAATAACTGTGTTTAAACTTCCCCTTTCATCAACCATTTTAATAAAACCAGCTTCTGTTGAACTAACATTCCAATTCGTTGGGTCCAAATCATCAGAAAACCAAACTTCATTTCTAACATCATTTTCAAGTTCAACTGTGGCAAATAATCTTTCGCTATGCACACACATATTTGTAATGTTTGGAGCATCATAAATAATTTGAATGTCGTTAAAATCTGCAGCAAAAATATACATAGGATCTTCTGACGAAGTAAAAATTAAAACATTTTTTCCATTTAAAAAATAATTACTAACATTTGGTAAAGTTTGACATTTTAAACCTGTTTCAGCAAAGCCAACAGTATTAGCATACATAATTGCATATTTTACATATTTATCAGAACAATAAATTGCTAATATATTATAAAAATTTTCAATATTTCCAAATTTATCTTTCAACATCCAAATTCCTAAAACATCAGAGTCTGGCATTCTAAATTCACGCTCTTCATCGTTTAATCTTGGATTTATATAAATTTTAAGTGGTTCAATTCCCAATCCTGTTTTTAAAGAGCCAGAACTAAAATTAAAATTATATGTGTTTCGTGAATATTTAATTGGTGTTAAGTTTTCGTCATAATCA
Organism: uncultured Clostridia bacterium; assembly: GCA_944341445.1. Taxonomy (GTDB): domain Bacteria; phylum Bacillota; class Clostridia; order Christensenellales; family UBA1242; genus CALVLZ01. The sequence goes on along the minus strand of CALVLZ010000004.1, from coordinate 29,061 downwards.
GTGTTTAATCCATATTCAAAAGTTGCATAACTAACCTTGTTGTAATTAATAGATTTTGTTTTTATTAGGTTATTGTTTAAAATCATTTATTCCAACTCCTTGCAGGAATAGTTATATTTTTCTTTGGTCTGCATATTGTTTTCATTGAATCTTTAAATCTTGCATCCCACATACTAGCATCATCATACATTCCTTTAATAAAACAATATTCACAAGCAACACCATAAGCAAATATTCTATCTGTTAGTTTTGTTAAGTAACAACTAATTATAGAATCTAATTCAACACTATCTGGAAAATAAGAATAATTTATTTGAATAAATCCTTTAACAGTTTTAATATCATTTCCAACAATTTTAAAAACCTGTGATTCATCAAATTTGTTTTTAACATTTAATATTTCATAAATTGTTTTGTTACCATTGTCAACAGAATCAATAGGTATTATTCCGTTACTATTATTAATAACCGAAGTTCTAGTTAATGGTATATAGTCTGTTGCAACAATATTATTACAAAGGTTAACACAAGAAACTAATAAGTTTATTTCTTTTTGATTTTCTTCATTTGTTTCGTTTGAACCACCTAATAATACATCATTTAATAAATCATCCAATTGTAAATAAGTTGCAACTAATTTTATAATTGAAATAACTTCCATTCTACCTCCTTATATCCAATTTGTTTTAAATCCACCAATAAATTCTTTTGAACCACTGTTTGCATATTTATGTATTTCTTTTAACTTATAAGTTGATTCATCTTTAATTTTTGCATTAAATGAATTTTCCATATCATTATTATTTTTTTCAATTTCATTTATAACTTCATCAATGTTGCTTGTTTTAAAAACATAATCAATAACCAATTTGTTTAACTCATTATTGGGAATATGTAAAACAAAATTATCAAAACTGTTTTTAAATCTTATTTCATATTTCTTTAATTTTTCATTAAAAACAATCACATAGTTTTTATTTATATTTCGTAATCTTTTTGCAATATTAAAAACATCTTTTTTAATTATTTTCATTTATAATTGCCACCTTTTAAAAATAAAATTGCGAACACAAAAGTGCTCGCAATTGATATTTATATTATACTTTATGACAATATATCATTATTTGTTGTAAATAAATAACATTAAGCACCTTGTGTTATTCCAGAAAGTTTTGCTTGTCCGTTTGGTCTGTCGCAAATTAAATCGCAATATTTTACAAGAGTTGCTGTGTAAGTTGGATAACCTTGAGTTTGTTTAATAACTCTTCCATCATCACCTTCAAGCCATTGCCAATCACATAATTGATGAATTGTGAAATCTTTAGTATTTAATAAATACATAGTATCTTCTTCAACAAATCTATCTGAAATTAATGGTATTCCGTTGTATGATATTGCTTTATAGCCACCTTTTAACTCAAGAACGTCAACATTTCTTCTATACTCTCCAAGATATTTTTGATACATTCTTTTAACTGCACTTGAACAAGTTATAAAGTCAATATTGCTTCCGCAAACTTCTTCTAAAGAATCAATCGCTTCTTGAATAACAATATCATTAATTTCTCCAATAGAAGTTTTAGAATATGGTTTTAACCAAGGATTTTGAGCCCTATTAACACCATATAAACTAATTGAATCTCCAAATATAGCTCCAAGACCTGTTATTTCTTTTAAATTACTATTTTGAATACATAGTTTATCATCTGGCAATAATTCTGAATTATAAGCCCTATCAACATAAACAGTTTTTGTTGTTCTATCAATAGCTGTAATTCTTCTACCTAAAAATTCTTCATCTTTTGTTATGCCATCCACTTCGACCATATCAACAATCATGCCTTCCATTAAGTTTCTTGTTGAATCAACAGTGAAATATTTTTGACCAACATTGCATTCAGAAATAGAACACAATAAACCAGTTCCATCGCCATATAACATACGACCCAAGTTAAAAGAACTTGCCTTAATTAATCCTTCCATTTCTGCATTTAGTAAGTTAACAAACGCACCAGAATTGTGTTCACTTGCTCTTATTGCTTTATCTGTAATTTCAATTGTTCCAAATAAGTTTTTTAATGTTGTTACAAATTGAACATAATTATTTTCTCCAGACTTTGGTAAAGCACCATTTTCTGAACCAGCACCAACACCACCATTTAATCCATATGGAGCCATCTTTCTAATTTCTTTACCCCAAACATCAGATGTTGATTGTTTAATTTTTGATAAAAGTGGGTTTGCGTTATCATTCAATTGGTTTGCAACAACACCCAAATATACATCTTTTAATGCATTTTCTGCTGTTTTTAAAGTAACCATTTTTTATACCTCATAGTTTAGTAAATAATTGTTCCGCCTGTTTTTTAGCGTCTTCTAAACTTTTAGGAATATTTTTTTGTAATCCAAAGTAAGAACCACTAGTTTTTGAAATAATAGGTGGAACTTTTTGTTGTGAGACTTGTTTTATGTAATTACTAATTATTTTATTCTTTAAATTTTCATTAGATAGAATTTGTGAATTTATAAAATCTTCATCATTTAAAAGCACTTCTGCCGGCTTGTACTTTTTGCTTAAAACCATTGCATAAGAAATATCTAAAGCATTTTTTAAATTTGCTATTTCCTTATTATTTATTAAAACATCTGAAATTTCTTTTGCAAATTGTTTTGCATCTGGATTGTTTTTTATAAATTCTGCCACATTAGTTTGCCAATCTGAATTTAAATATTGCGGTTTATCTGTTTCCTGATTCTCAGTGTTATTTTTGTACAAATTTTCATCAACACTATTTTCATTGTTATTTTTAATATTTTTAACTATATTTTCACTTATATTTTCAGTTAAATCACTGTTAACAGATAAATTATCGTTCAATTTTAATTCTAATTCTTTAACTTTTTGGCATTTTCTAGTAAATTCACTTTGCAAATTATTATAAGCCTCAAATAACGATTCTGCATTTTTAAATTTACCAAATGGAGAGCCTGATTGTTCTTTTTCACCCGCTAAATCTATATTATTTGCCTCCGCAACTTGGCTAGAATCAATTTTAGGTTGTTCTCCAATAATATTGTTTTCTTGCATAAATTAACATTTCCCCCAACTTTTATACTTCAACTTGATTTTCAGCAGTAGCAATTAGTTTTAAATTTTTATGTTCTTTAATATGATTAATCATAATTTGTTCTATAATTGAATTTTTAACTTTTGCCTTTTCAAATTCTTCACCCAACATAAAACAAGTGTGTGCTTGAATATGCACGTCATGATCATCAATTTCATTAGGAATATCTATTGATTTTTTCTCTAATAATTTAAAGTTTTCTTTTATTGCTTTTTTATTTTGCAAAGCTTTTAAATCTTGCGAATTATCCCAAACGCCAAAGCCTAATTGTTCTAAAACTTTGTAGCGCATTGAGTTGCTTAATTTCCCATTTTCATCGTGCAACAATCCAGAATTTAAAATTTCAAAAATCATACTTCTTTTCTGAGCCAAACTTTCATTAAGTTCATTTTCAGTTTCAAATATAACTTCATCACTTGTTATATCCGCATTGGACCAATAAAACATTTCAACACTTCCATTTTCTCCAATTAGTTTTGATGCGTGTGAAGCAATTGCAAATTGTTTAAACAATCTTAAAATATGTTTAGAAAGTTCTTTAACACTTTCTCTAATTTCTTCGGCTGAACTTAACAATCTTGCTTCATCTTGTTCAATTAATAATTGTAATGCAACACCACTAATGTTAGAATTACTTGTTGTGTTGTTAAGCAAATCGTTAACACCGGTTGTTGTTATAAATTCATTTAATAATCTTTCTTCTTCATAAGTAAAATCCATAGGAACACTGCCACTAGAAATTTCTTTTGGAATATTACTACCTTGTCTGTATATTAACACTTTGCCAGGAGATAAACCTTCTTCTTCTAAATTTTCAGTGTCAACTGAACCATCTTCAACGGCTAAAACACCCATTGATAATCTGTTTAAGAATTCATGTTTTCGGTTTTTAACTGCGTTATATGCTCTTTGAATTGGAATACACCTTTCAACAACACTGTTTCCCCAAAAACAACTTGGAACAAAAATGCTACATTGCTTAATAAAAGGATAGCCCCTTTGTTCATTTTCTAAATTATTAAATGGCAATTCACCATTAAACACAAGTTTATTTCCAGCAACAATTATCAGCCTTCCGTTTGGAAATTCACACGTTGGTTTAACATATTTTTCTAAAACTATTGCAGTATCTTTTTTAACTTGACTACTTGCAGTTTTTGCAGTTGTTGAATAGCCCAAACCACCAACAGAATTTGTGTTTTCAAAAGTAAATATATCTAACTCTTCGCCTTCAACATCAACTCCCCAAATGCTTTTAATATCGCTAACAGAATAACATTTTGCGTGTATTATACTTTCACAATCTTGAACATTTTCGTAACTATTACTATCTGGAAAAATTTCAAAAGGATTAACAACGGAAATATCAATATCTCCTTCATAAATATTTTCACCATCTTCAGTTTTTCCAACAACACTTCCTGCTTTAGAATTCCAAAAAATTTTATAAAAAGATGTTCCGCAAATTTCACTCCACTCAGTTGCTTGTGAGATAATTTTGCTTAAGTTCAATTTGTAACTAGTTGCCTTTAAAATATTTTTACTAATTTTTGCACATTCAACATCATTTTCATCATCTGAAAAAGGAACTACAGCCATTGTTGGTCTAACACGTGATAATTTACTTAATCTTAATTCAATTAGTGGAGCAATATGGTTATAAACTTCTTTTTCCTGCCAATAGAATTGTTTGTCATAATTTACAACATCATTATTTCCATTAATTCCACAATATTGATTCCCAACAACAAAATTTAAATTAAGTTTCCAACTTGTTTCAAAACTTTTTCTTTTTTGTTGTCTTTCTTTAAAATCTTCAATAACACTATTAACTAACTCTTCATCTAAGTTATCTTTATTATTTTTATTTAACTTGAACTTTAATATTGTTTTGTTATTTTTCATATGCACCTACTTTTTTATTTTAAATTTTTATTAATTTCTTTAACTAATTGTTTCGCACAATCTTTGCAAATAAATAAATTATCTTCATATTGGTTTTCACCAATATTAATTTCAATTTCAACTTTATTTTTACAATTTGGATTATTACATACCATATTTTTTTGTTTTTTTATAACTCTCATAAATTACTCCTCGTATTTTTTTAACAAATTTAACAGTCTGTTTTTTTCGGTTTCCAATTCTTCCGTACTCATATTATCAATGCAAGTTTCTTCTAAATTTAACTTTTCTAATAACATAGAAATTGCTGAAAAATCTGGCGGATAATATTTTGTGCTAACTTTTCTTTTTGTTAATTCTAGATTATTATCAACCACGCTATATTCCTCTTGTGTTTCTGTTACGGAATATCCAACAGCCTTTTTCATTAAAACATTTATTAAGTTTTTTTCATCCGCTTCGGTATTTTCAATTTTAACCTTTTTGGTTTTTAATATGTTTTTATTTACCATTTTATATCACCTTTGTGACAATAATATTATATATAAAAACAATAATTCAACAATATGTGACAAAAACTTAAATATATTTTTTACTATATTTTAATTTCCTTATTCTTTTTTCTTTATCTTTTTGAATAATTGTTTTAACTTCTTCCACTTTGGCAAATTCAGGTTTAGACATTATATAGTATCTTAATTCATCTAGTGCATGATCATCTTTTTTAACAGGCACATCGTTTTCTCCCCAATAATATGTTTTAATTTCCTCAATCAAATTTACGCACGTGTTAAATATAAATAATTTAGTAACACCTTTTGCATTTTTTAAATAACTTTTCACTCTATTAATACCTGCAAACAAGTTTTTATTTACATTGGGGTTAGCATAAATACCATAATCATAAAATAATTCTGTAACACTTTTTGTGCTTGCTAAAGTTTTTTGATTGGCAGCACTATCTATTAAAATTTCATATTTACCACCAAAACCACTTGGCCAATTTAAACGTTTGCAAATTGAAATAATTTTGTTTGCGTGATATTCAATATCTTTATGTGCTTCAAAATGTTCTGCAATAACGTAAACGTTTCCATCATAATCACAAGCATACCAATGTGCTGATAATGGATTATTCAATCCTGGGTCAACGCTAATTTTGTCATACCACTCTAATGGAACATTAAAAGGTTTTATAACATTCACATTTTCATCAAATTCAGTATAAACAACACCACCATTAGCAGAAAATAAACCATAACATCTTGCATCAAGCTCCTCCTTTGATAATGAATGTTCTAAATCTTCTATTTCAGTTTTATTTAAATATGGGTTATCGTACCAATTCATATGAATATGCCAAACATTTTTATCCTTAAATTTGTTAAGGTATATTTCGTTGTAAACCCACGTTAAACCTTTTAGCGGAGTCATTGTTCCAAAAATTTCGCCGCACTTATCAATAACTCTCATTTTGCATTCTAAATAAATATCATATGGTGGTTCTTCATCAAACCAAACAAAATCTAAGCTCGTGCCCTGAAATTTTTCTCTTCCTTGGTCACAACTTTTAAAACCAATTCTGCTTGTGCCACCAAATACATTTTTAATTGTTATATAATCAATAATACCAAGTTCTGGAGAGCCCTTTTTGCCTTGCAACATAACAATTTCTTCTATCCACTCTTTTTTTAAATAATGCAGAACTTTACTTTGAGCAACATCCCTTTGAACTTGTGTTGACAAACTAACAACCCAACAACTAACATTTTTCTTATTTTGTTTATACGGATGTATTCCTCGTGCCAACCACACAGTTTCAACTGCGCCACACTCTGTTTTACCACTTCTGTTTCCACCAAAAACCCATCTGTTTTTTGCAGTGCATTTATGAAACTCTAATTGTTTTAAGTGAACAACTTTGCCGGTGTTATAATAACTTAAAAAATCGTTCTTTTTTCTATTTACCAATTCACTACAAACATTGTTCAAACGCATTAAAATATTTTTTTTATTATTTTTTTTCATTTAATTTTCCTTTTAACAAAGTTATTAAAATATGTATAAAACTATAAAAAATTAGGCAAAATTTTTAATACAATTAAACAAAATATAATATTATAATTAAAGAAAAGTTTAAGAGAGTTTTTTATGAAAAAAATTTTTTACACAACTGCATTTTTGTTTGTTTTAATTTTTAATGTGCTTTTAGTTAATTTTAATTTTGATAAAGTTAATGCAAGCGACAAAATTTATGCGCAAATAAAAAATTCTAACACTTATCTATATAAAAGTGCAGAATTATCTAATGGAAATAATAATGTTATTTGTTTACTTGAAAAAACATACTTCGTTGAAATTTTAAGTAAAACAAACGAGATTTGTTATAAGGTTAATTATTTAGATTTAGTTGGCTATGTTTCTTGTTCCGATGTTGAACTTGTTAATGAAACACCAATGGTTCCATTTCCAACAAATATAAAATTTGATGTTTATGATTTAAATAATTGTTATTTAAGATCATCACCAGAAGTTATAAACACAAATATTATTATCACAATAAACAAAGGCACAAAATCGTTAACATATTTAGGAAAAATTTTTGGCGAAGAAGTTGTTGATTTTGGTGGTAATGTTTGGTATTTAGCTAAATATAACGATACTATTGGTTATATATATTCAAAATACACAACAAACTTAAACGCAATTTATCCAAACACTGAAAAAGTAACAAATTTATATAACACTTTCACAAAAACTTTTAATCCGTTAAGCAATTTTAACTGCTTATTAATTATTTTTTTAACTTTAATACCTGCTGTTATTATTTTATATTTAATGTATAAACCTAATAATAATTTTAAAAAAGTTAAAGTTAACCCAAAAGAAAACATTCAAATTGTTGATTCTAACAATTTTTACGATGAAAATTTATAAATACGCAAATTTATTTTTTTTAATTTCTTTTATTGCATAGTTAATTAATTTTAATCTTTGCAAATTAAATAAATCATCTGAATCTTTTTGCAAATTTTGTTTATATGCAACTTGCAACCAATTTTCACCATCAACTAATTCCAATATTCTGTTTAAGTTATAACCCTTTTCAATTAATTTTGTTGAAAAATGTGAAAGTGCCTCATTCTTTTTCCTAAAAAAAGTTCTATTACTAATCCCCAATTTTAAAGCAATATCTTTTGATTTTACTTCATCTATATAAAACAAAGTTAAAAGCCTTGTTTCTGAATTTTTTAAATTAGCAAGCGCATATTCAACCAAAACTTTAATATTAATAATTTTTATTTTTCTTTCTGTTAATTTTGATATTTTGTTAAATTGCTCTAAAGTGTTTGTTGATGAATTATAAAATCCAGAATTAATACTTTCTTTTTTAACTAAATCATCAATTGCGTTTGAAATCGTTTCCAAACATCTATACGCTCCTAAAAATGTTTTTGCCCAATTTTTCATTTCCATTCTTTCTCCTTCCCATATCATTTTCGCACAAACTTTTACACATTATAAAGTAGCATTTTTCAAAAATCAAAACATTATGACACAATTTTGTAAAAAATGTATATTTTTGTAAAAAAATGTCGAAAATGATATAATTTTAAATATTTTATCGAACGTTTGTTTGATTATAGACTACATTTCTGTACAACAGTTTGTCTATAAATCAAATTATATGCCATAAATTTCCAAAATTATAAAATTAAAAATTTCAGTTAATTATTGATTTAAATTTGTTATACAAAAATTATTTTGATATAATTTATTAAAATAAACTTTAGGATAAATTTGAGAAATGAAAAATAAAATTAGTTTGGTATTATATGGTTTTATATTATCAATTTGTGCTACATTCCTTTTAGCATATTTTTCTTGTTTTAAGGTGCAAGCAATAAATAATGAACAACCTAAAAATTATGAAAAAACAATAAGTTTAAACAATAACGCTTATTTAAATTTGGAAGGAGTTTCTGATTTTGCAGTTTTAAACGATAAAATATATTATTTAAAAACTGATGGATTATACACTTTTAATGAAACAAAGGAAGAAAGAGTTATTTCATTAACAAATCCTTCAAGTTTAACAGCAACTAAAAATCACCTATTCTTGCTTGAAGATAACTACATAAAAATTTATAATTCAGATTTAACAAAAGTTAATTTACAAAATGAATTTATTGCAAAAATTTATGAAATAAAAGATTATGGCGATGAACTTATGTTAGCATATGAAAATGATAACAAAGTTCAAATAACAACATTAGTTTTATCTGATAATAATTTATCTATTAAAGACACTAACGAAATAAATTTGGAAAATTGCGAAATTATAGATGAACCAGGTAAAAGTAAAAAAATAACAATTGATAAAAATTATCTTTATGTTTTACAATACACTTCATCTCAAAACACCCTAACTAGAATTGAGATTAACAATAGATACAACTATAAAGTTATAGATATTGATGCGCCACTAATCACAAAAATGACAACCAATGTTATTAATAATAAAAACATAATGTTTGTTTCAAGCAAAGATTCTTATTTTAGAGCTTATAGCATTCAAGATGAAATTGAAAATGCTTTAACAGTTATTTGTAACAACAAAAACTATGCACACACTACTCCAACATTTGAAACAGGAACAGTTACACAATTCACAGATTTTGAAATTTACAACAATGAAATATATGTTTTAGATTCAAATTCAAAATGTATACAAAAATTTGAATATAAAGAAGGACCTGATGATTACTTCTTTGATAAATCAACAAAAAAAGAAACATTGTTTGCCTCATCTGGTTATGATTTAGGCAGATTTTACAATGTTTCAAAAATTCACGCTCAAACAGAAAATGAAATTTATATTTCTGATTTAGGAAACAAAAGATTGCAAATTGTTAAAAATGAAGAAATTTCTCAAATAAACAACGAACAAAACATTAAATTTTTAACAACAACATCAAATTCAATTGGAATAAATAGCAACAAAAATATATTTATTTCAAGTGATTTAGGAATTTCAGTTTTTAATAATAATGGTGATTTAATAAGAATTTCTAATCAATATTTCACAGATGGCAGCAACAAAACAACATTCAGCAAAAATATATTATTTGCAATTAGTTATAACGATGATGTTTATGCAATAGATACAAACGAAACATCTCCTGCTATAACAAAATGGAATAATAGCACTTTAACATTTAACAAAATTTTATTACACTCATTAAATTCTTACAATATTTCTAACGTTAAAGACGTTGCTCTTTTAAACAATGAAAATTTAGTTTTATTAATTGATAACACACTATTATTTGTTGATACAAAACAAGACACAGTTAAAGAGATTAATTTAGCTTCAAATGTTTTAGAAATTTCTTATGATTATTTTAATAACGTTTATTTATTAACAGATAATAACGAGATTGTTAAATTACAAAACTCAAACAACTATGAAACAGAAAATGCTTTAAAATACACTTTTAAAAATAGCAACAAAATAACACATTTTTCAATAATAAAATCAGAAGATAAATTTGTTGCTTTTGATGAGGTTGATAGCAAATTAATTATTGTTAAAAACAATGATTTTTATGATGGTATGAACTCATACACTCACCCAGAAGATATATATAGTTTAAATGCAAAAACAAATATTGAACAAACTGCAAAAATAAAACAATTTGGTTATGCATACCAATTCCCTTATAACACAGGAAAAAGTTACGAATTGAATGTTGAAGATGTTGTGATTGTTTTAAATAGTTTATATAATGGTTATTCATATGTTTTAATTAATGAAAACAATTCTTTAGTTGATTGTTACGTTAAAACTGATAATTTAAACATTAAAAATTATGAAACTCGAGAACCAATTGAATATATTGCAATAAACATTAATGTTAAAGTTTATAAATACCCAACTTTACTAAAGCAAAACAATAAAACATTTATATTAAATAATAGAATTCCAATTAATGAAACAATTTATGTTATATGTGAAAATATTGATAGCATGGAAAAATCAGAATTTTTTGCAATAAAATATGACGATGATAAAATTGGTTATGTTAATAAAAGCGATTGCTTAGCGCAAAGTGAAGTGCCAATTACAAACACAATTCAATCTAATGCTCACATTTTCACTGCTGGCGCTTTGAAAGAAGTTAGCATTTATAACTCAAATTTGGCAGATAAATATGAAATTGATAAATTGCCAGATGATTATAAAATAATCGTTAAAAATTACGATAAAAATGAAGAATTTACATTAATTTCTTATTATGATAAAGACTTCAATTTAAAAGAAGGCTATATTGAAACAAAGTATATAAAAATGAACAACAACTCTAACTTATTAATTGTTTCAATTTTAATCATTAGTGCAATTGTTTTAATAACCTGCATTATTGTTGCATTCTACTTAATATTAAAAAAGAAAAACAATATTGAAAATTAAAAAAAATGAAGTTTACACTTCATTTTTTTTAAGCCCACATATCCTTTTTTAACTCAATTTTTTCTGCATTAAAAATATTTTCTGAATTGTTATTTTCGTTAATAATTCTATTAATTGAAATTTCATATGCAGTTTTTGTTTCAACAATATTTTCATCAATTCTCTTTTGATATTCACGGCTTTGAATTCTTCCGTGAATTGTTATTTTATCTCCTATTTGCAAATCTTTGCAATATCTTGCATTTCTTCCCCAGCAAATACAAGGCAAATAATCGCTTTTATTATAATTACGGTTAACAGCAAGTAAAACATCACAAATTTCTCTTTTGAAAGGTGTTGTTCTAAAAATTGGTTCCTTGCAAATATGACCTGTTAAAATAATTTCGTTAGGATTTTGTACCAAACTTGTTTCAACCAATTCCCTTATAAAAATTGTTAACATTAATCTGCTTTTTTCATTTTCAATTTTATTATAACTTCTAAATTGACCAACTCCTGCAATAACACTTCCAACTTCAAAATTGTGTTTATTCATTAATCTTTCGCTAATTGTAATTGGAATTAAATCGTAAGTTTCACTTAATCTTTTAATTTTAATTAATCCTTCGTAAAAACCTTCACCATAAAGTTCGTGACTAAATTTTGGAGATTCAACTATTTCCCCGCAAAAAGTTACTTTATTATTGTTCATATGTTCAAAATTCATGTTTTCCTCCATTAACCATATTGTATTTTTTTAGAACATTTATTTTTTGTGTTGTATTCCTAAATTATCTATTTGGTAATTATCTTTATAAATTAAATCGCCAACGCTTGTTACTTTATAGCCCATTTTATTAAGTCTATCTAATATTAAAGGCAATGCGTCTAATATGTGGTCCGAATTGTTGTGGCACAAAATTATTGAACCATTTTTAACATTGTTAATAACCCTGTTTGTTATTTCCATTGCAGATAGTCCTTTCCAATCAAGCGTATCAACATCCCATTGAATTGTTTTTAAATTCAATTCATCGCACAAATTCAACATTGTATTATTATAACTTCCGTATGGAGCTCTAAATAATTCAACCTTTTTATTTGTTATTTTTTCAATTTTTTCAATTGAAGAATCTAATTCTAAACGCATATCTTCTTTTGAAAGTTTTACAAAATCTGGATGAGTGTTGCTGTGTGTTCCAATTTCAATTCCTTGTTCATTAATTTGTTTAACCAATTCTGGATATTTTTCAACCCAAAAGCCAACCATAAAAAATGTTGCATTAACATTAAATTCTTTTAATGTTTTCAAAACACCTTCTGTTTTATCTGCTCCCCACGCAGTATCAAATGTTATTGCAACTTGTTTATTTGTTGTGTCAACAGAATAAATAGGAACTTTTCTTGGAGCTGTTCCAAAAAACACACTTGCAGATGTTGCGCCGTTATAACTAATAGATAAAAGTATGGCAACACATATAAGTAATAATGCAATTTTAATAGTTTTACTTTTAACAACTAAAAACTTCATATTACACTCCTAATAATATAATTTATTGGCCAAATTTAAAAGCATAACAGTTATTAAAAAATGGCTTGTTTTATACATATTTGTCGAATTATATAAAATATTAGTAATTAGAAAAAATGATAATATTATACATTTTTTTGTATTACAAATAACAAACAAATACATTAAATTATACTAAGTTTTTTTTAAAATTATGATAAAAAAAACGGCACACATTTATGCCGTTTTTTTTATATTTCTAATTAATGCAATATGGATATGCATTTTTAATTGCATTTTCTTTTTTGCTTGGTAACACGCTTTTGCCTAAGCCGTTTCTATTATCTAAGGCAAGTTTTTTGCATTCAACATAAACAAATTTATCGTTGCTATCCACAACAACATAATTAGTTAGTCTATCTAAAATTGTTACTAATGTTGCTTGCAAGCCATTTTTATTAGCTAAATATCTTGTTCCTTTTCTGTTTCTTGCAAGTATACTTAACTCATTTTGTTTTATAACTTTTGCAAAACCATTGTTTTGAATAATTGCATAAGCATCGCCAGGTTTTACTAAATATGATGCAATAACATAATCACCATCATTTAAAGCAATACCTTTAACACCTAAGCCAACTCTTGCAGTTGGTGTTATATCATCTTTTGTTGTGATTAACGCCATACCATTCTTTGTGAACATTGCAATGTTGTAATTTTCATTATTATATTCAACGTTAACAACTTCATCATATTCTCTTAGTTTTATTGCTTGAATTGTTTGTTTGTTAGAAATAAATTCGCTTGTGTTTGTTACTTTTAACATACCTTGTTTTGTTGTGAAAATTAAAGTTGCGTTAATAGTTTCATCAATTTCTAACATTTTTATTATAATTTCATCTTTTTCAAAATTTTTAATGTATACACTTGGAATTGTGCCTTTATCTTTAAATTTTGCTAACTCTAATTTAGAAAGTTGCAACCTATGGCAATAACCTAAATTTGTGAACACAAGTTCTGTTGCACTTTGGTTTGTTTCAAAAGAAATAACCGGCACTTCAAAAACAGAAGGATTAACGCTTAATTCTTTTGTGCTTAAATTATAACTTTTTTGAGGAATTGCCTTAAGTGTTCCACCAGCACTATAAACTAAGTTGATTTGAGCATTATCAAAAGTTGCTTGAACCAATTGTTCTGTTGATTCTAGTTCTTCATCAATAAACTCGCATTTTCTTTCAGATCCATATTTATTTCTGATTTCGGTTAACTCTTTTTTAATAACTTGTTTAACCTTTTTGTTAGAAGATAAAATAGATTGATACTCACCTATTAATTTTCTTAATTCTTCAAGTTCTGCAATTATTTTTTCAACTTCCAAACTTGTTAATTTTGCAAGCCTCATATCTAGAATTGCTTGTGCTTGAATTTCACTTAAATTAAATCTTTCAATAAGTGAACTTTTTGCTTCTGCTGTTGATTTAGATTTTTTAATTATTTTAATAACTTCATCAATATTATTAATTGCAATTAACAAACCTTCTAAAATATGTGCTCTTCTTGTGCAAGTGTCTAAATCAAACTTTGTTCTATTATAAATAACTTTTTCTTGGAATTTAACATAGTATTCCAAAATATCTTTTAAACTTAAAACTTTTGGTTTGCCATCCGCAATTGCAACAATGTTTGCATTAAATGTTTTTTGCAAATCTGTGTTTTTATATAAGCTTGCAAGAATTGCGTTAACATTTGCATCTTTTTTAAGTTTAATAACTGCACGCATACCGCTTCTATCAGATTCATCAACAACAGTGTAAATATAACTTAAAGGTCCGTTTGAATCATCTTCGCTTAATTTTGCAATACGTTGCAATAAAACCGCTTTATTAACTTGATATGGAAGTTCAGTGATAACAATATTTTTCTTGCCGTCATCAGAAATTTCAACATTAAGTTTTGCACGCATTATAATTTTGCCTTTACCTGTTTCAAACACTTGTTTACATTCACTTGTTTTTAGAATGTATCCACCTGTTGGAAAATCAGGACCAGGAATTATTTTCATTAAACTATCAATATCAATATTTGGATTATCAATATATGCAATAACGGCATTGCAACTTTCTTTTAAATTGTGTGTTGGTATGTTTGTTGCAAGACCAACTGCAATTCCTGTTGCACCATTAACAAGCAAGTTAGGAAATCTGCCCGGCAACATTTCTGGTTCTTGTCTGCTATCATCATAGTTTAAACTCCAAGTTACTGTGTCTTTTTCAATATCTCTTAACATTTCCAAAGCAATTGGAGATAACCTACTTTCTGTATAACGCATAGCTGCGGCAGAGTCTCCATCAACAGAACCAAAGTTTCCGTGACCTTCAATTAATATTTCACCCATATTAAATGGTTGTGCCATTCTAACTAAAGTGTCGTAAATACTAGAATCACCGTGAGGGTGATATGCACCCATACAAGCACCAACTATGTTTGCACTTTTTCTTAAAGGTTTATCTGGAGTGTTTCCAGATTCATACATAGAATATAAAACTCTTCTTTGAACGGGTTTTAAACCATCTTCAACTCTTGGAAGTGCTCTATCAAGAATAACAAACTCACTATATGGAAGCATACTTTCGTGCAAAACTTTTTCAACTGATTTAACAATAACTTTATTTGCATTTTGACGAATTAATTCTTCAACTTCTTCTTGCTTAGTTTTTTTTCTACTTCTTTCTTCTTTCATTTGATGCTCCTATTTTGTCTAGCATTGTGTCAACTTTGTTAAAGTTAGCGTTTTCTGTAATATAAGCTTTTCTTGCTTCAATATTATCTCCCATTAAAGTTGTTACCATTATTTCAGCTTCTGCAGCATCTTCAATGCTAACTTGAACTAACACACGATTTGATGGATCCAAAGTTGTTTCCCAAAGTTGGTCGTTATTCATTTCACCTAAACCTTTATATCTTTGAACTTGATATCCCACTCCACATTCTTTTATAACTTTATTTAAATCCGCTTCATCATACACATATTTTTCAAAGTTACGTTTGTAAATTCTATACAATGGTGCAATGCCAATATAAACATGTCCTTCTGTTATTAAACTACGCATATATCTATAAAAGAAGGTTAACAAAATTGCTCTTATGTGCGCACCATCTTGGTCGGCATCGGCAAGAATAATAACTTTATCGTATTTAATATTTTGAATATTAAAATCGTTTCCAATTCCAGCACCAATAGCGGAAATTATTGTTTTAATTTCTTCATTCTCTAAAACTTGATTTAAGCGTTTCTTTTCAACATTTAAAGGTTTTCCTTTTAAAGGCAATATTGCTTGGAAGCTTCTATCACGCCCCTGTTTAGCAGTTCCGCCCGCACTATCACCCTCAACAATAAACAATTCGTTTAGTTTAGGATTTTTACCTGTGCAAGAACTTAACTTTCCAACAAGATTATAAGAATCTACGCTATTTTTTTTCCTTGTTAACTCTTTTGCGTGTTTTGCTGCAAGCCTTGCTTTTGCTGCATTTTTACCTTTGTTAACAATTTCAGTTATAACAGATTTACTTTGCTTTGTTAATGAATAATCCATTAAAGCATTGTAAACAATGTTTTCAACTTCTTGTTTTGCTTCTGGATTACCAAGTTTTGTTTTAGTTTGTCCTTCAAATTGAACATTTTTCATTTTTATTGCAAGAATTACAACAATACCTTCTCTAAAATCTTCACCAAGCAAATTAGCATCTTTTTCTTTTAACAGTGCATTATTCCTTGCAATATCATTAAAGGCCCTTGTTAACGCACTTTTTAAACCTGTTTCATGCGTTCCACCTTCGCTTGTTGGAATGTTGTTAACATAAGAACAAATTGTTTCAGAATAACCTGTTGTGTGTTGAATAGCAAGTGTTAATTGAACAACATCACTACTTCCTTCAATATAAATTGGTTCTTTATATAGTGTTGTTTGGCCTTCATTTAAATAAGTAATAAAATCTTTTAGCCCATTCTTATAATTAAACACAACACTCTTAACATTTCCATTTTCATCTAATTGGTTTTCATCTTTTAATTCGATGATTATATTTTTGTTAAGAAAAGCAAGTTCTTTTGCTCTTTTTGAAATAATTTCAAAATCAAATTTTTCATCAAAGAAAATTCTTTTATCTGGTAAGAATGTAACTTTTGTTCCTGTTAGTTTTGTTTTTCCAACTTTAATTAAGTCAGTTTGTGGAACACCGCCAGAAACTTTGCCTTTTGTTTTTTCAATGGAAGCAAATTTAATGTTATATTCAAAACCTTCCTTATAAACTGTTACTTCCAACCATTCACTAAGTGCATTTGCAACACTTGCACCAACTCCGTGCAAACCACCAGAATAAGCATAATTTTCATTATTAAATTTTCCACCTGCGTGCAATTGTGTGAAAACAACTTCAACACCACTAACATGCAACTTAGGGTGCTTATCAACCGGTATTCCTCTTCCGTTATCGCAAACAGTAATTGAATTATCTTTGTGCATAATAATTTCAATTTTATTACCATAACCGTTACTGATTTCATCAATTGAGTTATCAACTATTTCCCAAAGCAAGTGATGCATACCTTTGCTTCCTGTTGTTCCAATATACATACCAGGTCTTAGTCTAACAGCATCCAAACCTTCTAAAACTAAAATATCCTTACTATTATAACTATTGTTAGCCAAAACAACCTCCAAAATATCTACAATTCGAACTATTATAACATAAACTTTTAAAAAAATAAAACGATTAAACCGAACACTATTTCAATTAATATAAACATATTTTAATTTAAAATACAGCTTTTATTTAATCTTAAAGCAATTTTATCATTTATCATAAAATGTTGTTTTATATAACGCAAATAATTATTTTTGTTAATATTTAGTTATAATATTGCATATTTATTCACACAAATTTAAAAGTTAAAATGTTTTAATTAATAATAAATTTAGTTCATATAACATATAATAATAACAAATTTAAATAAAGGATGTTTTATGAAAAAAATAGTTTTCACAGGAGGCGGAAGCGCTGGCCACGTTACACCAAATTTAGCAATAATAAACGAAATAAAAAATGATTGCACTTGCTACTATATAGGAAGCAAAAACGGAATTGAAAAAAGCATTATAAAAAATCAAACCGATTTAGAATATTACGAAATTGAGTGTGCTAAATTAATTAGAAAAATAACATTAAAAAACTTGTTAATTCCGTTTAAACTTTTAAAAGGAATTAAACAAAGCAAAGAAATATTAAAAAAAATTAAACCAGATGTTGTTTTTTCAAAAGGTGGCTTTGTTTCGGTTCCTGTTGCAATTGCGTGCAAAAAATTAAATATACCGCTAGTTGCACACGAAAGTGATATTTCAATTGGATTAGCAAATAAAATAATTTTAAAGTATTGCAATGCAATGTGCTTTAGTTTTAAAGAGGCAATGCCAAACAATAGCAAATGTTTTTACACAGGCTCACCTATTAGAAAAACCATTTTAAATGGCAATAAAAATAAAATTACAAACAAATATAAATCTGTTTTAGATTTAAACAAAGGTAATATTTTAGTGTTTGGAGGAAGCTTAGGTTCTGTTGCAATTAATAATGCAATATGGAATGTTTTAAAAACATTAACACAAAAATTTAACATTATTCATATTGTTGGAAAAAACAACTTAAACCCTAAATACAATAAAACTCAGAATTATGTTCAATTAGAATTTGTTGATAATATTGAAGATTATTTTGATTGGTGCGATTTATCAATTTGCAGAGCTGGAAGTAATGCAATTTTTGAATTGCTTGCAATATCTAAACCAATGTTGTTAATACCCTTGCCTAAAAGCGAAAGCCGAGGTGACCAAATTTTAAATGCAGAATCATTTTCAAACCAAGGTTTTGCAAGCGTTTTAAAGCAAGAAAATATAACGGATGAAAATCTTTTAAATAGTATTAACGGACTATACGATAACAGAATTAAATACATAAACAATATGAAAAATTCAAGATTAAGCGATGGAAATAAAAAAATAATAAAAATAATAAAAAAATGTGCCAAATGGTAGCACATTTTTTATTTTTTTATAAAATAAACCATCAATTTGTTTTATTTGTTCTATTTTTGCGAATTTAAAATTTTCCAAATTAAATTTGATAAAATTTAAAAAAAGGAGCAATATATGAAAAAGAATTATTTTATTTATGTAACAGTGATATTGTTATTATCAATTTCAATTAGTTTGTTTTTTGTTTTTAATGTTAGCACTTCAAATATTTCAAATTCTTCTAATGAAAACAACAATTCAAACACAAAATTTGTTTATGAAAACGCAAAAACTTCCAACTTAGAAAATGTTTCAATATTTAATAATTTTGGTGGAAAAAACAACGACAATGTTAAATTTTCAACAACTTATAATAACAACATATTATTAGTTGGCGAAACACTTTCAAACAGTGAATATTTTGAAAACAATAACAACAGCACAAAATCACTTTTTGTTATGCAAGTTAACGAAAATTGCAAAACAGAAAAAATTGCAATAAAAAACTTTAATGAGCAATTTAATATTGTTAAATGTTTCAACTACTCAAACAATATTTTTGCATTAATTAACACAAATACAAAATGTATAATTATGCAATTTAATTGCAACAATTTTCAATTTGAAAAATTTTTAACATTAGATGAAAATTTGGCTTCAGAAATTATATTAATAAATAATTATATTTACGTTTCAAGCGTAAACAACAATTTGATTAATATATATAAAATCAGCCTTGATTTAAAAGATTTTGAACTTATTAATCAAATAAATAATTCAAATATGATTAATCATAACATCATTCAAATAAACAACGAACCTTATTTAATTATTAACAACAATGAAAATGTTACTATTTGCAATGCAAACAATTTAAAACAAGAAATAAAATTTGAAGATGCAACTATGCTTAATTTTAATTATGCTGATAATATATATTTAATATTAAACACCAATTTAAAATATATTCAATTTGTTACACTAAGCCCTAGCCTAGAAATTTTAAATTGCTACAATTTAAAAAATGATGCCACAGAAATACAAATTATAATTAATGTTAATTCTATTAATGTTATATACAACTCCAATTTAAAAAGTTACATAACAGAATTTTGTAAGCACGGAGATTTTTTATATAGTTATGAAGTAGTTAACAATTTAAACAACGTAAAATTTATTAAAAATGAAAACAGCAATTTTATTTTAGTTTACTATTCTAATATGAATTATAACTTTAGCATTATAAATTCTTTTACCCCAAACAACAATATTATTTTCAAAGTGCCTGCAAGTTTAAATAATAACTTAAATAATTTAGTTTATTTAAATAACAATTATTACGTTATTGGTAATATTGTTTACACTGATGAACTAATTGAATACAACTTTGGAGAAACAGATTTTTATGTTGCAAAATTAAAGTAGAAGTTTAATGCTTCTACTTTTTATCGAACATATGTTTGACATAGCACTTGTTTTATGATAAAATAATAGAAATTTTATCGGAGAAATGGTGTTATGAATATTGATGTTATTTTTGGTGTTTTATTAACACTTTTAAATAAAGATTATGTAACTGCACAATTTTTAGCAAATAAATATGAAGTAAGCACAAAATCAATTTATAGATATTTAACAATTTTAGATTCTGCAGGCGTGCCAATAACAACAAAATCTGGAAAAAACGGAGGTATTAAAATCTTAAACAAAACAAGTTTAACTCATTTATACTTCACTGTTCCAGAGAAAATTGCAATGCTTAATTTAACTCATCAAATACCAAACGAAAATATTAGAAAAAGTTTGCAAACAAAACTTTTAAATTTATAATTTCCCACCGCCCAACTTGTTTGGCAACTCCACATTATCTAAAATATTAGTGCTAAAAGTTGTTATTAATTTTTTATTGTTTTCAAACTCTTTTATTGCACAGCTAATTAAAATATCTAATTCTTTAGAAAATGATATATTTTTAGGTTTAAACAAATAAAATGCAAGAGAACCTGGAATTGTGTTTAATTCGTTTAAATAAACTTCATTATCACTAACAATAAAATCAAATCTAACAACGCCCTTTAATTTTAAATCTAAAAAAACTTTTTCACTAATCTTTTTAATTTCTTCATACAAGTTTTTAGGAATATCTGGTGGCATTTTTCTAGATATAGATTCCATTGAATTTTTGTTAGAATTTTTATTTAAATATTTATTTTTAAAACTTAAAATTTCATCTGTTTTTAATGGTTCTTCAAGTTCAGAAATTGTATAGCTTTTTTCATCGCCCAATATTGCGCAATTAACTTCTTTAATATTTTGAACATAATTTTCAATTAATACTTTATTATCATAAATTAATGCTTCTGTTATTCCATTAATAAGCTCATCATCATTGTTGCAAACAAAAATTCCAATACTACTTCCCAACCTGCTAGGCTTAACTATAACAGGATAACTTAAATTTTCTTTAACTTTGTTTATTGTTTTATTAAAGTTTTTAAAAAATTCTGTTGATGTTACACTAACCCCATTTATAGTTTTAACACCTAAACCTTTTAAATAAGTTTTAAAACAACATTTATCCATTGCAATTGCACTAGATAATAAATTAGCTGAAGCTTGAGGTATTCCGCAAACGTTTAATAATGCCGCATATGTTCCATCTTCACCATTTATTCCATGAAAACAAGGAATAGCAACGTCAATTTTTTTAAATTTTCTATATCCTAAAATAGTTTTCTTATATAAATATTTAGAATTAGGAATTAACGCAACATTACTATAATTTTTTATTAGTTTTGTAAAACTTTCAACATTTTTAAGCTTTTTACTATAAACTAAATCGCCATTTTTATTAACATAAACAGGAATTATGTTATATTTTTTCTTGTCTAAATTATTCACGCATTGCATTCCGGTTATAATTGAAACATCATGTTCGCAACTAACACCACCAAATAAAACTAAAACATTCAACATTCAACACCTCATTTATAAATTTCTGGCAAATCATTTTCAATTAACACAATTTTATTCTTTTTAATTTTGTTTATGTAATTCATTACACTTTGAAAAGACGAAACACAAACAACTTTAACATTTTTGTTTTCTTTAAGCCCTTCAATTAAAGATTCTTTATTTTCATTTTTCACAACAATAACTAAATCTGCAACCCTTGAAATACATTTTGCAAACTCATAATTTTCTTTATATTGCAAATCGCCCAACTCCACAAATCCCGGAGTTACACAAATTTTATACTCTTTAAAATTTTTTAAAGTTTCTAACGCATTTTTAGCACCAATTATGTTTGCATTGTAAGAATCATTAATAATGCTTAAATTATCATTTACTTTTATTAATTCCAACCTATTTTTTGTTGGTTTAATTTTTAACAGTGCACTTTTAATTTCTTCTTTTGTTAATCCCATTTCTTTTGCAACAACGCAAGCCTGCAAAATATTTAATATGTTATGTTTTCCTAAAAGTTTAACGTTAACATTAAAATTTTTATTAAATAAACCACAAATATCAAAACTTAGTGCGTTGTTGTTTATTTTAACATTTTCAGCAGTAACACAATTTTTTATTTTATTTTTTAACGGAACAAAACCAACAATAAACTTTTTTAGCTTTGTTTGAAAATATAGTTTTTTTGATATGTTGCATTCACCATTAAAAACGGCAAAATCAGTTGAATTTTCAACAATTTGATATTTAGTTTGTATTAAATTTCTTTTAGTTTTAAACGTTTTTAAATGGCAATTTCCAACCCCTGTTAATATTCCAACGTTTGGTTTAATAATTGAGCAAATTTTTTTAATATCATCTTTTTTATCTGCACCCATTTCTAAAATCAAAACATCATTAATTGGCTTTAAATTTTCATTAATAGTTCTTAAAACTCCCCAATTTGTGTTGTAATTATGCGGTGAAAAACAAACAGAATATTTTTCAGATAATATTGTTGCAAGAATATTTTTTGTGCCAGTTTTTCCGTAACTACCTGTTATTCCAATAACTTTTAAATTATAACAATTCTTTAATTTTCTCCGTGCTTTTATTAAATAATATTTATATGTTAGTAAATCAATTGGTATATTTAAGAAAACTGAAATAATAATTGTTAAATAACAAAAAATAGCACAAAAACTAACAACAGCAAGTTTTATAATTAAAGTGTTTAAGTAAAAATATTTTAAAATTAAATAACAAAAAATAAAATTTAATAAAAAGCTAAACAGCACCAGTCTAATCATTTTTTTTGTATATTTTAGTTTTATATTTTTATATTGTTGTTTAGTTAAAATAACAAACATAACAGCCATTAAAAAATACACTAAAAAAACATACAAATAATAATAAACGTTTTTAAAATTTGAAAATATGTAAAAATTAATTAGCATCATAAAAGAAAAACACAATATTAAACAAACAAACAGCTTAATTAAAATGTTTTTATTAGTTGTTAAAAACTTAATATTTAAAATGGAACTTATTCTATAATAAGAATTTTGAATTTGAAAAAATAATATTTTTGAAATATATGTTAAAAAAATGCCACTAAACAAAGAATAAATAATTAAAACTAAAACAAATTCATTCATATAAAACCCACTTAAATTAACTATTTAAAAAACTATTTAAAACAATCACAAATTTTTTAGCATCTTCTAAATAACAAAAATGTGATTTATTCTTAAAAAAAACAACACCGCTATTTTCTATGGTTTTATTTAATCTTTTAGCCATATAAATTGGTGTTGTTTTATCTTTAGTTCCCCAAACAATTAATGTTGGTTGTTTAATATATTCACATAAATAATCTAAATGTTCATTAACAATTTTAACAAAAGAAATTTTCATATTGTCATTCAAATTTTTATAATCATCTGAACCCATATTTAGTTTTTTTGTTTTATTAATTCGTTTTAAAAACTTGTATATCTTAATTTTTAAATACGTTTTTAAATTAAACCTTGGTTTTAAACCTGCAGCATCCACTAGCACTATTTTTTCAATATTGATATTAAACAAACTTGATAGTATTATTGCTATTCTACCACCAAAAGAATGCCCAACAATGCTAACAGAATTAATATTTAATTCTTTTAATAGCTTAAATATAATAAAAGCATGCTCGTAAACATCTAATGGTTTAAAAGCCGCTTCACTTTCTCCAAAATCAACAAAACTAAGATTAATAACTTTAAAATCATTTTTTAGACAATCGCAAACATATTCAAAGTTTTTTTTGCTTCCGCCCCAACCGTGCAAAAACAAAACAACTTGTTTGCCATCACCACTAATTGTATAATCTACTTTTTCTAACATATTCCCCTAAATACTTAAATTATATAGCAATGCTGTGTTACCATTTTTATAATAATTTTTTCTTTCGGAAAACTTAATAAATCCAATTTTTTCATAAAAGTTAATTGCTGAAACATTATTTTCATCAACTTCTAAAAAAATGTTTTCTACGTTCAATTTTTTTAATTCACTCTTAACAAAATTAAATAAATCTGTTGCAATGTGTTGTTTTCTATAATTTTTATCAACTGCAATTTTTAATAAATCTGCATTTTCAAAAATGTAACTTAAAATTGCATATCCTAAAATTTTATTGTTTTCACAAAAAACAGCAAGAATATAAGAATTTTTGTTTTGAACGCAACTGTTTAAAAATTTAATATCGTAACTTTCTAAATTGAAAATTTCTTTTTCTAACGCAAATATTTGTTCAATATCGCTAGTGTTTGCATATCTAATTTGCATTATTTTCTTCCTTTTTCTTAAGTTCAATTTC
The DNA here is from genome assembly GCA_944341445.1 of uncultured Clostridia bacterium. Taxonomy (GTDB): domain Bacteria; phylum Bacillota; class Clostridia; order Christensenellales; family UBA1242; genus CALVLZ01. The sequence goes on along the minus strand of CALVLZ010000004.1, from coordinate 4,193 downwards.
TGCTTGCGAAGGTTGAACATAAAAAGGTTCAATTTTTGCTAAATCTGAAAATTGTTTTGAATTATAACAACTTACAAAGTGTTCTAAAATGCTTTCGCAATAATTATCTAATAGTTTAATATTTTTATATGAATTTTCGTTTAACAAAGGTTCTTCTTTTATTTTATAAACATCAGCTTTTAAGTTTTCAATTTCTGCATTATTCAAAATGTTATAACTTAAAATTTTATTGTTTTTTACTTCACACGCATAATAACTATTTTTTGTGCAATCTAACAATATTGTTCCATTTTTTATTGTTTTAGATAGTGCTTCAAAAGCATTAAAAGAAACCAATTTGCAATTATTAAAAACTGTTGCAAATGCTTTAATTGTTGCAACACCAATTCTAATTCCTGTAAAAGAACCCGGTCCAACAACAACACCCATACAATCTAAGTCGGATAATTTTATATTCAACTTTAATAACGCATTTTCTATTTCAGATAGCAAAAATTCACTATGTTTTTTTGATTCATCCAAAACTATTTTTTCAATTGTTTTGTTGTTGCCAACACATATTAAAGCTTCTTTTTTTGTAGTATCAATTAATAAAAATTTCATATTTTCCTCTTAATTCACTTTAAAATCTTTTGTTATTATAAATTTTCTAGAAGTTTCGCCCATCTTTAAAATTTCAATTTTTAAACAATTATTTGGCAAAATTTCCTTAACATTTTCCCACCATTCAATTAAAACCACACTATCGCTTTTAATATTATTAACATACTCTTCAAAACCAAAGCCATATGCTTCACTTGAATCTTCAATTCTGTACATATCAAAATGATAAAATTTTAGTTTTTTAGTTTCATACTCTCTTAATATTGTGAATGTTGGGCTTTGAATATTATCTTTAACTTTTAGTGCACTTAATAAAAATTTAGTAAAAGTTGTTTTCCCTGCACCTAAATCACCTGTAAGCAAAATTATTGTTCCGCCTTTAACTGATTTAGCAAATTTTTTAGCAAACTTTTTTGTTTGTTTTAAATTGTTGCAAACATACTCATTTTTTTCTGCTTTTAACATATTTTCGTTACCTTTTATTTTTACTTTACTTATTATAACATTAAAAACAAATGGCAACAATAATAATGCAAACAATCCTAAAAATAAAAATTTAATTAATTCCAAAACAATATTATTTTTAAAAAACAAGTTTAGTAATAAATAAAATATTGCAACAAAAATTAAACCTAATATTGATTTTATGCTTTTAATTTTTAAACTTTCAAAATTGTTAGCTTTAATTTTATCTATTAAAAAATAAGAAACAACAATTGAAATAATAAAACCAGAAAATTGAAATACAACAAGTTTTTCGTGTGCATTTAAAATTTCTGTTAAACCAATAATTAAATCACAACAAATTGTTAAAACAATAATAACAGAAGCAATTATAATTTTATTATTTTTAAATTGCTTTAATTTAACTTTATCTAATACTTTACACATTAAATATGAAATAATGTAGCCAAATAACAAGCCAACCAAAACATCTGATAAATAATGTTGACCAAGGTATAACCTACTTAAACCAACGCCAAACAAACCAAATAAAATAAAACCTAACAAATAAAACTTTTTGTTTTTGATATCACTTTTACTTAAATTATTAAAATAAACAAAACCAGAAACGCAAGCAAAACTTTGACTGTGACCGCTTGGAAAACTAGAACCGTTTGCAGGCAATTTGTTTATAACTTCACTTGAAGTTATATATGGCCTTGGTCTGTTAACTAAAAACTTAACTAGTGAATTAATTCCAACACTAACAAAATAAACAAACATTAATTTAACTGCAGAGTTTTTACTAACACACCACCACAAAATCAAAAAAACAGCAAAGAAAAATATTTCTTCACCAAAACTTGTTAAAGCATAAAATAAATAATCGCAAAAATTGCAAGATAATTTTTGCACTAATTTAACAATTTCGATTCCCATTTAATTATACCTTTAAAAATTATAGCAAAAATAATTGAATTATGTAAAGTATTGTGCAAAATAATAATTTTACACAATTAACAATGAAAAAAATTGTATTTTAAAATATTAAAAGTAAATAATTAATTAGGAGTTTTTATGGAAACAAAATTTGCAAAATATTCAAACAACATCTTTAAATATTTAACAATTGTTTGCTTAAATTTTATTTGGCTTAATTATTACGCTTTTAATTTCACGCAATCATTAATTATAAGCAGTGTTATAAGCATAATTTTTTTTATAATTATTGAACACTTTTTAAAATTAAAACAAACTAAACTAAACACAAACAAATTAAACCAAAGTTTATTTGAAAAATTTAAAAACAACTGCATTTTAAACACTCATCAAGAAAACTTAAAATTAATTCAAAGTTGCTTTAACAATCATTTAATTAAAACAACAAAAAACTATTTATTAATTGATGAAAAACACATTTTAACTTGTGATTTTAAAACTGCAAATTTTACAGATGAAACATTTTTTAAAATTATTAATTCTTTAAAAAATTTAAAAGCAGAAACAATAACAATATTTTGCATAAATATGCAATGTGAAACCATAAAAAATATAAGTCAAATCAACAATAAAAAAATTTATGTTTACACTTTGCAAGACCTTTTTTTAAACAATCCTGATTTAAAAAATTATGAATTTTCAAACACAATAACCTATAACACAACACAAAAAAACAATTTTAAAACTTTAATAAAAATAATTTTAGATAAAAGAAACGCAAAAAAATATTTTTTTAGTGGTTTATTGTTGTTATTTTATAGTTTTTTTATTCCGTTCACATCATATTACTTAATATTTTGCACAATTTTATTTTCACTATCAATGCTATGTTTTTTTAACACAAACACAAATTCAGCAAAAACTTTTTGCCCTTATATATTTAAAAAATAAGAAAAAGAGACATATATTTGCCTCTTTTTTCTTTTCTAATTCTATTTATATTTAATTATTCAAATGCATAATTATAAATAATGGTTAAATTGTTTTTTTGTTGTTTTTTTATAGATAACAATTTTATTACCAACACAAGAAACAGGTTCAGCATTTGTTTTTTCACAAATTATATCACATGATTCTCTTGATGTTAAATCTGCATTTTTTAAAACTTTTATTTTAACAATTTCATGAGCAAACAAACATTCTTCAATTTGTTTAATAACATTATCTGTTATACCGTCTTTACCTATAATAACGTCATCTTTTAAATTGTTTGAAAACCCTCTTAAAATTGCTCTTTCTTTTGTGCTAATCATTATAAACCTCTTTATTCAACATATTCAAATTCAATATCACTAAATTTAACAGTATCGCCTTCTTTAACACCTTTGTTTAATAATTCATCAACGATACCTTCATCTTTAATTCTTTTTTGGAAATAAGCAAAAGATGCATAGTCTGAAACAATAACTCCACGTGCAATTTCATCAACCAAAGTTCCAACAACTTCATAATAGTTAGGTTTAACTTTAATAACTTCAAATGTTAAATCTGGTCGTTTATCAATTCCATATTCTTCAACTTGCATTTTTTCTTTTGCTGGCAAAGTTTTAAGTTTTTCAACAACAGCTTTCATTAAATCATCCAAACCAATGTATGCTGCTGCACTTATTTCATAAACAGGATATTTATTTTTTATTTTCTTTTTAAATTTTTCAACTTTTTCTTTTGCGTTTTCACATAAATCAATCTTATTTAATGCAATAATTTGTGGAATATTAGAAACACTTTCGCCATATTTTTTTAATTCATTGTTAATTATTTCATAATCTTCAAAAGCATTTCTGCCTTCACTTTCAGAAATATCTATCACATGAATTAATAGTCTTGTTCTTTCAATATGTCTTAAAAAGTGCAAACCTAAGCCTGCTCCTTCACTAGCGCCTTCAATTAAGCCTGGGATATCTGCCATAACAAAAGATGTGTTATTATATGCGTTAACAACGCCAATATTTGGTGCAAGAGTTGTAAAATGATAGTTTGCAATTTTTGGTTTTGCGTTAGAAACACTTGCTAACAATGTGCTTTTTCCAACATTAGGAAAACCAACCAAGCCAACATCCGCAATTGTTTTTAATTCCAACAAAATTTCAAATTCTTCTGTTTTAACACCCAATTCACTAAAAGTTGGAGCTTGTCTTGTTGGAGTT
>CALVLZ010000003.1 GCA_944341445.1 uncultured Clostridia bacterium | reverse complement strand
TCCTTTAATTCTTTTTCAACACCTAGTTCTTTTGCATATTTCAACAATTTTGTTAAATTTTTATCTTCCATCTTTAAATATGTTTTTAGACTTTCATTTACAACATATCTATCTCCAACATAATTTTTGGAAAACAAATCACAAATTGTTCTTTCTTTGTCATAAATTTGGATATTATTTCCATACATCGTTTTTACTGTGGTTAAACCTAAATCAAATTTGCATTTAGGGACAAAATGAAATTCCAATTTATATTGAGATTTTAATTGATAAGTATTATTCCCTTGAATTGTTGTAATGGAAAGAGTTAAGGGATTCCTTGTTGTTAACCCATTGTAATAAGCAGATGTTTCATAAGAATAGATTAAATTCTTTGATTTCAATTGAAGAAAATATAATTCATCTTCCATTGTTTCTGGAGTGATATAAATTCCATTTCTAACTTTTTCTAAAACCTTGTCTTGCACAGCAAAACGAAGATAGTGTTTTGAAATATTATTTTCCACAGCCATCTTTGTTTGAATAATTCCATTATTGTCTCTTGCAAGTTTTAATAGTTTACTATAATCTCTCATTTCATAATCCTTATGCACTTTTTTTCTAAAATTATAAGTGTTTATAGAAAAAAAGTCAATAAATATATAAACTTTTTTTGTAAAGTTCACAAAAGTTTTAGGCAGTTTTATATAGTTTTAGAACACTTAATTTAACCAAATTTGTACATTTAGGTGTAAAAAAGTGTAGCAAACTAAAATCTTACTACACTAATTGATTTTTTATATCTCAAACTTGCTTATTTTGTTGGCGATTTAGAAGATAGAGCGAAACTCTTGAATTTCAGAACAGAGTTTTGGTAATGTTGAGGTCGGCAGTCCGAATCTGCTCGTTAGCTCCAAAAAACAAAAGTCGCCAAAAGTCTCATATAAAAGGATTTGGCGATTTTTTACTATTTAAAAATCAAAAGAACTTTTTGCTCAAATTAGATTTTCTTAAACATTTGTAACATTCTATTTTCATATCCGTTTTTATTATAAAATTTTTCTGCATTTAAATTGTATGCAAACACATCTATTGAAATATATTCACATCCAATTTCTTTAAAATAGTTTTCTGCAAAAGTTAGTAACTGTTGACCAATATTTTTCCCTCTTGATTTTTCACTAACTATTAATTCAGATATTGTTGCTTTTTTCGGACATTTATAATCGATTTCATCATATTCATCATAAGGAGTTACAAATCCTGCAATTAAACCATAGAGCATGTTTCCTTCCTTCGCCAAAAAAATTTTACCTTGATTACAATAAACTTCTTTTAATGTTTTTTCAAAGTATTTTTCTCGGTAATCTTCTGTTAAAATATTTAGCCCAAACTTATCAACTGATACAACATATTGTTGCAGTTCAACCAATAAATCTTTTACTTGTTTTTCATATTTTTCTTCAAATTTTACTATTTGCATATTAACTCCAAAACATTATACTTTTTATATTATAACATACAAAATTTATTTTTATTAGTATCTGTATAGCAAAATGTTCATTTGTATTTACAAATATATAAAATTCGTGAAAAGACAACACCGCAGCTAAATTGTTGTTTATTAGCATACTTAAAATAAACTTTAACTTTATGTTAACTCATTAATATATTTAATATTTTATAGATTTATTATATAATAATGCATTATGCTTGATTATTCTATTAAAGTTTTGTAAAATAAAAAAAAGGAGAAATTATGAAAAATTATAATAATTTTTTTAAGCAATTTAGTGGCAATGTTCTAATAGTTTCAAGTAAAAAATTTTTATGTTTGGCAAACTTATTTTCTCAAGCTTTTAATCATATTAATGATTGCATTGCAAAGATTGTAAGTACAGATGAATTGAAAAAAATAAACACAAATAATTTTAATGCGATATTTGTTGTTGATAACAGCATTGAACAAAAAACTATTAGAGAATTACCGACTGTTTTTTTAAATGATTTTATAAAAAAATCAGATGATGTTCAATACATAATGAACTCTATAGAATTAATATTGATGCAACTTATAGACAAGCAGAATTTGTTTGAACAATTTACACAAAGCGTCAACAATCTTTTACACCAATTAAATAAAATAACTCAACCTTGCATTATTTTATCAAACTCAAATTTTCAGTCTGCTTTGGAATTTATTAACAGTTTTACAACACATAATGTGATATATATTAATAAACTAGAATTTGTTGAAAAATCTAGAACCTTACAAAAAAATAAACTTTGCATTATTTTCAAAGATAACAATGTTTTAGATGAACAATGCAAAAATCTAATAAAACCTTTTACTGATAAAATTATTAACATCCCTTTATGTGATGAAAACCCAATTGCCGACACTTGCTTTAAACTTCTTTGCAGCATAAAAATGTTTACACAAGAAAAAGTGGAGGAGGTGTAAAATGAAAACAGATAACTTTTCCTCTAAGGCTATGAATGAAACATTAACTCTTTTAGAAGAAAGAATTATAGACTTTTTAAAAACTTCTAATATGAAAACATTGATGAAACAATTTTCGGAAATAGACTCCCCTACAATTTTTGCAGGCTCCGGTGGCTCGAGTGTTGTTGTTAAATTTATTGCCAATATTATCAGCGAAAAAAATGGCTGTATTTGTGAAGGCAAAATTGTTGACGAAGTTCTTCACACAAATTTAAGACCATATAGAAATGTTATTTTCACAACTTATAGTTCAAAAAATTATGGTATAACTTGTGCTGAACAATATATTGGCAAAAATTATAGTCACGTTAATGTTTCAAAATTAACAAGTGATAAAACACTTGATAAAAACACAAATATGGTTTACGAACACACAATTCCTTCTGAAGACAGTTTTATTTCATTTGCTAACACTTTTGCTCCTATGGCTGTTGCATTAGCATATTACATTGGTGACGTTGACAAAACAATTGAAGTTATTAAAGATATGTTTGAAAAAATTAAACAAAGCAAAATTACACCACAAGCTTGCGATGTTTTGGAAATTATTGGAAAAGAAAAATATCCTGGCGCTTGTGCTTTTGTTGAATCCGCATTAAGCGAATCATCCATAGCAACACCTGTTATTAGTGCAACATATGATGAATTGCATGGTAGGACTACATCCATGATAAACCAACCTAACCGTCATGTAGTTCTTTTAACAGACACTGAAACTGAAGTTCATTCTTTTTTACACGAAAGACTTAATCAAGAACAAATAACAGATATTAATGCTGACTACGACGATATTATTATTAATGATTTCTTTTTATCATTGCAAATGTCCTATTATGTTGCAGGACTTGCTGAACTTAAAGGAATAGATTTATCTTCTATGACAAATAGAAACGGCGAAAGAATACACTTAACTGCAGATCAAGATGCTATTGAAACATGGCAACAAGAAAATCAGAAATCTTTTTGGGACAGACCAAATTTTTCCGCATTAAACAAAAAAGGCTCCGAACAAAAACCTGCCGGATTCTATGCTCCAACAGGTAAATATGCAGAAGTTAAGCCAAATTCAGGAATAAAACCATCTGAATATAAGTAAGATAAACCTAAACATAAAGATAAAAATGAATGAGATTGGAGACAAAAATGCAATATATTGAATATAACTTAAAATTTTTTGAAAAAAAATTAAGATATTTTGAAAAACTTAATAAAAATAAAAAAGTTAAGTTTGAAAATGTTCACGAAGCACAAATGTTGTTAAAAGAAATTTTAGATTTAAAAGATCAAGGATACATTCAATCATACAACACTATGTCAACAAAAATTGATGCTGTGAATAGACTAACAAATTTTATAACTTCAAATGGTTATAAAATAATTAAGCCATTAAAAAATAAAAAAGAAAAAGATATTGCTTACACCAAACAAGCAGTTCCATTTCAAAAATACGAAGAAAAAATTAATAAACTTCTTAAAGACAAAACTGCTGAAAAAAGTGAAAACAATTTAATTAATGATATTTACAACTAATCTTTAAATCTTTTTAAAGATTACAATAAAGACACTGCTTATGTTTTCTTGTTAAGAGATACTTTACTACCATATTTAGCCTTTAAAGAATGGACAAACAATAACAATATTAACAACGTATATCCTTGGATTGTTTGCAGAAAATTTTTAGCACAATACCCTAGCGAAGAAAATTTAAAGCAAGGTATTATAACAGGTCCCCAATCAGCAAATTTTGGAGATAATGATGACGCATATGAAATGATTTATAAATGTATTTTCACAGCCCTTGATAAAAACAACAAAAGTTATAAACAATTTATAAAAAACACAAGCAAACTAATTAACATTGAGTTGGATAAAAACTATAAAAACTTAAAAAACAACTTAAAAGAATTGCTTTCAACAATAAAACAAAAGCATATAATTGTTGTTGAAAGCGGAAGATTTGCATCAATTCCTTTGTTACTTAGAGCAATAGATAAACGTGTTGATTTTAGGTTATTTACAACAACTCCTCAATTTTATAATGTTTATAAAAACAGATATTTCACAAATGAATATGATAAAAACAGATTGTTTGAAACATTAAAATGTCAAGATAGTCTTTTTGTATATTCTGGTTATAACAATGGCAACTTTATGGTTAGAGGAACAACAGATAAAGAAATTATAAAACTTGCCACTTCTGAACTTGCAAAATGGAACGAACTTATATCAAAATAATTTATTATATAAAATAAAAATAGTGGAATTACTACCACTATTTTTTTACAGATTACTTTTATTTCAAACACATAATTATAAATCAAAAATTTCTGCAATTAATAACAAACTTTTAAAAACTTTGCTTTATTTGTTTGCTCATAACATTCTAAAATAATTATTATAAAACTGTTAACAGCTTTTATATTTTGCTAGAAAAATAAGTTGTTTTCTTTTTTTTAACACATAAATTTAATTAAGTGCAATAAAAAAACACCTACTTAATATAGGTGCTTTTTTTGTTATAATTAAACATATTTTATTTTTGATTTATTGTTTGTTTAAAAATTATAATTTTATTTTATCCAATCATATGAACGATATTTATCAGTTAAATAACTTGCAGCTGTTTCAGGATTACTTAATTCTTCGCTAGAAATAGGCTCTAAATCACTACTATTCCAATTTTTTACAGACCAACCATTTGTGTCTTTAAAAATAACTGAATTTAAATTAGTGCATTCAAAAAATGCATTGCGCCCTATTGTTTTCACACTACTTGGGATTGTAATGTTGGTTAAACTGCTACAATCGTAAAATGCTCTCTCATCAATACTTGTTACACTGCTTGGAATTGTTATACTAGTTAAACTACTATAACCTTCAAATGCATAAGAAGCTATGCTTGTTACGCTGCTTGGAATTATTGTGTTATTGCAACCACTAATTAATTTGTTAGTTGCTGTTTCTATTATTGCATTACAGTTATTTCTACTGTCATATACTTCATTATTTTCATCGACTATTATACTTATTAAACTGCTACACCCTTTAAATGGATTGTATGGACTTATTTTTGTTATATTGTTTGAAATAGTTATGCTAGTTAAACCTATACAATCGCTGAATGCATAAGAGCCTAGGCTAGTTACACTGCTTGGAATTATTGTGCTTTTGCAACCATAAATTAAAGTGTTTGTTTCTGTTTCTATTATTGCATTACAATTTTCTCTACTATCATACACTTTATTATTCTCATCAACTATTATACTTGCTAAACTACCACATTTATCAAATATTCCATTAGCTATTTTTGTTACACTGCTTGGAATAATTATACTGGTTAAGCTGCTACAACCTTTAAATGCATATTGTGATATTTCAGTTACGCTGCTTGGAATAGTTATACTAGTTAAACTACTACAATCTTTAAATGCTGAAGTATATATCGCTGTCAATTTTGAATTTTCTGCAAATGTTACTGTTTTTAATGCAGAACAACCTTCAAATGCCGAAGAACTTATTTCAGTTACACTGCTTGGAATGGTTATACTAGTTAAACTACTAAAACCTCTAAATGCAAACATATCAATTTCTGTGCAACCTTCCAATATTATAACTTCTTTTAAACTCTCTGGAATATATGAAATATCTTCACCAAAATAATTTAAAAATTCATCTACAGCAGTATTATTATCCAGGTTAATAGTAACACTATATAAACTTTCACATCCTTTAAATATATAAAACCCTATATCATTTAATTTGGAATTTTCTTCAAATTTTACTATCTGCAATGAACTACAATTTTCAAATACATAAGCACCCATACTTGTTACACTGCTTGGAATTGTTATACTTGTTAAACTTGTGCAACCTCTGAATACATTGGATCCCACACTTGTTACTTCTGAATTTTCTTCAAATGTCGCTGTTTTTAATGCAGAACAACCTTCAAATGCTGAAATATTTATCTTAGTTACACTACTTGGAATGTTTATACTAGTTAAACTGCTACAACCTTTAAATGCAGCTGTGCCAATGTTTGTTATGCTGTTTGGAATTGTTATACTTGTTAAACTAGCACAATTATAAAAAGCATAACCACCTATATTTGTACAACTTTCTAGTATCTTTACTTCTTTTAAACTGCTTGGAATATATTTATTATTATCTGAAGAGTTATGTGCACCAAAAATATAACCCAAATGAGTGTAGTTTGTTTCATTTTTACTAGCACCAACAAATGGCAAAGACATGCTTGTCAATCCACTACAACCTTCAAACGCTGATTCTCCTATAGCTGTTACACTGCTTGGGATTGTTATGCTAGTTAAACCACTACAACCTTCAAATGCTGATTCTCCTATACTTGTAACACTATCTGGAATTATTGTTTTTTTGCAACCAACTATTAGTGTGTTTGTTACTGTTTCTATTATTGCATTGCAATTGTTTCTGCTGTCATACACTGCATTATCTGGATCTACTACAATGTCCATTAAAGCAAAACAATTATCAAATGCTTGATTTTCTATTTTTGTTATATTTTTTAACAAAACAATCTTTGTTAAATTCTTCAAATTTGAGAATGAAGATTTTTTGATAGTATTAATAATTTTATAATTGTTACTTTTATTGACTGCGATTGGTACAATTAAATTTGTTCCATCAAAATTACAATCTGAAATACTTAAAGTTTCTCCACTTGTATAATATTTTATTTTTGAATATACACCATTTATGTAAGATGAAGAATATTCTTCAATTGGGTTGCATACAGCATAGAATGTTTTTGGTTCGTAACTTTCCAAAACATACTTATATTGCAATGGATTGTTTATGTCTTGTTCTAATAAATTTAAGTCTGAATTTTGTGCCCAACCTTTTGCATCATCTTCTGTCCAACCAATAAACTCGCCTGCTTTACCTTCTGCGAAATTAAATGTTAATGTTACTTCGTCACCAATTTGGTTTCCGCCACTTACTTCCACGCTGCCTAAAGTATCATCGCTGGCATATACAAAAGCAAATTGTGTAACTGAAACAACAATTGTTACATTATCTGCCGGCATTGTGAATGAATAATTGTTTGCATTAACATTTGTTACTTCAATCTCTTGATTTAAACTATTCAAAACTTTAACATCTATAAGTTTTGCACCATTTAAAACAATTGAAAAGTTTACAGTTTCTTTATATTTTGATGTGCTATTAACATATACTTTTCCACCATCACATTCGGAACTTATTTCATAATCAATTTCCACAAACTCAACAAAAATACTTATGTTATTTGATGGCATTGTGAATGTTAAATTGCCTGATTCAATATCTGCAATATCTAATTCTGTTCTTTTGTTTTGGCTATCCACAAAATATGCTGTGCTAACTTTATAACCTAGTTCTGGAGTTATATTTAATTTAATTTCTTCTGCATATATAGCTGTGGTTTTATTCCCTTCAATTGTGTAACTGCCATTTTGTGAATCGTTTGTTGTTATGTTATAAACAATATTAACAAACGAAACATTAATAGTTACGTTATCTGCTGGCATTGTGAAATTATATGTTTCACCGTTATTTACAACATCAATTTTACCTTTGTTTTCTGCTGTTACAACAACACTATCAACTCTAAAACCTGTGTTAGGTTGTGGAGTTATTGTTATTGTTTGACCAACGTTTGGAGTTCCACTGAATGAAAAATCTCCGTTTATTGTTGGTGCTTTTGAAATTGTGTAATCAATTGCAACAAAATGGATACCGATTGTTACATTGTTTGCTGGCATTACAAAACTATTGTCACTTATTTCAATTTCAGCACCTGTTCCGTTTATTTTGTAATATACTTTTCCAACTTTGTAACCTTCACTTGGAGTTATATTTGCTATTGTGATTGTTTGACCAATTGTTGGTGTTCCGCTATATGTGAAATCACCGCCAACATTTTGTCCTTTTGAAATTGTGTAAACAATTAATTCAAATTCAACATAAACTGTTATGTTGTTTGCTGGCATTGTGAATGTTGTTCCTGTGATATATTTTTTATCTTCAGACCCACTTTCAACATAGTATGCTCTAGCAAATTTATAACCAGCACTTGGTTGTGGATTAATTGTTATTGTTTGACCAATGTTTGGTGTTCCACTAACAGTGAAAGTTCCATTTGCTGATGCGCCGCTTGTTATCACATAGTCAATAAATTTGAATTCAACATAGATTGTTATGTCACTCGCTGGCATCACAAAACTGTTATCTTTAATTGTATATTTCTTTCCATCGTTTGCATTTATGTAATATGCATTATCAAATTCATAACCAATATTTGCAACAGGTTGAATTGTTATCTTTTCCCCCATTGTTGTTTTACCAGAAACTGTGAAATTTCCATTTTCTGAAACTTTTTGAATGTTATATTCTTTTAATTTAAACTCTACAAATATTTTTACATTGCCAGCAGGCATTGTGAATTTGTTATCTGTTATTAAATGTTGTTTAATATCACCTTCAACAATATAATATGCTTTTGATAGTTCGTAACCTTCAACCGGCACAACATTTAAATAAACAGTGTCATTTATAATACCAGAATTTGTTCCATCTTCATTTCCAACATTTGGGCTGTGTGAAATATAGAATGTTCCATTACTTGAAGTTTCTTTTTTTATTGAATAAACAATTGGTTCATAGTAAGCAGTGTATGTTCCTTTTGTTTCTCCGCCAACAACAATAGAAATTTCTGGATCAACTGAAATTTCTTCTCCGTTGTATCTCCAACTAACGAATACATAGCCTTCCACACTTCCAGCTTTTAGTTTTATTGTTGAACCATTTTTATATATTCCACCACCTGAAACAGCACTTTGTGGAACATTTTCACTTTCAACTGTTATTTTTGTGAATTGTGTGAAGAAAACAATAACACCTATAATTGAAGCAACAACTATTCCTATTAAAACTTTGCTAAAGATTGACCAAAAAGATTTTTTCTTTTTAGGTTTTTTATTTTTTCATCATCTGATTCTTCATAAACAACATCTGCTTTTTTGGCGCTTTTTGTTTTTTCAACTTCTGTTTTTTCTTTCTCGGATTTATCATCTTTTACTTCAGCTGTTGTTGATGACTTTTCAGCCTTTTTCATATTTTTGAAATAATCTGTTAAATTTTGTTTATCTTCTCCACTTTTAGCATTCTTAACTTCTGCTTTGGAAGACTCTTCTGTTTTCTTAACAGAAGCCTTATCTTCTTTTTCATTCTTTTTGTTTTTAGAATCAAGATATCGTTTAAAAATATCGTTCATATCTTCTTTCATACTTTTCCCCAATTGTTTGTCGTAGTAACTTTATTATATGTATTTTGCAAATTAAATTTATTGTTAACATGGATTATATTACTTATATTTTAGCATCTTAAATATTAAATAACAATATTATTTTGTTTGTTTCTTTAGTTTATAATATTTAACTATTGTTGGCACATAAAAAATTAGATTAACAAGCAGCAAGATTGCCACCATTAAAACCAATATATACACTGGAACAGGAAGGACATTTGCAAGTATCGCAAAAGGGGTTCCCTTTCCACCATTTAAAAACATATAGTCTGCATTTATTGTAAAATCTACAATACACGCTGGCACAAAAATTATTGCCACAGGAATGAAGAATGTTAATGTGTGTGAAATGTGTGGCTTATAATATTTTGTGAACCAAATTATTGATGGAATAACAAGCATTGTAATATGATAAAACATACTTCTTAACGCAACAAAACTAAACATTGGATAATGATTTAAATGTGTGTTAAAAATTAAACCCATTAAACCCGCAACAAGATTCATTGTTGCAAGATAAGCAAGTGCGCTTTGCTTTATTTTTTCATTTTTGCTAAACGCAGCAACAGGCAAAACTAAATAAACTAGAGAACAAAAATAAAGAGGCAAACTTGTTACAACATCAAAACTTTTAGTTACAGCAATTTCCCAAATCCAATAAACAACATCAAAAAAAGGCATTGCTATTGCACAAATTTTTAAAAACTTATCAATTTTTTTATGTTCAACATTTCTAACTAAATATCCAATTAAAATTGAACCAAATACTCCAAACACAATAAAAAATATATGCGCCAAATTAAAATATGAAAAGTTTCCTTTAGGTTTATGTTCAAAAAAATCTGCCAATAACATGGTTTTCCCTTTTGTTTTAATAATACTTTAACTAATATTATCAAATAATACATAACTTAGCAAATTGAAATACATTTTAAATATTTTTAATAAATTAATATATCTTTTGCATAAATGTAAAAATGTATTATAATTATAAAAATTTTCAAATGAGGTTTTATATGAAAAAAATAGAATTTGAAAAATCTGAGAGATTTAAAATTTATAATTGGTTTAAAAATTTTTCTAACAGCACTTACGGTGTAAATATGAAAATGGATGTGACCCAATTAATTAATCACACAAAAAAATACAATGAATCATTTTTTATTGATTTTTTATTTATTGTTTTAAAAGGGCTAAACTCCATTGATGAAATGAGAATGCGACTATATAATAACACTCCTGTAATATATGATGATATAAGTCCTTCATTCACTGTTATGACCGAATTAGGCACTTTTGATACTTGCAGATTTAAAAATAATAAAAACTTCAAAGAATTTTATAATACAGCAAAAAATTGCATACAAGAAGTAAAAAAACAAAAACACATAAAAAGAAATGGATATAACCCAAACGACTCTTATGATGATTATTATATAACTTGCTTACCATGGATTAGTTTTGAACAATTTACACATGCAATTCCGGACGACAAGCATTCTCAATGTGTCCCTAGAATTTGCTGGGGAAAGTATGAAGAAAAGAATGGTAAATATGAAGTTATGTTGAATATTACAGTTAGCCATATTTTTGTTGACGGATACCCACTATCACAAGCATTTATTAAAATTCAAGAATTGCTATATAATGCTGATGAAATACTGAAATAAATAAATTTTTTCATTTAAAATTAGGTATAAAAAACTCGTTAATATCAAACAATGCAATTAGTTTTAATTTTATTAAAAAAATTTTGATACCATAAAAAATGCAGTAAAAATATAAACTATTTACTGCATTTTTTCTTTTAATAAATTTATTTGTTTTTCAAACAATGTCGCTTTGCCTTCTTTTATCAAAATTTCATTTAACTTCCAAGTTGATGATTGAAATCTTGCATTAATTTCCATTAAATAAAGTTTATTTTTAACTAAAATATAATCAATACCCAAAACACCACGATAACCCATTTCTTGCAAATATTTTCCAATTGGTTTTGACTCTCTTATTATTTTATTTTCTATGTTTTTGCATAAATCAAAAGATGCTCCATCATAGTTCATTTGATTATTTTTTGTGTTTATTATTTGTTGTGATGGTTTATAATACTCAACTTTATTTTCATCTATAAACAAGTGAATATTAACAGGAGTGTTTTCTTCCTGTAACACTGAAATTGCATATGTTGAAAACTTGTGCAGTTTTTCACACTCTTCTTTTAAGTTATCTTGTTTTATTATAAAAGTGTTACAACCTGCAAAACCATACTTTTCTTGAACAACGTAACCACAATCTTCACTTTCAAATTTCTTTTTTAAAAATTTATAAATTTGATAACCCTTTTTATAACTATACTTTAAAACATTTGCAAAAGATCTTAACTTTTCTCTTATAACGAATTTATTATTAACTAAGTTATACAAATTGTAACTATTCATTTCTAAAATATGATATTTTTTTAAATTATAATTTTTAAGATTGTGTTCGTTATATCTAATAAAGTAAGCTTTTTTATCTTTCTTTAAAATAATTTTAACAGCTTTAATAAAAAATTTATCAATCTTTTTTAAATCCGCTAAGTTATTATAATCAACCTTTTTATTTGGAAATAAATCGTTCCAGCAAATATTGTTTTTAGTGCTATCAAATTTCCTAGCGACTGTTATTGAACCTAAAAAAGGATTTTCTCCTTGTAAAATTAAATCATTAATCCCAATAAAATATAAATTCATATCTTTCCTTTTTTGTCTTAAAGTTTATTTTTTATTTATATTATTTTTTAAAATTCATCTCTTCAAGAACCGATTTTTTAATTTCAGTCACATTAGAATAAAAAGATTGCAATTCAGATAAAGTTATCTTTATATTTTGAGCGGAAGCTACTGAATTATGCGTGTCCGTTGCATAAATAGATGGAGCAATTTTCACCTTTTTATATTTGCATATTCTTTCAGCTTGTTGAAAAACCAAATTAAGGTCATTCCATTTTGGTTTTTTTATTTCTGGCAAAAACTTATATGGTTCATATGGCGACAAACATGGCTGAACCTTAATATTTGTTAATGCTTTTATTGCTTTAACGGAATCTTCTAATGGTTCTATTCCAACAATTATATTGGACCTAACATTGCCTTCACCAAAAACCTTAACTGCTAAATCTAATATTTTAAAATAATTTTTCTTACCTATTCTATTTTTAAAAGGTGCGTAACTTCTTAACAATTTGTTGTTAAACATTTCTAAATCAATTGCAACCGTTGTTACACCAATTTTCTTTATTTTAAGCAGAAACTTTTTATATTCATTTTCTATATTATTATTGTAAAAATACTTTTTTAAACCACGAGGAGCAAACATAAAATCAAAGTTTTTAATTCCTCTTTTTTTATATTCTTTAATTAGTTTTTTAACTGTTTTTACAACTTTAACTAAATCTTTTTCTAAAGGGTTTCCACCTGTTATAAACAATCTTTTAACATCTTTTTTTAAATTTAAAATAAAATCGATTTCTTCTTTTAAAACATTAAACTCGTTTACGCAATATTTTAATTTGTTTAATCCACAAAATTTGCAATCACCAGCACATCCTGTTATTAGTGAAACTCTAATTCTATCACCATGCACAGCCACAGGTGAAATTTCTTTCTGATTTAACATAGGTCTAGAAATTCCAATATCATGAAATAAAACACAACCTTTATTGTCTTTAATAATAAAATTTCCATTCTCATCTGTAGATAAAATAAACTTAGATTTAGAATTAATATTTGCAGTTACATATTCCCTCTGCATTAAATATTCACTATCTAAATTAATACTTTTATTATCATAATGGTTGCCACCAATTTTTAACATTACACCACTGCAAGTTACATAATCACTATAAAGAGCACCTTTTAAATTTTGCATTAATTCCTCTTCAATATTTATGCCACCTTGCATTAACTTTAATTTTAAAACAAAAAAACTATTATACATAATAAACCCTTTTATTTACAATTGTAACAAATAACAAACTAAATACAAAATAATAAAAGGAGTTTTTATTTTTCATCAAGCCCCAATACTCTATCTGCAGAAATTCCCAGAGATATACAGATTAACTTTATGCTATCATAACCTGGTTTACTTTTACCTTTCAGCCATTCACTAACCTGACTTTGCTTTAATCCAATTTTTTGAGCCAATTGTGATTGGTTCAAATTAAAATCTATCATAATATCTTTTAAAATTTCTATAAATTCCATAAATGAATACCCCAAACATACACAATTTTATAGAAATTTCTATACATTTACTTGAATTATAGAATATTCTATACTATAATTAATTAGTATTCTATAAAGCACAGTTTATGTTTATAATTATCAATTAAGGAGACAGTGAATGGCTCAAGTTATGGAATTTCTTGAAATATTAGATGAAAATGGTGTTAGCACAGGCATTCCTGAGCAACGTTCAATAATACATCAAAAGGGTCTTTGGCATAGAGCAGTTATAGTTGCAATAGTTAATAGAGAAAACAAAGTCTTAATTCAAAAAAGATCTAGCACAAAAGAAAAATTTCCTGGCTTATGGGATTTGTCGGTTGCTGGACATGTACCATTTGGACATGATAGTTTATCTTGTGCTGCAATGGAAGTTATGGAAGAAATTGGAACAATGTTAAAAAAAGACGTGAACTTAAAAGATTTTAGATTTTTAACAAGTTTTAGAAATACAATAAAAGTATCAGAAAATTTCATTGAAAATCAATTTTATGACTTTTTTGCATATAATGCAGACATTGCTTTAGATCAATTTCACATACAAAAAGAAGAAGTTGAAGAAGTTAAATATGTTACAGCTTATGAAATTAAAGAAATGGTTGAACAAAACTTATTTCACCCTAGAACACAGTGGGTAAATGTATTATATAATTACATAACAAAATTTTAAAAGCACAAAAATTTGTGCTTTTTTTGTAACTAAAAATAAAAATGTATAATATATAAAAAAGTGTAAACACTTGATTTATGGAATATGTTCAAGGAAAACCTTATTTTTATTGCAATAATAAAAATAAAATATCGCAATTTCCTTATTTAAACAAAGATATTAATTGCGATATTCTTATTGTTGGTGCTGGTATTAATGGCGCAATTTTAAATTATTATTTATCTTCTAAATATAATGTTGTTTTAGTGGATAAAGGTAGAATTGGTGCAAGTTGCACAAGTTGTGCAACGCATTGTTAGAATATCAATTAGACGACTTTGCAAACGATATTGCTGGATTAAGCGAAGAGGAAGTTGTTGATGTTTATTCAATGGGGCTTTATAGTATAAACAAAATAAAAAAGTTTGTTGAAAAACACGGCAATTATTGCAACTTTGCAACAAGACCAACTTTGCTTTATTCCACAAAAAAAGATAAAAACATAATTAAAGAATATGAGTTCAGAAAAAAGCATAATTTTAAATGCGAATTAATAACTGAGAACAACTCTTTGCCATTCCCTGTTGATACCGGTATATATTGTGAAGATGGAGGTTGTGAATTCGACCCATATTTGTTCACAAAACAGATGATAGATGCAAGCAGCAACCAACAAAACACCTATGAAAACACTTGCGTTGTTGACTTAACAAGAATTAATGATAAATGGGTTTGCACCACCTCTTATGGGCAAACTATAACTTGCAAATATGTTATTATTAGCACTGGTTTTCAGTGGGATTGGTTAGGAGAAGATTTGTGCGAAAGATTTTTAACATACACTATTGTAACAAACCCGCAACCAAAAATTACATGGAAAGATAACGCATTAGTACAAGATAGTTCTGAGCCATATCATTATATGAGAAAACTGCCAGACGACAGAATTATTTTTGGTGGAGATGATGAAAGTTGGAACATAAACAAAGACAACAAAAATTGTGACAAAAAATATAACAAATTACTAGATGAACTAAAAGAAATGTTTGTTGATTTTAAAGATGAAATAAAGGTTGATTATTCCTTTTGCGGTGCTTTTGCAAGCACTAACAACAACTTAGGAGTGGTTGGCAAAACAGAAAAAGAAAATTTGTTATATTTCTTCAGTTGCGGTGCAAACGGCATAATTAATGCTATGTATGCAGTTGAAATAATTGATGATATTATTCAAGGAAAAGAAAACAAATTAGCACACTTATTCTCTCCTTTAAGAAAAGATTTATAAACAAAATAATTTTGTAGTTTTAATTTTTAAAATAACACTATTAAAAAACGATTTTCACAAAAATAAATTAGGATAAATTAATTAACTTATTTTATAAAGTAAAAAACACTAGAGATTCTAGTGTTTTATTTATTTTCTCTTAACATTTCTTCAAAAACAGATTTGTTAGATTCCAATCTTTCGTTCGGTCCAAATTTTAATGCTTCGTTTGTGTAAAACAAAGCTTTATTGATATCGCCCAATTCATAATAGCAAATTGAAAGATAATCGTAAGGTAATGCTCCCCAGCACTTTGGTGCGGACATATAATTTAAGTACCTATTATCAAGTTTCAACATTTCGTTAAAGAATATTGCAGATTTTAAAAATTCGTCATTTTCATAATAATATTCGCCTAAGTCAAAATAAGGTTCCCTTATATGATTTGCCTGCAACAAAGCTCTTAACAAATATTCTTCTTGTTTCTTTTTTTCACCTTTCTGTTTGTAGCAATATGCAATATATCTTAAACTTGCACATCTTTCATCTGCCCAAGTTGCACTTTTTAACTCTAAATGATTTTTCAATGTTTCAATTGCTTTATCATATTTTCCATAAAACATATATTCTCTGCCCAAATAATGATAGTTTCTGTCATTAAGTGGGTTTTCTTTAACAGATAATTCCAATAAAGGCAAATATGAGCTTCTAGACTTTGTATTATCTGCTTTATGATAAAGTTTAATTTCAGGAATAGATAATGTTGTATATTTAAAATTTGAAATTGGTTCTAAAATTTCGTGAACAGGATTCACCCATTTAAAGCATTTGTTTTTATGAATTTTATCCGCCATAAAAACAACGCCTTCACTACCATCTGGGTTAAAGTTCCAAGTGTATCTATAACGAACTCTGCCCGTATCACTCTTCCAAGCCTTTTTTAAAATTTCAGCCCAATCACTTTCAAAAAACTCATCCAAATCAACGCTAACACAAATTTCTGCATCATCTGGAATTAATTTTAAACTGTCATTGCGGGCTTCATCGAACCTAAACTTTTTATAAACTTTTTGTTCAACCTTAACCCCAAGTTCTTTTAATTTTTCAACAGTTCCATCTGTGCTTCCTGTATCTAACACGCACACATAGTCTGCTTCTTTTACGCTGTTAACCCAGCGTTCAACAAATTTTATTTCATTTTTTGCAATAGCATAAACACAAATTTTATTTTCCATATTAAAATTTATGAATATTAAAAGAAAAAAGTGACTAATTTATAAAAAACAAGAATAAAATTCTTGTTTCTATTACATATACTATAAAATATTTTTTATGTCTTGAATTATACCATTCAGTATATTGTTTGTTATATTTGTTTTTTATATTTAATGTTTTATTCATCGCATCACTCATTATTTTAAAGATTTTTCGCTTGTTTCGTTTTAACAACTTCTTTTTTCGCTTATTATAAAACCTTCAATTAGATTTTCTTTTTATTTAAATTCTTCTTACTCATAGCAAACTTTTAAGGTTCTAGTTTTGTAACATTTTAAAACTTTGTCAATTTTCATTTTTGTTACCAAAATCAAGATATTAATTATTTAAATTTAATAAAAAAACAAAGAAAAATTTTTCTTTGTTTTTTTATTAAAACATAATTAAAATAATAGCCAATTATCTTGTCTTTCTAGAAAAATTTTGATTTTTTTCCTTTTCTTTTTGTCTTCTGCTTCTTTCAAAGTAATCCTCAATACCAAGCGTACTGTCTTTTATTGAACTTTCTTTTGCTTTTTTATTAATTTTGTCAACACTTCCATATTCTGTTAAGATATCCATATTTGACAAAACTTTTTTCTTGCCATAGTTCGATGCTCTAGTTCGATTTTTTGAAATTTTTTCTTCTAAATCTTTGTAAAAACTTAACCTACTATGCAATTCATCCGATGGCATAGCAGCACATCCTTCTACATTCAAAATTTCATTATTTAAATTCTTTTTCATAAACCAACCACCTTTTTTTATATTGTACTACTTGTTCAAAATTTTGTCAATATTAAAAACTTTTTGATGTTTAAAAAACTATTGATTTACAACAAATAGATGATATAATAATTAATATAAGGAAAAATTACAATGTTTAACAAAAATGAAACAACTAAATATCAAACAAGTTTAAATACGATAATCACTATTAAAAATCAACAAAATACTGAAAATGAATACACCCTTATTGCGTATGACAGCACAAATGGAATTGAACTGGGTTATTTATCATACATTCTTTGAAATGGCACAATATTTTTCCCTAATTTAAACGTTGATTCTAAATTTAGAAATTTAAGAGTTGGAACAACGCTAATAACAGAATTGGAAATAATAGCGCTAGAAAATAATATAAACAGCATCTCTTCATATGTTAATCTTAGTTCTAAAACTGCTTTTGATTTAACTGCTTCGTTAAAGAGAAAAAACTTTTATGAAAATTTAGGATTTTCGTTTAAGGTAATTCCAAATTCAAATAACTTATTTGAAATATCAAAATCATCTAATAAGTTTTTAACAACAGGTAAACAATTAGATATAAAAAAAATAAGTCAAACGACAAACATAAAATAAAAAAGATTAGTTTGTACTAATCTTTTTTATTCCATAAACCTGTTATTCCCTCTCTTTTTTCAACAACGGATTTATATTTTTTTGAAAAGTGTTTTTCTAAAATTTCAACATCGTAGCAATTATGAAATTCTCCACCATAAAAAATACTTTCATGATGTTCTCCGCAAATTGCGCCACCTACTTTTTGAACTGCTTTTATTGATGCAATATTAAAGTCATAAACAGCGGAATAAATTAAGTGCATTCCAACAACATTAAATGCAAAATCGCACAACAATCTTAATGCGTCTGTGCCATAACCCTTTCCACGATTTACTTCATCACCTATAAAATAGCTAAACCTTGCATTTCTGTTATGCATGCTTAAATTATATAGGGAACAAATACCTAAAAATTCATCATCACTTTTTCTGACTATTGCAAAATAATATTCATTTTGTGCTTTTGCCATATATTCTATTTTTTGTTTTTCAATTTCTTCCGTTACAGGAATTACTAAATTCCCATACCCAGAACTAACATTAGGGTCGTTTAGCCACTGAACTAATTGTGAAGAATAACTAGAATCTACTGGAGATAAATAAACTAAATCTCCTACAAACTTTTTATAAAACATAGTAACTCCAAAATTTTAATTTATTAACTATATTATCACAACAAATAAATCAATCAAACTTTTTTTAATTGTTGTATTGCTACGATATTAAATCTTTATTATTTTTTATTTGTTTATTTTCTTTAATTTTTGGAATAATGTTATATATAGTTATTGAAAATAATGCAATTGAAAGCCCCAACATATCACAAGCAAAATTAACATAGCCACCAATTGAAAAGTTAAATATTGCCCAAAAAACACTATTAATAACAATTGTGATTCTAACAATTAAAACATTTTTAAAGGCAAAACCAACACTCGTTATAATTAAAGAGAAAAGTAAAAATAAGTTTAATGCATTTTCCCAAAAAAGAACTAAAGCAGGAATAAAACAAGCAACAACACTAACAAAAGTTATTAAATAATTAATTTTAGATTTTTCTTCTTTATCAAAATACAAATATAAAACATTTCTAATAAAGTTTAAAGCATTTGCAACAACACCTAGCCAACTTAATAAAAAAATATATGAAGAAACATAAAAAAACATTCCAACAACATTAAATGCTAAAACTGCTTTTTTATTTTTAAAAAATCTACCTGTAAAGTCAAAAACAACTCCAATAAATACAAGTATTTGTGATGCTATATACATAAATTTGCCTTTCCCTTATTTTTATAAGTATATTTTATATTACATAATTTCTTTAATAAATAAAACTTTTTTAATGTTTGTTTTAAATTTTTATTAAGTTTCAGCTTCTGTTAAAAAAAAGAAGGCATTTTCTACCTTCTAACATTTTTAACAACAAGTTTTTGTCCAAACTTTTCCTTCATCTGCTTTAAAATTAAATATTCAGCATCGTCTGCACAAGTAAAAGCAAATCTTGATCTTTCTATGGTGTTTGGATCTAGTTCGTTTATTGCTGCTTGCAATCCAGCAACTTTCAAAATTTCATCTTTTCCGCCAAGCATTTCTACTACTTCATCAAGCACAATCCCTGCCAATTTACTTGATGGGAAGAACATTTCATTTTCACCACAAATTATTCTAGTTTTTTCATCTATATGTGTAACATTTATTCTGCAGATAGTTCTTACTCTAATTCCTTGGAGAATTAAACCTTTAAATTTCCCTCCATAAGACCTACACTTGTAGTCCAATAGACTTGGATTATATGGAGCTTTTTCATCTAATTCCTTTAATAATTTGAACTCATTTTTATAAACTTTTTTGTTTCTTATAGCAAGAGCTTTTGCTCTTTCAACTAATTTAGAAAACTTATCCCAATATTCGAACTCTTTTTTAGCTTTTTCAGTGTCTTTCAAACACTTGTCCATTTCTTTTTTATATTCAGCACTATATCTATAATACAAAGATAAATCTTCTCTATTTTTTAGTTTCAATTCCTTAATTTCGGTTTTTAAAGAATTATATTTTATTGGATGTTTTAATAAACTTACCTTTTTTAATTCTTCTTCTTTTTCTTCTATTAAAAGTTGTCTCTTATCAATGCTTTCACGCAACGGATCCATCACATTATGAAATTTTTTGTCAATGTTTGGTTTTTTCTTTTCGACATAATAATTAAGACTTCCTGTCGCACTTTCTAATGCTTCTACATAATAATTTCCACGCCCTTTTTTGAAAAAAGACTTAACACATTCTAATTCTAAAATATCTTTTTCATTAAAGTCATAAGATTTAAAGCATTCTTTGCATTCATCTTTTCCGCCGCAATGACAACCTTTGCCGTCTACATAGCCATATCGTTTTGTCAAACTTGCAAATTCTTCAAAAAGTTTAACTTTTTCTTCATTAACAGCTTTCTTTTCTTCAGAATCAAGGTGCTTTCCCTTTTCTTTCCACCATCTAAATTGCCAAGAACTTATAAAATTATCTCTTTCTTTAACATATTTACCTTGATAATAAAGCAACCTTTCCTTTGCAAGGTCAATAATTGTTTTCACAACATCAAAATTTAATATTTTATTTTTATCCATTTTTTACCTTTCCTTTTTTTTATTATAGCATAAACTATAGAAAAATCAATATACAATTTTATTAACTTAATAAAAACAAAAATTCTTTAAAGTTTTACTTTAACATATTTAATTTCATGATAATTAAAGTTCAAGATTAACAGTTTTGTTTCTTGAATCAAATTTTGTATATTTAACTCCACATTGGTCGAACAATTTTTTTGAAGCAATGTTACCTTCTGTTCCACAATACTTATCTGATAAATATATAACTTCTTTAATACCTGCTTGAATTATAACTTTTGCACATTCATTGCAAGGGAACAAATCAACATATAATCTTGCACCCTCAAAATCTTTTCTGCTTCCTCTATAATTTATTATTGCGTTTAATTCTGCATGGCAAACATACATATATTTTGTATCTAAAGGTTTGCCATCTCTGTTCCAAGGAAAAACATCATCATCAAAACCATTTGGAGCGCCGTTATAACCACAACACAAAATTCTGTTATCTTTTGAAACAATGCATGCACCAACTTGTGTGTTTGGGTCTTTGCTTCTTTTGGCAGAAAGTTTTGCAATTGCCATAAAATATTCATCCCAAGTTAAATAATCTTCACGTTTATTCATAATTTTCTCCTTTTTATTTATTAAATCTTTTGTTTTAATCCGCAATTTAATTTCTACATTTTACAGTTTAAAAATTAAATTTATTGCTAGAATATTTTAAATTGAAAGTATTTATATCTTCGCATAAACACTAACATTTTTGTTAACATTTCCCATTTTTTTCATATATTTTTTGCACATTTTTTTGCCATTTTTTGAAACAGCAATTGCAACAAGTTTTTTCTTATCTAAAACATTCTTTTTTAAACTAAGAAGTAATAACAAACTATATTTTTTATATTCTTTTTTTACTAACACTGAAGGTACATAAAAATAATCACTTTCTACATTAACTTCGTCCTGCGGAAAACTATAATCTTCAACATATTTTAAAGCGCAAATATCTTTAAACAAATTTTCGCTTATTGTATAAAACAAATAATAGCCAACAATTTTATTGTTCACGCAAAGCACAGTCACATCGTTTTTATTTGTATATCGAGTATAATACCATTTTGTGTTATTATAATCGAAATCTTTATAAAATTCTTTATCAATTTCAATTATTTGCGCTATAACACTTTTTGTCATTTTTAAACTTTTAATTTTTACGTTATCCATTTTTCTCTTTTTTTTAATTTTATTTAATTCTACATTATTTTTAACATTGTTTACAATCAATTTTAAAAAAAAGATAAAACCGCAGTTTTATCTTTTACAATTTTCTGTATGTTGTTAATTTTGAATCTAAAATTTCAGTTCCTTTCAAACAAGGTTTTCCATCTCTTCCAATTTTAAATGAACTTAAAAATCTTTCATTTCCACCAGCAACATAAAAACCATTTTCGTCTTTTACTGTTCCATATTTAGTATAAGACATACTATCACAAGTTTGTAAAATTGTTGCCATTTCGATTAATGATAAAACTTCATTGTTTAAAGGTTCTCTTTCTAGTAGTTTCCACAAAAACTGTTTTGTTGAATCGTAGAACTGATTGAACAAAATTTCTTTTTGCTTTTTCACTTCGCCATCCATTTTATCCGGATTTCCAATGAACAATGCAGTTGTGAATTTTTGAGAATCTGTTATTAGATAATCTACTATAACTCTAAGTTCATTTGGCAAACCAAGTTTATCGTAGGCAAACTTTGCGTATTCCTTATTTGCACTATATTGGTTACCTCTATATTCTGAACTAGGAGCTTTTGCAATTCCTTTTCCAATATCATGAATAACCATTGCTGTTTTTAAAACACATTTCATACTTTTAGGAAATTTTTTTGAGTAATATTTTTCAAAGCAATCAATAACCGATGCAGTGTGTTGTGCAACATTCCAGTCTTCCCAAACATAACATGGCAAATTGAATAATTTTTTGCAGCTATAATCTTCACTCATGAAATTAATAAGAGCTTCTCCATTTGCTTTGTTAATAGAGTTTTTTAAACATGCATAAACTCTATTATCATCAATATAACCCGATAGTGTTTTTTCAAAACTTAAATATCTACTTTTATTTTGTTTTTTTAAATTTTCTAGTTGTTCTTCTGTTGCAATTTCATCTAAATCAAAAATTTGAGTTGTTAAAATTCTTTTATTTATTGTTGCACTATCTACTAAAACTTGAACACCAATTATATTGTTGTAACTCAAAAAATTTTTTATATACTCAGCATCGAAAAATAAACTTTCAGTTAGTACATCGTTTTTATTGTTTAAATAAACCATTTTACTGCCATTAAGATACGAACAAATAAGTTCTGGAAACTTATGTTGTAATAAAAATCTTGTGTTTTTTATAGTACACATTTTAACAATAAGGTCTTCCATCTTTTTGCTGTTATTTATACAAAATTTTTTAAATTGTGGATTATTACATAATTCTTTTTTTAACTCAAACATCTCTTTAGATGAATAGTATTCTTTTTTATTATTATCAAAAAATTGTACTATCGCTCTTGCTTCTTGAATGTCAAGAATGGAGAATGGAGAATAATACGTATCATGCTTATCCAACAATGCTCTGATAAGTTTTGGCATTTCAGTTCTGTAAAACTTATAAATATCATGGTCAAAGGTATTAATGTTAATTACATATTTTTCATCACTCTTACAAACAATTTTATAAACTTCTTTTTGTGCTCTTTTTTGTTTAGCTCTAGCTTCTGCAAACATTTCAGCAACTTCTTTGCTTGAAAGATACAATCCTGAAACATTACTAAAATTATTATTACCTGTAGCATTATTCAAATTTTCAAAATTACCTTGAACTTGCCAATTGGTTCCATCTCCAGCACGACCATGGTACAGTGAGGCGCTATTAAATCTTTTCAAAGCTAAATTTTTTGCTAAACTAAAAAAATCACTTCTTGTGCTCATATTACTAATTAATACCTCTTTTATTATTTTAGTTGAAACACAATCTTTTGTCAATAGCACTTTTAACAACTTGTTTTATCCAACTTTTTTTAAGTCGGTAAATTTAGTTAACTTTTCATTTATCGGATTCTTTAAAAATTTTGTCGTAATATACACAACTTAATTTCTAAAAACAAACAAAGTTTAATCATTTATTTGACTTATTTATTTTTAAAATGTATTATGTTAAAAAGAACTTTGGAGAAATTATGAATAAAAAGGAAATGTTAAAGCAATACTCGGGTCATTTAGGTGCAATATTATTTAACATCGGGATTGTGGGAATATTGATATGCTTATCCGCATTGGCTTCTGGAGTTTTTTGGATAGTGTTGTTTTTATTTTTTGTATCATTTGCATTTTGCTCCGTTGTTTTAACCGCTGGACTTTCTCTTACAAATGCTGGATTTAGAAGTTTTTTAAGCAACACATTCAATTTGCTTTTAAATCAAGGGGTTGTTGATTTTTTTGAAGTTTTAATTAGATACTTCCCCGTTATTGCATCTATAGTTGGAGTTGTGCTTTCTTTATCATTGGTGTTTCTAATTTTTGATAGAAAAAATCCAAAATCAAAAAATAGATTAATTGCTCTATATGTATTAATAGCACTATTTATTGTTGGTATTATTATAATAGTTATTAGCGGAACTCTTAACAAAGGAGGTGTTGCATAATGAACAGCCTTCAATTAAAATTAAGAAAACAATTTAGTTTTACTCCTCTAGTTTCCATTGATAACAAAATTGCTAAGTTAAAGAAAAATGAGTTTGGTGGTTTAACCACAAAATATCAAACAGAAAAAGATGAAGTTGAAATTAAAATATTTACACTTCCAAACGAATTAAATTATAAATTTTGGTTTTTGATGTCTTTATTCTTTTATATTGTTAGTATATTTGGCATATTTGATTTACCATATAATAGGAACTATTATACATTAGAATATAAGGGAAAAATAAAATTAAGCGAAAACACAATTTTAGATTTAACAATGGCGAAACCAGCAGACAACATAAAGGCAATTAGTGTTAAAGATGGCCCTTTTGATGACAATGAAACTAATATTTATATATTTAATGAAAAAGTTAAAAAGCGCAGACGTTTGCTTATTGGTTTAAAATTGGGTTCATGGGTATTGTTAGCAATAGGCGTTGTTTTGTATTTTGTATTAAAATAAAAATGGAGAAAGGTATATGAAATTTTATGTAACAAATAAGTTTGCAAGTATTGGCGGTAGTTCAAAGGTAGTTAATGAGAACAAAGAACCAATATATATGGTTAAAGGAAAAGTTTTTTCTATAACACGCAAGAAAAAAGTATGTGATTTAGATGGCAATGTTTTATATAAGGTTAGAAACAAATATTGGCATTTGTTCTTAAAGAGTGCTTTTATTTATGATTCTGAAGGAAACAAAATCGTTAAAGTTCAAAGAAAATTTGCAATAAAAAATGATTATAAAATTATTGGAACTGAAGATGAATATGCAATTGATGGTTCTTTGTTTGGTTGGAACTTCACTCTTATTAAAAATGGAAATCCAATAGGAACAATTAAAAGAGAATTGAATTTTTTGGTTAATAGCTTTGAAGTTAATGTTGAAAATCCAGATGATGCACCTTTTATGATTGCTTTGGTTATTGCAATTGATAACATTGTGGATAGAGCTTCAAGATAATAAAAAAACAATGCATAATTGTGCATTGTTTTTTTATATCAATCTACTAATTTCTTTTTGTGCACTATTTAAATTAGAAACAATTTTATAACACAATTTTTTAGCCACATCGTTTGGCTTAATCAAGTCTGGCACCATTATTGCCAAACTTCCAGCACTTGTTGCGGACATTATTCCGTTAATTGCATCTTCTAAAACAACAACATTTTCTGGCTTTTCGTTTATTTTTTCACAAACCTTTAACATAATCTCTGGGTTTGGTTTTGATTTTACCTTATCATCAGCACAAACAACAGCATCGAAAATATTCATATCAATGTTTGCTTTATTAAATATATTCTCAATGTGAAATTTAGGGCTTCCTGATGCGACGGCAATTTTAATGTTTTTTGAAATTAAAAACTTTAAAATGTTTTTTAAACCTTTTTTTGCTTTTGCTCCATACTTTATAAAATGATTTTGGCATGCATTAATCCATTCGTCCCTATATTTATCCACATCAAAGTTAGGGAATTTCTGTTTTAATTCTTCCCTTATAACACTCTCTTTTTTACCGCACATACTCTGTCTAAAACTTTCATCAATCTTTAAACCATATTTTTTGTTAAGTTTTTCAAAAAATATTTTACCAACTTTTTCTGTTTCAAACATCAAACCATCAACGTCAAATATAACTGCTTTAACTTTTGTCATTTTTCTTTCACTTTTCTAATTGTTTTATATTTATACTTTTAATTTTACTACTTATTCTATAAGCTTTTGTGCGTTTTCACTGTTTTTAAAAAACACACCAGATATTGCTTCCCAAATTAACAATGTGCCAGATATATTTGCAATATCTGTAAAAATTAACAATGAAAATTTCTTTCTTAAAATATAACTTATTGTCAAAAACATCACACCAAAAAACAATAGTCCAAATGTTTTTAACAAATTCTTATGATTTTCATATTTTAAAGAAAAAAGTTTTAACTCTAAATTTTCGTTAATAATTTTTTTAACTTGCTCTTCTGTATAGTTATTAAAATTTTTTAAATATATGTTAATATTAATTTTATATTTTTTTGGAATTATTGAAAAAGCTTCTTCAATTTTATTAGACAAAACACCATTTAGTTTTTCAACTTCTCCAT
The DNA here is from genome assembly GCA_944341445.1 of uncultured Clostridia bacterium. Classification (GTDB taxonomy): domain Bacteria; phylum Bacillota; class Clostridia; order Christensenellales; family UBA1242; genus CALVLZ01. Next base: position 314,317 of record CALVLZ010000003.1, on the reverse strand, counting down.
TTCCAAAGTTCGTTTGAATTAACTCTGTAAAAGAATCAAAAACCAAATCTATGCTTGCAACATTTCTATGAACGTTATAATATCGTTTAAGAATGCTTTTCCATTTTCTTTTCCAATTTTCTGAACTAAAAAATTTATTAACTATTTTATTTTTTATTTCTTTTAACTTTGTTATAAAATTTTTCATTTTTACACCAATTATTATATTATTGACGCAAAAATTTATTTATAAAACCATTTTATTCTGTTGCGTAATTATCAAAATATCCTGTTATTAAAACAATCGGAGTTCCTTTATCTCCACTGCCACTTGTTAAATCACACAAAGAGCCAACTAAATCTGTTATTCTCCTTGGGGTTGTTCCTAAAGATTCTGCTTTATTTTTTAAGTTGTCTTCTTTTTCTTTTATTATCTTTTTCATTGCATCAACTGCATCTCTACCTTGCAAGTTTGCAATTTTGTTATCAGCCAAATATTTTAACTTTATTTCGTTAGGAGTTCCTTTTAATCCGTCAGTATATGCAGGGCTAACAACAGGGTCTGCTAATTCCCAAATACCACCAACAGGGTCTTTAAAAGCACCATCTCCATACACCATACATTCAATTGTTACGCCTGTTTTCTCTTTAAAAGCTTTTTGCAATTTGTTAACAAATGTTTGTGTATCTCTTGGGAATAGTTTAACTTGTTCATCTGTTGACAAGTTACTTCCAAGAACGCCAAACTCTTCATGATATCCACTACCATTAACGCTTTCATTTAGAATTTCGCTTAAACTTAAAACTTTTTCTGCACCATTTTTTAATAATAATTTTTTAGTTCTAAATCTTGAATGTATATCTGCATTAATAACTTTTTTAGTGTATTTTAAAATTTCAGTTGGGTTATTTGATAAAATTATTTCGCATTCACATTCACAAATATCTTTATATAAATCAATGTAATTCATGCCTGTGAAGGGGTGAGTTACATCTTTAACAACTTTTGTAAATTCTTCTGCTGTGAATGTTTTTGAAAATTCAAAAATTCCAAGTTCATATAATTTATCAATAGAAACTAACGGGTTTCCAACTTCATCAAAAGGGTATGATAATTGAATTATTAATTTATCTGCACCTCTAGAAATTCCTTTTAGTATGCTTGCAAACCTGTTTCTAGAAAGAATTGGAAAAACAACGCCAATTGGTCCATTCCCCATTTTATTTTTAACATCTAAAGCAATATCATCTAGTTTTGCAAAATTGCCTTGAGATTTTGCAACTATTGCTTCTGTTACTGCAACAATATCCTTTTCTTTTAATTTAATGTTTTCGCTTTCAACTGCATCCATAACAGACTTAACAACAATATTAACTAAATCATCTCCTGGTCTGATTATTGGAGCTCTTACTCCTCTTGCAACTGTTCCAACTGCTCTCATAGTATCCTCCTAAAAATTTATATTTTTATTATATAACAAAATGATAAAATTAAAAAATAAAAGAGGCTATAACTCTTTTATTTCATTAAACAAATATCATCAAAGTTTTTAACTTTATCTAAAGCTGTTTTTTCACACAAAATTTCTTTATTTTGTTTTACTAAATATTTTGTCCATTCTCTATATGTTTTGTAAATACCTTTATAAAATTTTTGGCTTGGAACCAATTCTGTTTCTTGAATATATTTGTTGTTAACAAATATAAAGAATAAATAGTTATACATATCATCTATAGCATTAAATGAGAAAATTTTTCTATTAACCAAACTAGATAATGTTTCTAACCATTGTGCGTAACTAACAATATCAAAATAATCTTCCTTTGTGAAAGTATTTTTGTCTGTTAAACGCATTTCATCACATTTCAGCATTATTGTTTGAAGTTTTTGGTCTGAACTAAAACTTTTCCAAAATTCCAAAACAAAACTTGCTTGATTAATTTCTTTATCTCTTTTAAATTGAATAAACAACGCTACAGCACCGATAATTGCAGTGGATATTGTTACAACTTCAGAAACTCTGCCGCCCCAATAATCATCTAGAAACAAAGTTGAAAACAAACCCAACACTAATAAGAATGTGCCTAAATATGTTAAAGTTTTATTTTTTTTCGTATCTTCTTCTCCTATCATTATTTTATTATTATTTATCAAAAAAAATCAAATTTAATATATTAATGTTTTAAAATTCTACAATAATATTTGTTTAAAAAATAAACAATTTTAAAAAATTATTGCAAAAGATATTAATAAAAAATCATTAAAAAAACATTAAAGAAGCAACTAAAACAAAAAATAAGAGTTGAAAACTCTTATTTTTATATATTTTCAATTTCGAACAACTTTTTAAAAGTTTTATTTTTCTTATATAATTCGTTAAATGTTCCACTATCAACAATTTGCCCATTTTCTAAATAAAATATTTTATCAACGTTTTTTATTGTGGATAATCTGTGTGCAACAATAACAACAGTTTTATTTTCTTGCAATTTTTCAACACTCTGCTTAACCGCTTCTTGTGAAAAATTATCTAAAGAGCTTGTGCTTTCATCAAACAAAATAATAGGGCAATCTCTTTTTAAAAACACTCTTGCTATTGCCAATCTCTGTTTTTCTCCGCCAGATAGTTTTATACCATTTTCGCCAACAACGGTATCCATTTTTTTATCTAATGTTTTAACAAATTCATCTAAACTTGCATCTTTTAATGCTTGCCACAAATCTTTTTCTGTTGCATTTTTGTTTGCAAACAACAAATTTTCTCTAATGCTACAATTAAATATATATGGAAACTGATTTACTAACGCAACATTTTTTCTTAAACATTCTTTTGAAAGTTTTTTAACATTAACACCACCTAACAAAACTTCACCATTATCACATTCATACAACTTTGGTATTAACGAAAGAATTGTGCTTTTACCTGAACCAGACTTTCCAACAATTGCAACAGTTTCACCGCTTTTAATCTCTAAGTTTATATTTTTTAAAACAACCTTGTTTTTGTTTTGCTTAACATCTTGGTTTTCTTTTTCTAATATATGTGGATTGCTTAATTGTGCGGTTTTCCCATAACTAAAACTAACATTTTTAAATTCTATTCCAAATTTATCTAAATTTATATTATTTACTTTCCCAAACTTTTCAACAGGAAATATTGTTTCGTCAAACAATTCTTTTATTCTTTTTACTTCAATTTTCATATCTGTAAAACTTTCTAGTATATTGCCTGTATCATAAACCAACATATATAGTCTTCCATAATTCATTACAATAAACATAAACGAACTAATAGCCAGGCCCCAATGCCCTGTTATGTAAATTGATAACCAAATTAATCCAAAAATAAAAATTGCTAAAATTATATTCTTAAAAGCAGATAACACCCAAGAATTCATATTGGCTTTATATTGAATATTCCTATATTCATCGTATAACTCATTTGAGGTTTCTTTTAAAGTATCTTCCAAATTTAAAGATTTTATATCTTTTTCACTTCTAATTAATTCATTAACATGGCTTGCAACTTTATCTTTAACCATCTTTCTTTTTGTGTTGTTTTTCCTGAACTGAGTTATTCTTATTCTTTCAATAACAGCAACAATTGCTATTACTAATAGCAGATAACCTCCAATTGCAGGGTTTAAGAACATAATATATAATATAACTAAACTAGAAGATAGCAAGCTTGCAATACATATCACAATTGTTGATAATCTGGAAATAACACTATCTGCAGATTCACATATCCTTAAAACAAAAACACCTGCAGAATTTTCTCCAAAAGCTTTTGAATTGATTGAAAATGTTCTATCTGTTATGTCACATCTAATATTAAAAGATATTCTTTTTAGCAAAACATTGTAAATTTTACCACTTAACAAATCAAAGAGTTCTTCTACAATACCCAACAATAAAATATAAAAAAAGAGAGACAATGCTTCATATAATAAATTTTCAGTAAATAGTGCCAGTGCATCCGCAGATAATATTATTATAAAAAAATTACACAACAAACCAAAAATTAGCGAAATAATATATAATATTATTAATACTAAATTAGGTTTTATATATTTAAATAAATTAAAATCATTTTCTTTTGCTTTTGTTTTCATACTTAATGATATCACATAAAAATTTTAAAAAAAAGAAAAACATATTAGATTTTTTCTAATATGTTTTGTTTTATTAAAATTTAATTTTAAAATGAGCTCTTTCCATTTTTTCAGTTGTGTAGTAACCACTAGGTGCTTTAATAACATCTGGCAATCTATTAACAATTGTTGCACAAGTTAATTCAACAGTTGGAGGACGGTTAACAACACATGTTGTTGTTGGTTCACCTTCAACAGTCCATTCATTCATATCAAATTCATCTGGACCATACACTTTTCCAATGCATTCGCTAACAATTTGAATACCTTCTTTTGTTTCAGTTGTAACAACAGCACTCATACCTGTTGCATCACCTTTTTTAATTGTTAAACCTAATGTTGAACTTTTTAAATCTTTTTTGTATGTTTGTGGAACACATTTTTGTGTTTGACTTTTAACTGTTAAGCCTAATTGACTTGCAAGCCAACCGTTAACATTCCACATATAACTTGGCATAAAAGTTCCTTCTTTAATTTGTTTTGCTCTAACTTTTTCTGAAACATTATCGGCAGATGCAATTTCTTTTTCAAATTGTTCAAGAGTTAAACCTGCCCCGTGCGCTTTTGCTAGTGCAATACCATAATCTTCAACGTTATAACTGCTTTTTCCAACAATTCTTTTAATTGTGTGAGTTGAACCACACATTGTTGTTACTAAATTGCCCCAAGCAAAATCTTGATAGCCACTGCCTGTTATTGTGCAGTTGTTTTCTTTTGCAACTTTATCTAGCATTTTTGTTTGTTTTTCATTACTATTCCAAGAATAAAATGCTTCTTCACAAGTTGTTATTGCATTAACACCGCATTTTGCACAAGTCAACAACACATCGTAAACATCAGATAATAAACTCATTGTTGTTACAATTGCAACATCTGGTTTAACTTTTTTTAATGATTTTTCTAAATCAACAACGTTTTCAATAACAACGCCACGTTTTTTCCCACCCATAACGCAAGAAATATCTTTGCCAATAATATTTTCGTTAATATCACAAGCGCCAACAATTTCTGCGCCTTTTTCAAAAACATAACGCATTGTGTAAACGCTCATTTTACCGCAACCAATTTGATAAACTTTTATTTTTTTACTCATTTTAAAATTCCCCCATTGTTTTTATTTTGTTCACATTTTTCATATTTATGTTACTTTATTATAAATAATATTTCATTATAGTGGCAAATCTTTTTTATCAAATCTGAAAATACCTATTATGAATGTTATAACACCAACACCAAATAGTATTCCAAACTTCCACAAATAACTTAATCCGCCATCTAATATTGAAACAGTGTCAAACAAAGTTATTAATGACAAATAGTTGAAATAATCCATTGCATTAATTCTCATTGCGCTTGGCACAACTTGAGAACCAAACAAACCTAAAATTGTGCAAACCAAAGAGAATATTGTTAAACCGCCACCAATACTTAAAGAATATTTTGTTCTGTTAAATATTGCTGAACACATAAAGCAGAAACCAGCAAAGGCAAACATTGTTAAGAATGCACCTAAGTTAAATAATAAAATTTCTGCATAGTTTATTGCAAAATTGTTTCCACCAGCAATGAACACTGATAACACACTTGTTGCTGTTAATGTTGCAAACATTGTGAATAGTGCAAAAATTAAATAAACCATTTGTGTTACTGTTATTGTTCTTCTTTTTGTTGGAGTTGAAAGAACATATGCCATAGAACCTGAATCAACTTGACCTGCAAGCAATCCGTTAGCAGTCATAATAACAAACACCATTGGCAATAATAATCCTGCAATTCTATAAAATATTGAACCAATTATTAAGCCATACATATCCATATTGCCTAACTCTGTTAAAGCTTCTGCAACTTTTTCTGGCAATTGGTCTGAAATACTTTCAGAAGCCAATCTTCTTGCTTCTGCCTTTTGTTCTTCTGTTACATTTCCATCTCCAGCATTTTTATATTCATTAATCCATAGCTCATAAGTGGAAATGGATGTGTTTGCTAAAACCTTTGTTGCAACAGCATATTGTCTTGCTTCTTCTTCTGCAACACCTTGAACGTTTTTTAATAAGTTGTAAGTATTGTCATACATTTTTGTATTAATATAACTTCTTGCTATTAATAGATAATCATCTCTTTTATAACCATAACCTTCTGCGCTTGCATCTTGCTTATATTTACTAATCGCATCTGTTGCGACCATTTTTGCAAATGTTGCATTTAACACAGCAGTTTTTTCATCTTTTCCATCTTCAATTTGTAATTTATAAGCATTTTGATAAACAGTGTTGTAATACCAATTTTCCATTGATAACTTAATCGCATCTAAACTTTCACCGTTTTCGTGTTGTGTTAAAATAGTTATTAACACTTGTTTAACATCTTCACTTGTTACTCCGTTTTGTGTTGGAAATAAACTTGAAAATTGAGTTGCTACTTGATTCATAATTTCTTGTTTTTGTTGCTCGTTTGGTTTTGTTCCATTTTCGCTTTCAAATTCTGCAACTGCATTATCATAACTAGTTGTTACAAACCCTAAAAAATTAAACATGCTATATGTATCTAAAGAAGTTAAATATAAATTATAACTATCGATAGAATTTTCTTTTATTTCACTTTCTTGGTCCGCCTGAATAAAAACATCTTTTAAAGCATCCCTAATATCATTTATTGCAAGGTTCCCAAGCACAATTATAACAATTGCTAGCATAACAGATGTTGCAACAGTAACTGTTAACCATTTAATCCAATTTGCTTTTACAGATTGTTTAAATAATGCCTTACTAAACATTTTTTCCACCTCCTTGTTTTTGCAAAAAGTTTTTAAAATATCTTTCTAAACTGAATTTAACTTCGCTAACAAACTTAACATTAAATTTTGTTAGTTCTTCAAATAAACTATTTATTTTGCTTTGTGCAATTTGTACCGTTACTTGATTATATTTTTGTTGGTCTCTAACCACTTTAAATTTTAATTTTTTAAATTTTGTATAATCTTCAACATTGTTAAATTCAATTTTGTAAGACCTAGAACTTGTGTCTTTTAATTTATTAACATCGGCAATGTTAACAATTTTTCCATCTAATATTAAAGCAACCCTATCGCAAGTTTCTTCCAATTCATCAAACATTTGGCTACTCATAAAAATTGTTTTTCCTTTCGCCTTTTCTTCTTTTATTAATTCCAAAAATGTTTGACGCATTAATGGGTCCAAACCCGTTGTTGGTTCATCTAATATTAAAATATCTTTATCACACATTAGTGAAGCAACAATTGCAGTTTTTTGCTTCATACCTTTACTCATTCTTTTTAAATTTGCAGATGTATCTAGTTGCAATCTTTTTAATAATTCATCTGCTCTTTTCATATCTTTTAAATTTAACAATTCTGCTTGGCTTTTTAAAAATTCTGTTCCTGTTGGCAAGTCTGGAAAAGCAATTTCGCCCGGTATATATTCCACAAACTTTTTAATTTCTGAAGATTTTTTCCAAGCATCTAACCCTTTAACTAAACACTCACCTTCTTGCGGTTTTAAAAAACCCATTATGTGCCTTATTGTTGTTGTTTTTCCACTTCCGTTTGTTCCAACAAACCCAAAAACTTCGCCTTTTTTAACATTCAAATTTATATTAAAAATTCCACGGCCACCGCCATAATCTTTGGTTAGGTTATTGATAATAATATCATCCATTAAACACACCTCCAAAGTTTTTATCTTCTTTGTAAAATTCCATAAAATAATCTTCAAGCGTTGTTTTTTCTTCCCAAAACTCTGAAACATTATGTTTTGCAATTTCTTTTATGAAATCATTAACCAATTTATCATTCACTAAAACTTCACAAGTTTTATTTTTTTCATCAACACTTTTGATGCTAATTGTGTTTTTTAAATTTGTGTTTTTTCTTGTTTTAGAAAAACTGCTTGCAAAATTATTTAAATCTTCAACATTTTTAAACACAACCTTATATGTTTTATTTTCATTATGTTTAAAAGTTTTTGCTGGAAATTCCGATACTATTTTTCCATCTTTAATTATTGCAATTCTATCGCAAGTGTCTTCAACTTCATTAAAAATATGAGAAGACAAAAATATTGTTTTACCTTTTGCCTTTTCCTGTTTTATAAAATCAACAAAAACTTGTTGCATAACAGGGTCTAAACCACTTGTTGGTTCGTCTAAAATTAACACGTCTGGGTCATTCATAAACGCTGTAACAATTGCAAGTTTTCGTTTATCGCCCAAACTCATTTTCTTTGTTTCTCCAGATGGGTCAAACTTAAAAGACTTTAACAAGAAATTTAACATTTCCTCGTTTTTGCCGCCTCTTAATTTTTCCATCATGTTAATAAATTCCCAACCGGTTAGTCCTTCGGGCAATGCAATTTCACCTGGAAGATAACCAACATTATTTAGAATTTTATAATAGTTTTTAAAAGACTCTTTTCCAAAAACTAAAATACTACCACTATCTGGCTTTGAAAAACCCATTATGTGCCTAATTGTTGTACTTTTACCTGCCCCATTAGGCCCCAAAAAACCAAACACTTCACCTTTTTTAACATTTAATGTAACATTAAAAATTCCACGGCCGTGCCCATAATCTTTAGTTAAGTTTTCAATTTTAATAATATCTTCCATGTTACACCCCTTTATTTTAATAAGATTTTTATTTTCTTATTGTTACACTTGTTAACACGAAATTTTATTTTAACCAACATTCTGTATTTAAAGTATATCATTTTTTTTAAAATGTTCAAATAAAAAACAAAAGTTAAATAAAACATACTACTTTTACAATTTTTATTATTTTCGATAAAACTTTTATACCATTTTAACAACCTATTCGTTTTGTTTTGACAAATTTTTACATTGTTTATAAACTTAAAGTATAATAATTAACATGGGGAGGTATATTATTATGAAAGCATTTAATGGATATAGTGTTAATCCTAATGCGGAATTGGCAGGCTATGAAGCCGCTAAAATGGCAGGCAATGCAAAATCAGCAAAGGTGGTTTTTGTTTATGCTAGTTGTGATTATGATATTAAAAAATTAATAACAGGCGTAAAAAAATACTATGACTGCCCAATTATTGGCAACACAAGTTTCACAGGAGTTATTCTTCCAAACGGCTTTGTTACTTCTGACAAAGGTTTTGTTGGAATTATGACTGTTTGTGGAAATGATTTGGAAGTTGGAGTTGCTTGTGTTGCAAAAAAATCACCAACTGAAGACGCAGTTGAAATTGGTGAAAAAGCTGTTAGAAAAGCAATGAAAAATGTTGGAACTGATTTAGCACCAACTGCTTTATATATGGTTGCAAGCCCAACAGAAGAAGAATACTATTTAAAAGGTATTTCAAAAGTTATTGGAAGAGTTCCCTTCTTTGGTGGCTCTGCCGCAGATAACACAATTAGTGGAAATTGGAAATTATTTGCAGATAATGTTGTAACTCCAGAAGGCGTTGCTGTTGCTGTTATTTACACAACTGCTGAAATGGCAAACGTATTTACTGGTGCATATCACGAAACAAAAGATATGGGCATTATTACAAAAGTTAATGGAAACAGAACTTTGGTTGAAATTGATGGAAAACCAGCATTAAAACAATATGCAAAATGGCGTAAAATGAAACCAGCAAAATTAATGGGTGGAGCACTTTTAGCTGAAACAATTGTTAGCCCACTTGGCGTTAAGGATAGATTAGGCGATTTGGTTGCAATTCGTCACCCAATGAACGGAAATGCTGATTATTCAATGAACATTGGAAACAAACTTGCAACAGGCACTTGCGTTATAAGAATGGAAGCAACTGTTGATGAATTAATTAAGTCTGTTGGTGAAACAATTGACGCTTTAAATAAAAAACTTGGCGGAACACCTGCATTCTATCATTTAGTTCACTGCGGTGGCAGACGTGCAGGAATTGATGCAAGAATTAATGAAGTTTATAAACAAATTGTTAATAAAGTTGGCAATGTGCCATTTATTATGGAATTCACTTTTGGCGAGTATGGTTATGAAAGCGATGGAAGAAACACTTGCGGCGGCTTGATGCTTTCCTTCACTGCATTTAAAAACTAATATTAGGTGGTGACTTTATGAAAATGATAATTAACGGAAAATATGTTGATTCTTCCGACAAAACAACTTTAAACATAGTTAATCCCTACACTTTAAAGGTTATAGACACAGTTCCAAACGCATCTGAAAAAGATGTTGATATGGCTGTTAAAATTGCAAACTCCGCACTTAAAAGTTGGTCTGAAGTTGCAGTAACTAAAAAAATTGAAATATTAAAAAAGTTTTTAAACTTGGTTGATGAAAACAAAGACGACCTTGCAAAAACCTTAATGCTTGAAACCGGAAAACCAATAACTCAAGCCTATGCAGAAATTGGAAATATTAGAATTGGCTTTGAAGGTTTTATGGAACGTGCTAAGCACTTGTATGGCGAAGTTATTCCTTTTGGAACTGAAATGGGAAACGATAAAACAATGCAATTCACTTTAAGAGAACCTGTTGGTGTTGTTGCAGCAATAATTCCTTTTAACTTCCCTTGCGATTTGTTTGACCAAAAAGTTGCACCAAGTTTGCTTGCTGGAAACACTGTTGTGGTTAAACCACCTCATCAAAATCCATTAACACTTATTAAACTTGTTGCACTTTTAATAAAAGCAGGAATTCCTAAAAATGTTGTCCAAATTGTAACAGGCGATGGCCCAAAAACAGGAAACTCTTTGGCTTGTCACCCACTTGTTCACAAAATAACTTTCACAGGAAGCACAAAAGTTGGTGTTTTAACTTACCAAAACGCAGCATCTCATTTAGCACATATTTCACTTGAACTTGGTGGAAATGATGCGTTTATTGTTTTAAACGATGCAGACATTGATTTGGCAGTTGAAGAAATGGTTTGGGGCAGAATGTATAATAACGGACAAGTTTGTTGTGCATCTAAACGTTTCTTAGTTCAAAAAGGTGTTTTAGATGAATTTGTTGAAAAAAGCAAAGCTAGACTTAAAAAATTAATTATTGGCGACCCAAGCAAAAAAAGCACAGAAATTAGTTGCTTAGTAACCTTGCAAGCAGCAGAAAGGGTTGAACAACAAATTAACAATGTTGTTAAACAAGGTGGAAAAATTGTTTTAGGTGGTAAGAGAGTTAATGCCTTTATTGAACCAACAATTATAACAAACATTCCAAAAACTGCAGATGTTGCTTTAAACGATGAAATTTTTGGGCCTGTTGTTTCAATTATACCTTTTGACACTGTTGAAGAAGCAATTGAAATTGCAAACGCATCTAATTATGGATTATGCGGTTGCGTTTTCACTAAAAATATTAGAACTGCATTTAATGTTGTTAAACAACTTGAATGTGGCGGAACTGTTATTAATGGTGCAAGTTTCTTCAGAAGTTTTGAAATGCCTTTTGGCGGTTACAAATTTAGCGGAATTGGAACAGAAGGTGTTTTAAGCACATTTAATGAAGTAACTAAAATTAAAACTGTAACATTAAAAAACATTTTAGATTAATAAAAAAAGAGCCTTTTAAAAGGTTCTTTTTTTATATTATTTTTTTAAACTATTTTAAATTGTTTCTATAAAAATTTTAATTTGATATAATTAAAATAATGAAAGGAGTGAACTATGGAAAAACTTAAATTTTATAAATGCAGTGTTTGTGGAAATATTGCAATTAAACTTGTTGATAAAAACACACAATTAAAATGTTGTGAAAAATTTATGGAAGAATTAAAAGCAAACAATGTTGATGCTGCTATCGAAAAACATATTCCTTATGTTACTATTGAAAACAATGTTGCAACAGCAGTGGTTGGAGAAATAAAACATCCAATGCTTACAGAACATTATATTAACTTTATTGTTTTTCACACAACAAAAGGTTATTTTGTTAAAACCTTAAAACCAAACGATGAACCAACTGCCCAATACGTTTTAAATGATAACGAAAAACTTTTAGCAGTTTACGAATATTGCAATTTGCACGGACTATGGGTTAAAGAAATATAATAAAAAATAATTGATTAAAAATTTTAAAAAATTAAAAAGAACTTATATCTGTTTAGATATAGTTCTTTATTTTTTTTGAATTTATTATTCTTAACAATATCTTTTTCTAATTTAAAAGTTATAAAGTTCAAATTAGCATTAATGTTTTTATTGGAATATCTTTATTTTTTTCAAATACTTCTGTTAATGAATTTTCTGTTAATGGATGACTTAAATTGTTATTACCTAATTCAATTGTTAATGCTGGAATTTTTAAATTAATACCAGCCCAATCAGAAAAGCCACCAACACTTTGACCTGTGCTTAAAACTTTATATCCATTAATTTTAGATAATTCTTTTGCAATGTTAAAATCTCTTTCAAGTTCATTTTTATTTAATTTATAAAAACCATAATAAATAACTTCACCTTTCGTGTGCCAAGACAAACTTATGTTTGGTTTTAAAATTTTTGCTAAGTTAATTAATGTTTGCACTTCTCTTTCACTTTCAGCATAAAAGCCAACAAAACTTTCACTTGCATAACAAAATTTGTTTTGAGCACCCTTTCCCCACTCCGCATTAAAATTAACATTCAAATCAACACCTAAAATGTTTGCTTTCCATAAAGAAAAATTATCATTTCCATCATTTATTATTTTTAAAAATTCTTTATGTTTTTTGCACTTAATAAAATCATAACCATCCAAAACCAATCTAACACCATCTGGGTTAACAAGTGGCACAACATAAAATCCGCCATCTAAGTTTTTAGTGCTTAAATATTTAATTTCTTCAATTAAAAAAAGTGTGCTTAAATATTCCCTTGCGTGTATTCCGCCTTCCATAAAAACTTGTTTTCCACTTTTGTTTCCAACATGAAAACAATAAATTGGTTCATTTAAAGTTGAAAACCCACAAACAAACCAACTAACATTTTTTAAACTTTTTAAATTTCCAATTTCTGTTATTAAATTTTTATAATTCATACAATTTTTTCCTTTTAAATATGTATGAATTATTGTTTTTTTAAGTTAAAAAAAAGCATCAATTAATGATGCTTTAATTTTTATGAAAATCTTATTTTATCGCAAATCTTAACGGTTGTTGCATATAGTGGGCTTGCAAATTGAACAATAACCGCAATAAACAACCAATTTGATAATGTTAAGTTTGCATATTCAAAGAAACTAAACGGTATTAATGTTAATGCAAGAATTACTAATAATATCATTGTTAACACCAAAATTCCTCTGAACAAATCGTATGGTTTGCACAAATTATATAAAATTAATAAGCCTGCACATGTTACAACAATGCTACTCATTGTTTGGAATTGTGCAATATCTGGAGCTGTTAACAAGTTGAACACGTAACAGCCAATAACTGAAATTAAGAATATTATTGCTCCTGGCAAGGCTTTTGAAATTAAGTTCGGCAAAAACCTTCCTTGAATTTTTTGTGTGTTTGGTTGCATTGCTAAGAAGAATGATGGCAAACCAATAACAAAATATTCTAACAATAGCATTTGGTTTGTGTTAAACGGATAAGACTCGTTAACTATTAAACAGAATATTGAAAGCATTATTGCAAAAATTGTTTTCATTAAGAATAATGAAGAACTTTTTTGAATGTTGTTAACAACACGTCTACCTTCAGCAACAACGCTTGGCATACTTGAAAAGTTACTATCTAGTAAAACTAAGTGGCTAACATTTCTTGTGGCTTCACTTCCGCTTGCCATTGCAATTGAGCAATCCGCTTCTTTTAGTGCAAGAATATCGTTAACACCATCACCTGTCATTGCAACTTTATGGCCTTTGCTTTTTAATGCCTTAACTAATATGCTTTTTTGCTCTGGGCTAACTCTTCCAAACACAGTGTATTTTTCTGCTGCTTCAATAACTTGTTGTTCTGTTAAGCCTTCCAAACTTATGTAGTTTTCTGCTTTTTCAACTCCAACACGTTTGCTAACTTCACTAACTGTTATTGGGTTATCACCAGAAATAATTTTAATTTGAACGCCATTATCTTTAAACCATTTAATTGTTTCCGGAGCGTCTTCACGCACGTGGTCTTCAATTATTATAATAAAAATTGGTTTTCTTGAAATTGGCAACTTATCGTTTTCTATTTTTCCATCACAACTTGCAACAAGCAAAACCCTAAAGCCTTTTTGTGCATATTGTTTAACAATTTTATCCACTTCTGGATTTTTGCCTTTTAACACAAATTCCGGTGCACCCATAACAAAAGTTTCACCATTTTTAAATGTTACGGCACTTAATTTTCTTGAACTTGAAAATGGCAAAATGCTTTCTGCAACAAGTTCTTTGCTATAACCAAAGTGTGTTGCAAGCGCACGAGATGTTTGGTTGTTATCATCTAACGCAGTTAACATACTTCCAATAATTTCGTTTGTTGTGTGTTTAACATTGCTTTCAATCTGAATAACAGAATTAACTTTCATTGTTCCGTCTGTTATTGTGCCTGTTTTATCCAAACACAACACATCTGTTCTTGCAAGCATTTCTATTGAATACAAGTCTTGCACTAAAGTTCTTTTGCGCGCAAGTTTTATAACTCCAACCGCAAGTGCCATACTTGTTAACAAGAACATTCCAGCAGGAATCATTCCCACAATTAAACCTGCAGTTTTCTTAACTGTTTCTGGAATTGTGGCATCTGGTTGATTTATTATGTTATAGTACATTGCAATTGCAAGTGGAATAATAACAATACCAATGCATTTAATAATTAATCTTAAAGAATTTAAAAGTTCGCTTTTTGGTTTTTTATATTCTTTTGCTTTGCTTGCTAGTTGGCTAGAATAGTTTTGATCGCCAACCTTTTCAACTTTTGCAAAACACTTTCCGCTTGAAATAAAACTTCCGCTATAAAGAATATCACCTTTTTTCTTTTTAATTGCGTGGCTTTCACCTGTTAACAAACTTTCGTTAACTTCTGCCTCACCCTCAACAACAATACAGTCTGTGCATATTTGTTTGCCTAAACTAAAATATAAAATATCATCTAAAACAACATCGTTAACATTAACGTCTTGCCTAATGCCGTCTCTTATGGCAAGTGCTGTTGGAGCCGTTACTAACGAAATTTTTTCAACAGTTTTCTTTGCTTTTATTTCTTGAATTATTCCAATTAAAATGTTTGCTACAATTATTAATAAAAATACCAAGTTAGAATATGCTTGAACAGAAATTAAAGCACCAGCAACTAAGAAACACAACAAGTTAAAAAATGTGCAAATATTAGAAAAGAATATGCTTTTATATGTTTTAACATTTTTATTTTCTTTTTTGTTTGTTAAACCTTGTTGTTGTCTTAATGCAACTTGTTCTTTTGTTAAACCCTTTTTAACGTCAACTTTAAAACGTTCAACAGCAATTTCTTCTTTTTGTTTTTTAGATTTTTTGTTCTTTTTTTTCTTCTTTTCAATCCCCAATTCTTCTTTTGTTAAAATTCTTGGAGATTTATATTTTTTAACGTTTTTGTTTTGTTTTAAAACAGAACTAAAATTTTCTTTTTCTTTTTTAATTTCTAGCAAAGCTTCATCTAAAACATCCAAAATTGTTGCTTCAAAAATCTCGTTGTTATTTTTATTAACATTCTTTTTTATATTATTTTGCAAGTTGATAATTTTTTTATCTTGTTTTGTTTTAGTTGCAGTTTTTGTTTCAGTTTGTGAAACTTCTAAAACATTTTCTTTTTCAACTTTGTTTTCAACCTTTTTAACATTTTTAGATTTTGTATTTTTACTCATATAAAACCCTTTTATATTTTTTAACTGCGAACAGCATATTATTATATTAAACTAATTAAGTATAACACACATAAACGCAAAACTGCAATTAAAAGTTAGTTTAGAAAAATATTTAATTTAAAATTTTAAAAATGTTAAAAATAACCCTTAAAATGCAACAAAAAAATACTTTTACGTTGCTAAATGAAGTTTTGTTTGATATAATAATCAAGAATTTATAAAGACAAAGCAATAAAAAGGAAAATAATATGGATAAAAAAGCAGTAACTATGGATAAACTTGTTGCTCTATGCAAAAACCGTGGACTTATTTTTCAAGGAAGCGAAATTTATGGCGGAATGGGTAACACTTGGGATTACGGCCCTGTTGGTGTTGAACTAAAAAACAACATTAAACGTGCGTGGTGGAAAAAGTTTGTTCAAGAAAGTGACAATAGTTTTGGTATTGATGCAGCAATATTGATGAACAGCCGTGTTTGGGATGCAAGCGGACACACAACAAGTTTTTCAGACCCACAAATGGATTGCAAAAATTGTAAAACAAGAAGCCGTGCCGATAACTTAATTGAAGCACATTCAAAAGGCAAAGTTAACCCAGACCTTATGAGCAACGAAGAAATGCAAAATTACATTGCAGAACACAAAGTTGCTTGCCCAAAATGTGGTGCTTTTAATTGGACACCTATTAGACAATTCAACTTAATGTTTGAAACTTCTCGTGGTGTTACAGATGAAAACCAAAACAAAATTTATTTACGCCCAGAAACAGCACAAGGTGAATTTGTTAACTTTTTAAATGTTCAAAGAACAATGCGTGCAAAAGTGCCTTTTGGTATTGCACAAATTGGTAAAGCATTCCGTAACGAAATAACTCCAGGGAACTTCACTTTTAGAACAATTGAATTTGAACAAATGGAACATCAACTTTTCTGCAAAGAAGGTCAAGACCATGAGTTTTATGATGAATACAAACAAAAAGCATTTAACTTTTTAACAAGCATTGGAATAAGTGCTGAACATTTGCGTTTTAAAGACCACGATAAATTAGCATTTTACGCAAAGGCTGCTTGCGATATTCAATATTTATACCCTATGGGTTGGCAAGAATTAAACGGAATTCACAACAGAACAAACCATGATCTTTCTCGCCATCAAGAATTTTCAGGCAAACCTATGCAATATTTAGACCCATATACTAACGAAAAATATATTCCATACGTTGTTGAATATTCAATTGGTGCAGACAGATTAACTTTGGCAATTTTATGCGAAGCATATGAAGAAGAAACTTTGGAAAATGGCGAAACACGTGTTGTTATGCACTTTGCTCCAAGCATTGCTCCATATAAAGTTGCAGTGTTGCCATTGCAAAAGAACTTAAACGAAAAAGCAATGCAAGTTTACAAAGATTTGTGCAAAGACTTTATGTGCAGTTATGATGAAGCAGGTTCAATTGGAAAACGCTACCGCAGACAAGACGAAATTGGAACTCCATACTGCGTTACAATCGATTTTGAAACTTTGGAGAATAACACTGTTACTCTTCGTGACCGTGACACAATGGAACAAGTTCGTTTAAATATTTCTGACTTGAAAAATTATATTCAAGAAAAAATAAAATTTTAATTAAATATGGAGTTAATATGGTAAAATATATTAAATCATTAGTTGCAAAAGCAAATCAAGCAACAAATTCAGAAGAAGCAAAAAAATTAAGAAAAAGCTTTTAAAAATTGGTATTACTTTAAGTGTTATTGGCCTTTTATTAGTGATTGGTGCAATAATTGTTATGTTCGTTAGCTTTGGCTCAAATGCAAATATTGACATGCAAAACCCACAAATTAATATGTCTGGCATTTTAGTTCTAGCAGCCTTTGGCTCAGTTATGTTTATAATTGGTGGCATATTATTAGTTATTGGTGTTATTGCAATTAATCTTTCTTTATCAATTGTTATTGCAGGCGTTACAAGCAGTTGGTTGGATGTTAAAAATGAAGAAGAAAAAAGCATTAATCAAAACAACCCAAATTATGATGTTTGTCCTCACTGCAAAGCACATATTGCAAAGAATGCTAAGTTTTGCTCAAATTGTGGCAAATCAACCGTTCAAACTATTTCCTGCCCTCATTGTAACGCTAAAAACCCAATTGAAAACAAATATTGTATAAATTGCGGTCAAAGATTTAAATAAAACAATAAAATAAAAAGAAGCAAAATTGCTTCTTTTTTTATCCAATAACTTCTTCAAATGTAAATCCGTCTTTACATTTGTAATAATACATATCTAATTCTCTTGCAGGTTTTATATCTTTTGTGTAATCATTTCCAATAACAACAACATTTTTTGGTTTTATTTTTTCCTGTCTTAAAATTCTTTTATACCACCAGTATTTATCATGTTTATAATCGTTTGTGAAAATGTTATCAAAAATGTCAAAATCAATTTTCTTTGCTCTGCAAAATTGTTTTATTCTTTCATATCTGGAATCTGAAACTATAAACAATTTCGCTTTATATCGCTTAAACTTTTTCAACTCTTCATTGCTTATAACTTTTGTTTTCAACATTTCCTCGTGCAGATTAATATCTTCCATATAGTCAACCCAAGCTTTATAATTCCCATCTGTGCTAACTAGAATTGAGCACAAATCACTTGTTTTAAACTTTCCGCCATCAACAACATTAAATTTATTTAACAATTTTTTCTTTTGAATTTTGCTTAAATTTTTGTAATGTTCGTCAAAGAAGCTCCACTTAATGTTGTTTAAAAATTTATCATTCATATCCCAATACAAAGTATCATCAAAATCAAATATGAATACTTTTATTTTTTTAGGGTTTATATTTAAACTTCTGTTAACATTGCTTAACCAAGTTTTCCTTAAAAACATAATTAAAAGCGGTGGGAAAATAACCAAATCTGGCAAAGTTAACATTAAATAGATTAAATAAATATTGTTTGGTAGAATTTGTGCAACAAAACAATTTGCAACACAAAGCACGCAATAAACAATATTACAGCCCAAAACAAATTTTGTTTTTCCACCCCAAGTTAGAACATAACTTGCCAAATCCCAACTTAAAAATCTGAATGAGTGCATAAAAATATACAATGGAATTATTGTGAACATATTCTTAAAATATGCTTCGTTAACACCAAGAGCAAAAACATAAATTAAAAGCATACCTAAAAGCGCATATACACACCAAGAAAATATTGAAACTAATATAGAATACTTACCGTGTTGATACGCCTCTTCAAATTTATTTTCTCCCATTGCTCTGCAAATTTTTAAACTTATAACATTAATGAAAGTGAACAACAAGCCGTTGAATATATCTAAAACATATTCTAAGTATGAATATGTGTTAAAAGCCAAATCACCCATTCTTAAAAGGAACACACTTGTTGCATAATAGCCTATTTGCCAAATGAACTCCATAAGAAATCTGTTAAAAATTGTGAAACCTTCTTTTAACGATATCTTATGTTTAGGGAATTTTAACAAACAAATTTTAACTTGCTTATTTTTTGCACACAGCAACAACCCCAAAATAATAACAATTAGTGTTGAAACAATATAAACAACTGAAATAATGTTTAAAATCAAAGAATTGGTTGCAATTAAAAACATAAAACCTAGTATTATTAAACCTGCTGGCATTGTTTCACAGAGAAAAGTAAATTTAAAATTGCCAAGCATTTTTAACAAACCTGAAATATAATTAGCAACGCATTGTAAATAAAAGTATATACACATTAAATAGTAAAAAGTGTAGGAGTCTGGTTTAAAGCTCATTATTTTTTCCAAAATAAATTGTGGAAATAATAAAAGCACAGCGACACTTAAAAGTCCTGCAAACAAGCATAAAACAAAGCCAATTTGAGCATATTTATTAACTTTCTTTTCATTTTTAAAATTTTGGTTTATGTAAACACCAACACCATTAGAAATTCCGTATGCAATAATAGTTGCAAAATAAGAAACAGATAGCACAGCATTAAAATATGTTAATGAAGGAATATCTAATCTGTTTGCAATAACAGAAATAATTGTTGAAAGAACGGCCAAGCAAACATACTTAATAAACAACATTTTCCCTTCAACAAAAACTTGCTTTATATATTTCCAAAATCCAATTTTTAAAACATTTGTTTTTTGCAAAATAAACCTCTAACCAATATATTCTAAAGTTTATTATAACAAATATATTTTTTCATATTAAACAAATAAAGCAAATTTATTATACTTTTTTAAATTTTTATTTTAACAACTTAGTTGCAAATTATAATTAATTAATATATAATAAATCTATAATTTTATGGTCCTATGGTCAAGCGGTTAAGACGTCACCCTCTCACGGTGAAATCAGGGGTTCGATTCCCCTTAGGACTACCATAAAAAAACACAGAAATATACTCTGTGTTTTTTCTAACAAAAATTTACAAATAAACTTAACACTATTATTAAATATTTTAATAAAAATATAAATAATAACAAAAAATAAAAAACTTTTTAAGATGCCCATTGCAATCAATAACAAAAAGTGATACAATTTTTTGGATTAAAAAGGAGTTATTTATGAGATTAACAATTCAAGCATTAGTTGCTTATTTTAATAACACACAAAACAACAGCATTAGTTTTAGTGATTTTGAAAACTTCGAAAATTTTGTTAACAAAAATTTATCAGAACAATTAACTTTTAGCAGAGGAACATTACTTGAAAAATTAAAAAATTTTAGAATTTATAAACAATTGCAAGAATATAAACTAGCCAAAAAAATTGCAAATTCAAACAATAATTATTCCGAAACTGAAACAGCAGAAACCATTAAAGAAATTAAAAATTGTTACCCAGATATTTTCACAATTGACGAAAATAACAAGAGTATTAAACTTTCTAACAACATAAGAAATGGTCACTTGCTAATATTGCCAAAACTAGACAATAATACTTGCAACAATTTAAAAAATTGTGTTAAAACTTTCAACGAGTTAAGTTCAAAAAAGCAAAGCAATTACCACAAATAAAAATATAATTATGAATAAAAAAAATAAAGTACTTCTAGTACTTTATTTTTGTTTTTAATGCGTAAATAATAAGTGTTGCAAAAGTTGCAAATATAAAGGCGCCCAACGCAAACACGAAGATGCAAATTGTTGATTTAATATCTAAAACCAAAGTTGAAGGTGGATTTTCAGACAACAGTGGCGCAAGCAATATGTATAAACCAACCATTGCTATTGCAATACCAACTAATCCACCAAAAATCCCCCAGCCAATCATTCTATTTCTAATTTTTTTTCTATAACTTAAATTAGGTGAGTTATTAACCTTTGCAATTAAATTTTTAAACATACAAAAATCCTTTTAGTTTCTACATTAAAGGAGCAAACATTCTTAAAATTTGTGCAGATATCTTTTCTGTTAACTTTCTTTCTTTCAAATCCCTTAAAGTTACCAAATGAGAACTTGCGATTGTTTTATCATAATCTTTTCTCATTGCATTAATAGTTGGTGAATTGTGAATTATTACGCCATCTTCGTAATGCAAGTACAAACTTCTAAAGTCAAAGTTTATTGTTCCAATAACAGCAGAACAATCGTCAACAATCATCATTTTTGCGTGAACAAAACCTGCAGAATATTCAAAAATTTTCACTCCAGCACTTATTAATTCTTTATAATAAGAACGGCTTAAATTAAAAACATTTTTCTTATCCGGAATTCCCGGCATTAATAGTTTAACATCAACACCGCTTTTTGCCGCTATTTTTAAAGCATTAATAATTTCGTAATCTAAAATTAAATATGGTGTTGTTATATAGCAATATCTTTTTGCATTTGATATTAATTTTAAATATACATTTTTTGCAATTGGACTGCCCAAAGGCCCACTTCCAAAAGGTTGAACATATTCTTTTGCACGAGTTCTGTTTTCTTGTGTAATTTTGTACTTTGTAAAATCTGTTTTTGTTTTTGTGCTTAACTCCCAATGGTTTAAAAACATAACAGAAAGCGAGAAAACCGCTTCCCCACTAATTTTAATACCTGTGTCTTTCCAATAACCAAAAGGGCTATCAATGTTTGCATACTCATCCGCCAAGTTTAATCCACCTGTGTAGCCCATAACACCATCAATCACAACAATTTTTCTATGGTCTCTGTAATTTGCAAACAAGTTTATACTTGGAACAATTTTATTAAAGCAAGCAACTTTAATTCCATGATTCTCTAATTTTTTGAAAAATTTTTTATCTTCAAATCTATCCAAACAGCCAAAATCATCAAATATTAATCTAACTTCAACTCCTTCCCTTGCCTTTTTTCTAACAATATCAAAAAATTCATTCCAAATTTTACCTGGCTTTATTATGAAAAACTCTGCAAAAATAAATTTTTTTGCTTTGTTTAAATCTGCAAACATATTTTTAAAATAAGTTTCACCGTTAGCAAAGTATTCACTTGTTGTGTTTTGATAAACAGGAAAATTGCTTTCAGATAAAACATAGTTGGAAATAGTTTTTGAAGTTTCATTAACTTTTGTTAAATTATCTAAAATTTCAGGTTGCTGAGTTAGTGCCAAAGAAGAACTATAGCTAATTGATTGCCAATTCTTTTTTTGTTTTTTTGTTCCCTTTGTTGATTTTAAAATTAAAAACAAAGACACTCCAAAAACCGGAGCAATTAAAACTAACAAAACCCAAGTTATTCTATATTCTGGTGCTTCGTTGCTCTTTGTTAAATAAGCAATTGAAATCAATAAGGCAAGAACTAAAAATATATCATAAAAAATTGAACCTGCAAACAAAGAAACAACAACAAACAAAGCAATACTTATTAAAAAAGATATTGCTAATACAAATTTTGTTGAAAATAAAAATTTAAAAAACTTTTTCATATGTCTGCCTTTTGTTAAGTTTTATAATTTGTTTCTTTATAATATATACAGATATATTATACCATAATTATATTTATATTACAAATTTTTTATAACAAAACAAATTTTATTACGTTTGTATATATATATAATTTTGTCGGATTTTTAGCTATTCTAACAAAAAAACAAAAGAAGTATTACACTTCTTTTATTCAGTTCTTAACGCATCAACAGCATTTTTCTTGCTTGCAATTCTTGCAGGTATTAATGCAGAAATATATGTTAATAAAACAGAAATAACAATTAACATGATTGAATAAATTAAACTTGGTTTCATCACACCAGACAAAGTTGACATAACATTTGTTAATATTGAGTTTGTTGGTATACACAAAATTATTGCAATTATAACACCAATTACTCCCGCAAAAAAACCAATAATACTGCTTTCCGCTTTAAACACTCTTGTTATATCCTTTTTTCTTGCACCCAAACTTTTTAAAATGCCAATTTCTTTTGTTCTTTCAATAACAGAAATATATGTTATTATACTAATCATCACAGTGCTAACAACAAGTGAAATGCTTGCAAACACAATTAAAACAATGCTACTCATATTTGTCATTTGAGATAGCATATCAACAACAGTTGTGGCAATATCTGAATAATAAATTTTATCTTCTTCATTTTCAACCTGTTTATTCCAATCATCCAAATATTTTATAACAGCATCTTTTGTTTCTTTGTTTTTAGGATAAATTGAAATTGAGGTTGGAAGTTTATTCGCCCCTAACAATGTTAAACTATTTTCATATTCAACATTAACATTGTTAACCAATTGAAATTTTTTACCTGTTAACAAATTGTATTCAGTGTTATTTTTTTGTTCTGTTGTTAAAGCGCTGTTTCCATTTGTTTCAGAATATAATTTTCTAACATCTTCCTTAATATAAATTCCGCTGCTAAATGGGTACGCATTAGAATCTTTTTTAATTCTAACAATTCCTGTTATTTTTATTTTATTTTTTTCATAAACTTCATCAGATAAACTTGAGTTTAAAGTATACCTGTTTTCAGATATTTTTGTATATGCATCATCATAATCAATTAAAGAAAATTCACTATTAACAATTTCTTCAAAAGAGACTCCTTCGTTGAAATTTTCAAACCCTAATAATGTTAAAATTTTTTTACTAACCACATTTTTATTATCAATCACTAAAATGGCTTCATTGTTGTTTTTGGCAAAATCTCCATATAAAATGTCATAATTGTCACTAATATATTCCAAATTGTTAGGTATTATGTTTATTATAGAATTTACATCTGTTAAAGGTATGTGAGATCCATTTTTTGGAGCAATAACATATTGCATTCCGTAATTATAATTTAACATTGTATAGTTTTTGCTATCTAACTTATTAATATAATCAACATATTCTTGTGTTATATTGTTATTGTATGTAACAAAAATATTGTTATCATCTCTTTCGGGATACACAACTTCTTCATCTGTAAATTCAACATTTACAAAATCATTTGGATTTATTTCATCTGGAGGCAACATAACTTTTCTTGAAATTTCAATTGGCATTTGCGAAAAAACATCTTCTTCGTATTTATTTAAAATTGAATTAAAACCATTGCTTAGAAATAGAACTAAAGCAACACCAATAATTCCAATTGAACTAGCAATGCTTGTGATTAATGCCCTGCCTTTTTTTGTTCTTAAATTGCTAAATGAGAGTTTTAAGGCTTGCCAATAACTCATTTTAGTGTTTTTAACTTTTGTTATTTTTTTATCAACTTCCTCAACAGAATCTTTATTTGTTTTTGTTTCTCTAGCCTTTCTTAAAACTTTATCGTTTATAATATTTCCATCCAACATTTCAACAATTCTTGTTGAATATTTTTCTGCTAGTTCCTTGTTATGACTAACCATTATTACTAGTTTATCTTTGCTAATTTCCTTAATTAGTTCCATAACTTGAACACTGCTTTTAGAATCTAGTGCGCCTGTTGGTTCGTCTGCTAAAATTATTTTTGGTTCATTAACAATTGCCCTAGCAATTGCAACTCTTTGCTTTTGACCACCAGAAAGTTGATTTGGCAATTTATTAATTTGGTTTTCTAAACCAACTTTTTTTAAAGCTGAAATTGCTTTCTTTTTTCTTTCTTTTGCGTTAACACCGCTTAAAGTTAAAGCCATTTCAACATTTTTTAAAACTGTAATATGGCTAATTAGATTATATGATTGAAATATAAAACCAATATATTGATTTCTATAAAAATCCCATTGCCAATCTTTATATGATTTTGTGTTTTCACCATTAATTAGCAACTCTCCATTTGTTGCTTTATCTAACCCACCAATTATGTTTAATAATGTTGTTTTTCCGCAACCACTTGGCCCAACAATGCTTACAAATTCGTTTGTTTTAAATTCAACACTTATATTTTTTAAGGCAAAAAAACTTGTTTTATCTATATTGTATTCTTTGCTTATATTGTTTAATTTTAACATGGTTCACCTGTTATTTTTCTTATTATATATACGATAATATCACAATAATATACTCATTAAAAATAAAATAGTGGCAAAAACTCACCACTATTACAAATATCTTCATTTTTTTGTTTTTTTAGTTTTTTGCATATCATAATAGAAAATATCACCATCGTGCGATTGCAAATAAACTCCAACAAATTTTTTATTATTACTTTCAATTAACGTTTGCGCAGCTCTTCTTCTTGCTCCACCAACAACTGTTTTAATGTTTTTTAAATCGCTTTCAATAAAAACATTATATGCTCTTATTCTTCCACAATTATCTATAACTGTTATGCCATCGTAGTTAAGCATATCAACTAATAAATCAGCATAACTCATTAATTTGCTTTCGCTATAACTTGTTGTTTGCATAAACAATTTACTAAGCCCAATTGGTTCAGAAAGCCAAACACCATCTTGCAACATATTTTTTGTATCAACAAAATCTTTATCAACAACCAAACATATTGCCCCGTGCAAATTCTTAAAAACCCTTGTGAAAATATTTTCATATAGAGTTGTAACGTCGTTTAATTTTCTTTTTGTTGTTCTTAATTTTGAAACAACCGCTTTTGAAAATTCTTTAATAACAAATTCCCAATTAGAAATCTCTTCACTATTTAAGCCAAAATAAATTGATACGTTTGAACCTTTAAAACCAATAAGTTCAACCAAGCTTGAAGAGATAACATCAATTGAAACTAAGTTCACCTTTTGATAAATTGGAATATCCTCTAGTTGCGGATTAAACAATTGTTGTTTTAAGTTTTTATCTTTTATGGAATTTAACGTTTTAACTAAACCATACTCAACTTTGTCGTTAGCAAAGTTAACATATATGCTCCACTCATTTCTAGTAAAGCACATTAAAGATTTCATTCTTTGGTTAAATTTATCGGAATTGTTATCTAAATGGATGGCTATTTTTTCTGTGTTTTCAATTGTTTTAACAACAGCGTTTATATTATTTGTTAAAATTATGTGAGGTCTAATTTTAACACCCTCTTCCTCATAGTTACAAAGTTTATAAAAAAAACTTATAAATTTGTTTAAGGCATCTTCTGGCAAAGTTGAAAATTCCACACCAAAAAATTGTAATAAACCATCTTTTGCATTGTTGTAAAAAATTTGATTTGCCATACCAACTCCACCTTAACCCATATTTAATTTATTATAACATTTTTACTTCTTTTTACAACAAAATTATGCATAATTATAAAAATTTTCACAAAAATATTTATATTTTTTAAATTTTATATGTACTTTTTGACAACATTTTTATAAAAATAAACTTAAACCCATAAGAAGCTTAAAATTAGGTGAATAAATATACAAAAAAACAACCTTTGGAAAGGTTGTTTTTACCAGCTTCTTGTTCCGCCTCCACCAAAGCCGCCACCAGAGAAACCTCCACCGCTTGAGCCACTTCCAATTGAGCCTGAGAAGCTTTTTGCCACTGTTTGAGCTGTTAATAAGTTTGTTATAAATTTGTTTGGAATAATTGATGTTGTAAACGTATTCATGCTGGCAATCATATAATGAGCAAACAAAACATTTTCTAAACCATAACTTGTTGTAATTGTTTCTGGCGGCATTATTGTTAAGCCTTCAAATTTCTTAATAAATTTATCACTTATTCCTAACACATAAGCATACGGCAAAACATTATAAAAATATTTAGGGTTTTCATCACACAACATTTTTAATCTGTTTTTATCAACAACTTCTATTGATTTTTTAAAACCTAAAATATCACCATATAATTTTCTTGTTTGCTTTTCTAAATATAAATTTTGTGCAATAAAATACATATTAAAAAATAGAATAGCAAGCAACACATATCTTAAACAAAATTTATCTATTATTAAATCTGTTATGTTAAACACTGTGTAAAGTATTGGTATTGTAAGTGCAATAACCATTCCAAAGTGAACAGCAATTTTTTTGAACTTGCTTAAGTTTTTAACCTGATTATTATTTAAAAATGATAGCAAAAGGAAAGGAACAAATCCAAAAGCCAAATATAGTAACATTGTGAATAAGTTGCCGATTAAATTTGTTCTTAAATAGTAAATCACATAAAACAAAACAATTGGAACAATATTAACAATTGAAAACCATAGTGTTGTTTTAACGCTCTTACTATCATACTTTCTTCCATTTTTTAAAGATTTTGCAAGTTCCACACAGATACTAATTTTGCTTTTCATTCTTTCAGATGCTTCTGATAAAGATATTTTTTCAACATCCTGTTTTTTAGAATTTATTTTTTCATCGTTGTTTTCGCTATTTAAAGATGTTTTAATATCCTTTAAAACAGAAAAGTCTTTAATTAAATCTTTTTCATTATTATTTGTTGCTTTGTTTATGTTTTCGGTTATCTTATTATCTGTTATTTCTGTTTTTGAATTTTCTCCAATTCCAAACAAAGCATTAAACATAACTAATTGATAACTTGGAAAATCTTTTGGTAAGTCTTTAACTTTTGAAAGCTCAATGTTGTTATTGTTTTTAACTTCTATGTTAACATAACCCTTATCTGCCCAATACACTATTAAACTTGCAAACGCTTTGGGATTTAATCCATTGTAGTAGTATATAGACATTTTAACAGGGTCCATATCTTCAGGTGGTAAAAAGTTTACAACCTTTATCACTTTGTTAACGTTTTTGTTATAAGTTGTGTAACCCAAAGTTGCAATTAAAACAACAACCGCAATTGCACACAAAATTAAATCTAAATAATATTTGTAGCTATCAGCTTCGCTAAAGTAACCGTTAATTAATATTTTGTGAATTGTAACAGCTTCGTTAGCTTGCAAGCTTGTTAAACTAGCACCATAAACTCTTAGTTTATCACTGCTTAAATTAACACTAATTTTTGATGTGTCTGTTGAGCCGTAAGTTCCACAATAAATTGTTGGAACACTATCAATTTCTGAAGGCAAGGAAACGTTATATGAAAAATTTTTTATCATTGTATCATTTCCTGTTCCTAACAAGTTAAAATATATTTCATCAAAACTGTCATTCTTATCATAACCAATTGTATATGTATAACTTAATTCATATTTAACAGTTTTTCCATTAACTAAAACATTGGGGTCGCCCAACTTAACAATTCTGTTGTTATTAATATCACCCTTATCTAATTTAACATTGCTGCTAATATTATTAATTTTTATGTAGTAAGTGGTTTTTATTAACTTATCATTATATATAGTTTCACTTTCTAAAACATAAGGAATATATCTAAAAATACCATGTTTAGGTGTTGACCTATCGTTTGTGAAAGTTGCTGTTATTGTTTCTTTAATGTTATAAGCATTCTCTAAACCAACACTCACATAAACATTAAAACTTTCAATAACATAACCCACAGTTTCCATATAGTATTCTTCAGTTTTTTCTGTGCTGTTTAAAAACAATTCATTTTGTAAATTCGTTTTATTTATTGCAAACGAAACTGCAGAACTTTTAAACATAAAAAGAACACTATGTGCTAAAATCACACATAGCGCAAAAACAAAACATATTAAAAATATTTTTTTGTTTTTAGTTTTCATAGTTTAAACCCTTATTAAAACTTAACATTTGGTGCTTTTCTTTCTTCAATATCGTCCAACTCATACATTGGTCTGCGTTCTAATCTCATCATTTTAGCAACCAAATTTGTTGGAATCATATCAATTTTATTATTTAATTCTTTTGCAATTGCATTGTAATATTTTCTTGAATATGCAATTTCGTTTTCAAGTTCGTTTAACTTTTGTTGTAAATCCATAAAATTTTGATTTGCTTTAAGTTCTGGATATTGTTCTGCAACAATCAACAAACTTTTTAAAGCTTGGCTAAAACTTTTTTCGTTTTGCATCTTTTCTTGTGGGCTAACACTGTTATTAGCCAAATTTCTTGCTTCAACAACTCTTTGCAAAGTTTCTTGTTCGTGTTTTGCATATCCTTTTACTGTTTCAACTAGGTTTGGAACTAAATCATAACGTTTTTTCATGCAAACATCCATTGTTGAAAAAGCTTCATCTGTGTTGTTTCTTGCTCTTACTAAAGCGTTATACATTGAAAAAAACCATACTAGAAGTAATAATGCCAAACCAAACATTACCCAACCAAAAATAATCCAACCGCTCATAATTTTCTCCTTTTATATAATTTTATTTTACCATATATTCAAATTTTTACAAACTTTAATATTAATATATATGATAATCAATTATTTTTTCACTACTTCCATTTTTGTTAAACCGCCCATATATGGTTGCAACGCTTTTGGCACATTAACAGAACCATCTTCGTTTAAGTTGTTTTCCAACAATGCAATTAATGCTCTTGTTGATGCTAAAACAGTGTTGTTTAAAGTGTGCAAATAATAGTTACCTTTTTCACCTTTTGCACGAATTCCCAAACGTCTTGCTTGAGCATCTCCCAAAGTTGAGCAAGAACCAACTTCAAAATATTTCATTTGTCTTGGGCTCCAAGCTTCAACATCACAACTTTTAATTTTTAAGTCTGCTAAATCTCCACTGCAACAATCAAGTTTTCTAACAGGAATGTTTAAGTTTCTAAAAATATCAACAGTGTAAGACCACATCTTGTTGTACCATTCCATACTATCTTCAGGTTTACACAAAACAATCATTTCTTGTTTTTCAAATTGGTGAACTCTGTAAATTCCACGTTCTTCAATTCCGTGTGCACCAACTTCTTTTCTAAAACATGGGCTATAAGATGTCATTGTTATTGGCAAATCACTTTCTTTAATAATTTGGTCTTTAAATTTACCAATCATACTGTGTTCACTTGTTCCAATTAAAAACAAGTCTTCACCTTCAACTTTATACATCATTGCACTCATCTCTGCAAAGCTCATAACACCATTAACAACTTCACTTCTAATCATAAATGGTGGAATGCAATATGTGAAACCTTTTTCAATCATATAATCTCTAGCATAACTTAACATTGCACTAACAATTCTTGCAGGGTTTCCCATTAAATAATAAAAGCCATTTCCGCTTGTTCTTCCAGCACTTTCTTTATCAAGTCCGCCTAATTTTTCTAAAATATCTGCGTGATATGGAATTTCAAAGTTTGGAACAACAGGTTCTCCAAATTTTTTATCTTCAACATTTTCGCTATCATCTTTTCCAATTGGAACATCATCGGCAATTATGTTTGGAATAACCATCATAATTTTTTTAATTTCTTGTTCTAACTCTTTTTCTTTTTCTTCAATTTCAACAGTTCTTTTATTGTTTGCAACAACTGTTTCTTTTAATTTGTTTGCTTCTTCAATTTGTTTATTTTTCATAAGCAAACCAATTTCAGAACTTAGTTTGTTTCTGCTTGCACGCAAATCGTCGCCTTCTTGTTTTAAAGCTCTATATTCTTTGTCGAGTTCTGCAACTTTATCAACAAGTTCTAACTTTTCATCTTGAAACTTTTTTCTTATGTTCTCTTTAACAAGTTCTGGATTTTTTCTTATTAAATTAATATCTATCATAACTTCCTCCTGCTACATTTTTTCAATAGCATTAATATTTAAAATTTTAAAACCATTTAATAACACTTGGTTCACAGCTTTTGTTAATTTATATTTTGCAACATCAACAGTTCCATTATCTATAATTCTTTGCGAATTATAAAATTTGTTAAACGCAGAACATAAATCTAATAAAAATCTAACAATAACACAAGGTTCATATTTATCTAAACTTAGCTTAACAATTGTTGGATAAGAATTTATTAATTTAACAATGCTGTAACTATCGTCATTTGTAATGCTATTAATATCAAAATCTATGTTAACGTTCAAACTTTCACAATTTTTAATAACACTGTTTGTTCTGGCAAAAGTGTATTGCATATATGGTGCAGTTTCTCCTTCAAAACTTAAACTTGCTTCCATATCAAACACACTGTCTTTAATTTTTTCATTTTTAATAACACCAAAGCATAATGCACTTGTTGCAATTTTTAAACTTGTTTCTTCAATATCTTCAACTTTTGTTCCACGAGCAAGCATTATTTCTTTTGCTTTTTCTTGAACTGCAATAATCATATCTT
This sequence comes from uncultured Clostridia bacterium, assembly GCA_944341445.1. Lineage (GTDB taxonomy): Bacteria > Bacillota > Clostridia > Christensenellales > UBA1242 > CALVLZ01. Next base: position 282,885 of record CALVLZ010000003.1, on the reverse strand, counting down.
TAACAAGTGCCTGCTTTCCAAAACGTGAACCAATCTTTCCGGATGGCAAACTATATTGACCATAGTAAACATGTTCTAAACCTTTTGCATATGGTTTGCCTAAAAGTTCGCAAACTTTAAACCATTGTGCAAAGTGCAATTTTTGTTGAACACTTGTTACATAAATTCCTTTATCGAATTTATATGTGTTATACCTATCTTCAACAGCAGCCAAATCACGTGTTGCATACAAACTTGTGCCGTCACTTTTTTGAATTAAACAAACACCCAAACCATATTCATTTAAATCAACAATTTTTGCACCTTCACTTGTTTTTAACAAACCTTTTTCATTTAATTCTTTAATCACAGGTTCCATTTTATCACTGTAATAATTTTCGCCACGCCAACTATCAAAAGAAATGTTCAAAATTTTACAAATTCTTTCAACTTCAGTTTTAGTTTCTGTTATTATCCAATTAAAAATTTCAGTTGCTTCTTTATCTTTATTTTCAATTTTATAAAACCAACTTCTTGCCTCTTCAATTAAAGATTCATCTTCGTCAACTTTTTGATTAAACAAAACGTAATAACTTTGAATTTTATCAACAGCTTCTTCCCCTTTATATTTTCTTAACTCTTCAAAGTTTCCCCATCTTTTAATTGCAGTTATCATCTTTCCAAAAGGAGTTCCATAATCTCCTAAATAGTTAATACCAAAAACTTTGTAGCCATTAGCTTCTAAAATATTTCTAATAACAGCACCAATAACAGTTGTTCCTAAATGCCCAATATGCAAATATTTTGCTAGATTTGCACTGCAATGGTCAACAAATGCAACTTCTCCATTATGGTTTTTATTTTTACCATACTCATTATTTTGCTTTTCAACTTCTTCTAAAACCTTTTTAACAACTTCTTGCTTTTTTAATGTAAAGTTAACATAACCATTAATTGCTTCAACACTATCAAAAACATTGCTATTTTTTAATTCATTAGCAATTTCGCTTGCTATAACCACAGGATTCTTTTTTAATTCTTTTGCAAAAACAAAACAAGGCAAACTAACGTCACCTTTTGTTAAATCCTGATTTAACACTAATAAGTTTTCAACATTATTTAAAGTATTTAAATTTTCATTGTTATTAAATTGCTCTAAAACTACTTGCTTAAAATCCATTTCACTTATCCAATTTGTTTTTATTATGTATTTTAGCACAAAAAATAATTTATTAAAAGTACTTTAATTTAATAAAGTTCTTTATTATTAATATTTATTATTATTTACTATTAAATAAATTGTATATTTCAAATATATTTCAAATTAATTGTTATAATAAATCACATTCTCTAATAAGTTGTATCAATTAAAATAACAAAAAAATAAACGCACATATTGTGCGTTTTTAAATTTTAAACCAAATTAAAAATAACAATTATTAAACTTAACAAAACTAAGTAAAAACTAAAAATATACAGCTTTTGTTTTTTAACAATTTTTAACATAAATTTTATACATAAAATTCCTGAAACAAAAGCAAAAATAAAACCAACAATAATGTTAAAGATATTAAAACTTTCTGCACTTGCCAAACTTGTGAAATCTTTTAGCTCAAAAATCATTGAACCTAAAATAACAGGAATACTTAACAAAAAAGAAAAATCTGCAACTTGCTTTTTTTCTAGCTTTTGAAACAACCCACAAGCAATTGTGCTACCACTTCTGCTAATTCCCGGGAAACAAGCAATTCCTTGTGCAACACCAATTAAAAAAGCATTAAAATAATTTATGTTTATGTTGGTTATATCATAATCAAATAAAACACTATTTATTGAATTTTGTTTGATTTTTGTCATAAAGTTGATATTTGTTGCACTTAAGTTACTGCTTTTTGTTAAAAATTTTAGTTTTATGTTGTTATTGTTTGAAACAATTTCACAAAAAAACAAAATGACTGCTGTTATTAAAAAACCCCAAACTAAAAATTCACCACTAAAACTTTTTTCTATTACACTTTTTAAAAGCAAAGCAATAATAACTGTTGGAATGGTTGCCATAACTAAAAGTTTGTTAGTTTTACAGAATGGATTTTTTATTAAAACAACAATATCTTTAAAATAAACAAAAATAACAGCCATTAATGTTGCTAGATGAAAAACAATGCTTAATGTTATTTGGTTATTGTTTATGTTAAAAATATTATAAAACAACACAAGATGTCCAGAACTGCTAACGGGTAAAAATTCTGTAATACCTTGAATTATTCCTAAAATAATTAAAATATATAAAGCCATAAAAAGTCCTTAATTTTATTTATTACTATTTTATGATTAAAACAAAATATTATTACTTAAATATCTTTATTTAAATAAATTTTAAAAAGGACTAATTATTTACAACTTTAAAACACCATTAATTTAGTTTTTTTAATTCATTATTTTATAACTAAAATTAGATATAAAAAAATAAAAACTCTAATATTTAAAGTTTTTATCTTTTAACAACACTAGGTTTCTTTTTAAATGCTCTCATTAAATAACGTTTATAACATGTTAAAGGAACAAAAATTGGTTTTAAATTTTTATATTCAACCTTTTTTAACATAGGAGTAAATTTAGTATTACAATTTGTTGGATCAAAACTAGATAATCCATAATAATAACTGTCTTCTAATTTCGATTCTCTAAATCCATTCTTTTTGTAAAATCTTAAATTTTTATCAATTTTATAAACATGGTTGGATTTTTTATCATCTGCATAATTTTCATAAGCTAAAACATATGTTTTTAAACTGTTTAAAAAAATTATATTATGTTTTTTCATTATAACAAAATCTTCTAAAAATTTTAAAATCGAACTTCCTACATTTTTGCCTCTAAATTCTTTTTCAACTTTAATTGTACTTACATAAACACTTTCGTTAAAAATATAAAAATCTAAATGTGCAACATTTTTAAGAACTTTTAAATTTTTTTCATTATCTTTAAGCATTGTAACACATTCCAATCTGTAATATTTAAAACAATCTTCTGGTTTTGTTAAATTTAAAAAGCTACCTGCAAAAATTGAACTTTCTGGATTATCTGAATTTTTATTTGCACAACATTGAATAAAGTAAGTGTCCTTTTCCTTAAAATTTGCCATTAATAATTTTGAAAAAATAATTAAATTTAACAACGTTCCTTCCACTTCAGAATACTTTTTATCCATATTGCTATTAATATTTTGTGTTAATATTTTTTTACTTTTCATATAGCCTTCTTTTTTTAGTTCTTGTCAATATGTAATATTTAAATGTCATCAATATATTATTTTAAAAAAAACTAAAATATTTAATTAAATTCAAGAAATATTATAGCAAATTTAATTTTACTTTTCAATATCTATTTTTATAACATTAAACACTTTTAAAATTTTCGCAAATATTGTATAATATTGAATATTAAGAATATATGGAGAAAATTTTATGAAACTTGGTGTTGTTGGTTTGCCAAATGTTGGCAAAAGCACTTTATTTAATGCAATAACAAAAAAAGGTATTCCTAGCGAAAATTATCCTTTCTGCACAATCGAACCAAACGTTGGAATTGTTGCAGTTCCAGATGAAAGATTGCAAGTTTTAGGAGATTTTTATAAGACAGAAAAAATAACACCTGCAACAATAGAATTTGTTGATATTGCAGGTCTTGTTAAAGGAGCAAGCCACGGTGAAGGTTTGGGAAATAAATTTTTAAGTCATATTCGTGAAGTTGATGCAATAGTTCATGTTGTTAGATGTTTTAATGATAGCAAAATAATTCACGTTAACGGAGTTGTGGACCCAATAGCAGATATTGAAATTATTAATTTAGAATTAATTTTAGCAGACTTAGAAAGCGTTAATAAAAGATTGGAAAAATCTGAAAAGATGGCTAAAATTGGTAATAAAGAAGCTGTTGCTGAAACTGAACTTCTACGTAAATTAAAAACTTTGCTAGAAAACGAAAAACCTGTTAGAAGCTATGAAGCAAACAAAGAAGAACAAGATTTAATTAAAAGTTTCTTTCTTATAACAAGCAAACCTGTTATTTATTGTGCAAACATTAGTGATAGCGAATTAAGTGATTTAGAAGACAAGATTGAAAACGTTAAAAAAGTTAAAGAATACGCAAAACAAGAAAATTCTCAAGTTATTGTAACTTGTGCAAAATTAGAAGAAGAACTAAGTATGATGGATGAAGAAGATGCAAAAATGTTCAAAGAAGAACTTGGTTTAACTTTAAGTGGGTTAGATAAGTTAATTGTTGCAAGTTATAAACTTTTAGGTTTAATAAGTTATTTAACAGCCGGTGTTAAAGAAGTTAGGGCTTGGACAATAACAAACGGAACAAAAGCACCGCAAGCGGCAGGTAAAATTCACACAGATTTTGAAAGAGGTTTTATTAAAGCAGAAGTTGTAAGTTACTCAGATTTTGTTGAATGTGGTGGCTATAACGAAGCAAAAGAAAAAGGAAAAGTTAGAATTGAAGGCAAGGATTATGTTGTTAATGATGGCGACATAATGTTATTTAGATTTAATGTTTAATGGAGTTATTATGAAAAAATCTAGCGTTAAAATTGAAGGATATGATGACCTTCACGTTAATATTGTTACAATGGATAAAAAAGAATTAGTTAATAACGATGCTTGCACTGTTTTAAACGTTATGCTTAACACAGATGGAGATATCACAACAAGTTTTTATGGTAGTTATAATAAGGAAATACTAGATTATTTAATTAAAATTAATAACAAACATTTAAAGGTTTTAAGAAAAAAACTTTTGAAAAATCCAGATATTGATGTTGAAGAAAAATTAAATAATGTAAAAAACAAAATAGAAAAATCAAAAAAAGCATCTACAGTTGATGTTAACAAAAATAATAAACCAGAAAGCAACAAAAAAGATAATAAATCAGAAAATAACAATCCTTCAAATTTTGCAAAATATGATATTAATAAATTTCTTAATAAAAAGAAAAAAGAAAGTGAAAACAAAAAAGATTAGTTATTAAGTAAAATTAATAAAATAAAAAAGATTATAGTTTTTATCTATAATCTTTTTTTTATGGATGAGTTATAGCTAAATAGCTGTTATAGTATTGTATTGATTGATTTAACAAAACATTTCCATTATCTGTTTTGAATGTTAAACCTCTATAAGAAGCCTCAAAATTAGTTATTTCAATACTTAAAACTATGTTTTTTACTTTACAATTTTTATCAACTGTAAAATGAACTTTTGGTGTTTTTGCTTTTGTATTATTTATATCACACCAAGGGTTGTTAAACATTGATATAAAATATGTTAAAGATTTATTTAAAATTTCATCTGATGGATAATAATCAAATTCATAACAATTTTTATATTCATCAAAATAAAAACCTTCTATTCTAAAATCTTTATTTATCTCACCACTAAAATCAACAATTAAATCTCTTGGTGTTTGTTTATATGTGTTTAAAAAGTCAGTTTTTGACAATGTTGATTTATTGAAAAATTGATAAACTTCAACCAAATTTCCTGTTGAATACATCCAATTAGTTAAAGATTGAATTTTTTGGCCAATGTCAGCATTATAAACTTCAGATGTTTGTAAAACTTGAGAAAAATAATTAGAAGAATTAACTAATGTTGTTATTCTATATGGAATGTTCGCACTTATGCTTAATGAACCAAATCCAACATTTTTAACAGAAGCTTCACCTGTTGTTACAATTTGTTTATTTCTGTAATTATTCCATACTTTTAAAACTTGTTGTTGAAATTCTGAAAACTCACTAAATTTATAAATCTTATCTATTTCTATTTCACCGTTTTCATCATCGTCTTTATTGCTGTTATCTATCACAGGTAATTTATTAGAATTATTATTGTTACTTATAATATCAGATGATTCTATATTATCATTTATTGCATCGTTCACTTTTTCTTGATTTGATATTTCAGTTTCGTGGTCTATTTTTGCAAACAAAGCATCTCTATTATAAATTGAAACTGCCCAAATTGAAGACACAATTAAAACTAATATTGCAATAACGAAATTTAACGTTTTACTTTTCATATGTTTTTTAACTCCAATAACGTATTATAATATAAATTGTTTTAATTAGCAATTATTTTGATGGATCATTTATATTTAAAAAAGTGTCTCCTAAAACTTTAAAAGTTTCAACATAGGTGCTATCTATAACACAATCAATTTTACTTATAGAACTTTTTATGTTGAAATTTTCCTTAACAATAACATTTAAAAATTGTGCATTTTGATTAAAAGTGAAAGTTATTTCACAAGAATTAAACTTTGCAAGTTCTGTTAATTCTAAAAATTTATAAATTTGATATGAATAATCATTTAACGCATCTCCAAAAACTTCAATAGTTGCAGAATATTGTTTTATATATTTATCATATTCAAAACTTTTAATTTTTGAATTATTTGAGTTTATGTTATAAAACCAAAAATCCATATCAGATTTGTATGTTTTTATAAACTCGTCTTTTGAAATCATGTTCCAACCTGTTTCTGGGTAATACTCTTTGTATGTATTTCTATCAGCATATGCTTGCATATACAAACTAAAGTCATAAACACTGTCCAAAGATTTTATGTAATATTCAAAATATTTTTTATTATTAACATTTCTAGCTTTAGACATGCTAATTTTACCTTTAACATTTGAAATGCCAATTATTCCATATTTACCATTAACTATAACTTCACCAGAAGCAACACTGTACATATTCTTACATGTTTTATAATTATTTAAAGCATAATTAAATAAATCATAAAAATTGTTAAATTCCCCAACAACAACACTTTCTCCGCCATTGTTTTCTTCACCATCTTCACTTGGTAATGTTGGCTCTTGATTATTTGTTGCATTTTCTTCTATTATTATATTTGAATTTTGTTTATTTTTATTTTCTTCTAATAAATTTTCTATAAGTTCATTTGTTTGCAAATCATTTTCGGTGAATAAATTATAGCTTAAATAATATGCAATAAACATAAACAAAGCCAAAAAAATGAATATTAAAATAACAATTTTATTAATTTTTTTTGCACTTAATTTATCCATACAAAAAAATCCTTATATTTTATTTATATTATATAATATTATATAATTATAAAATTGTCAATATAGTTAAATTTAGAACATTATTCGGTTTTAATCTAACTATTCTAAATTTAAAAAAACAAAAAAGAACCTATACAAAAGTTCTTTTTTATATTATAAATTAGAATATTTATTTTTTAATTAAAGTTTTTTGATTTTTTATATAATGTGACAGAAGCAGTTGTTGTTAAAAATATTCCAAAAACAGTTAATAAAATTGGCACAATATACCACGAGGATTTAACCGTTATATCTGTTGGATTGTTTTTATTACACATAATTTTTATCTCTTTTCCTGTGAACATATCATTATCCCAATAATCTAAATCAACATCTGTATATTTCACTCCATTATATTCAAAATCAACTTTTACATCATAAAAAGGTTCTCCATAACTATCGTAAGTTACTTTTATACTTTTTATTATTGCATCTTTTTCAACATAGTTTTTATAGTTTGTTAAATTATAAATTCCTAAACCTAAACCACCTAATATTAACAAAATTCCAATTATTAAAACTATTTTTAATGTTATTTTTTCCTTAACCATATTTTATAATTTTCATAACCTTTAATTATTAAATTTATATATACAACATTATAACATAAGCTAAATTAAAAAAAAAACACTTTAAAACAAAGTGTTTTTTTATTATTTTATAATTTTAATTTTTGCAAGCCAAGGAGTTGTTACTTTTTTACCCATTGAACTAACAACTATCATATAAATTTTTGTTATTGTTGTTAAAACTAACAAACAAATTCCAATTATAAAACAAATTATAGTTAATAAATGAGAAACTGTTGCTGTTGTTTTAACAAAAATTCCAACAAACAAGAATACTAAACCAACAACATCAATAATGTTTATTTCTAGACCTTCGTTTGCATTGTGTCTAACAAATTCACTGTTTCTATTAATTAATAATGGTATAAAGAACAAGATATATGCAAGCCAAGCAAATTTTCTTGTTTGCAATGCATCTTCTGTTGGTTTTTCATTTTTTAATTTTTTAAAACTTAAAAACTTTTTTTCTACATTATTATCTTTTTTTATTAAAATTTTGTTTTGTTTGTTTAGTTTTGTGAAATCATCTGTGTTTTGATTTTGGGAATTTTCTTGTGAACTTAATTTTTCAGCCTCAACACCAATAATTTTTTCCTCATTATTATCTGGTTGTGGTAAATTAATATTTGTGCTCATACCTTTTTCCTAACCTTATATAGTTTTAATTATTATAATAAATATTTAAAAACAAGTAAACAAAAAACTTTATTATAATTTATTTTCAACATATTCAATTACTAAAAATCTGTTTGGTTCTTCACCTTCTGAATGAGTACTTATATTTTCATCTTTAGATAAAGCCTCATGAATAATTCTTCTTTCATAAGAATTCATAGGTTCAAGTTTATAGCTTTTTTTACTGCTTTTAACTTTTTCAGCAAGTTTTAAAGCCATTTCTTTTAATGTTTCACTTCTTTTTTCTCTATAATTTTCAACATCTAAAAATACTTTTTTTCTAAAATCTGTTTTATTGTATAAATATGTGTTTAAAATAAGTTGAAGTGCTTCCATTGCTTCACCATGTTTTCCAATTAAAGCACCTAAGTTTTCTCCATTTATTTTTGCAACAAAACCTTTAGAATTTTTTTCAACACTAACTTCTGCATAAACATTGTATGCATATATTAAACCATTTAAAAATTCTAATATTTTATTTTTAATGTTTTCATTTTCAACATCTTTTTTTTCTTTTAAGTTAACTTCACTTGCAAGTTTTTTAAGTTCTTCACTTTCTTCTTCTGTGAAATTTTCATTTTCTAAATCTATAACTTCTTCTTTTTTAGTTTCTTTTATAACTTCTTTTTCTTCTGTTTTGTCAATTAAAACAAGTTCAACTTTTGCTTTTTTTAACAATCCGCCTTCACTTAAAATATTAACATTAACATTTTCTAAACTTGTGTTTAATTGTTTTAAACCTTCTTCAATTGCTTTATCAATTGTTTTTGCTGTTGTAATAACGCTCTTCATAATATACCTCTCACAAAATTAATATCTTGAATAAGAAACTTTGTTTTTATCCTCTTCTTTTTTTCTTCTTTTTGCTTCAACTTTATCAACAATAATAGTTATAAATGGATTTAATATTGCTGAAATTAAAGAGTTTGTTACGATATATAACGCAAACACTGTATTATAAAATAAAGTAAATATAGCCATTATTATTGGTAATATAATTGATATTATTTTATTACTTGCAACTTCTGGTGTTTGCAAATTTGATTTTTTAATTTTTGCTCTTTGAATCCAACTAGATATTTGAATACTTAAAAAAGTTATAATTAATGATAATATTGTTAATATGTAGTAACCATTGCTTCCCTTATTTGCTTCTGCAATAGGATTCATAATTGTTTCATATTCTGCTTTTAAATTTTCTAAATATTGTTCTTTCTCTTCTTCTGTTTCACCTTGTACTGTTATTTTTGCAATACTTGAATATTCAGAAAAGTTTGGAATTATACTTGTGTTTGTATCTGGTCTCCAAATATTTTTAATCCATAAAAAACTTTCTTTAATTTCATCATATTTATTAATAACAGCTTCTTGTGCTTGTTTTTTTATTTCGTTTTGTTCTTCTTCTGTTTTTCCGTTCAAATTTTCTTCACTTGCAATTTCATAATAAGTTGTTTTAAGTGTTTCATATTGAGTTTGGATTTTGTATGCTGCAATACTATTTAAACCAGAAAGCATTGTGAAGAATATAACAATTTGAATAATCATTGGAATTATCATTATAAAACAAGAACCTAATAAATTTTTTTGTTCTTTTTTATATAATTCCGCTTTCTTCATTTCATAAACTTTAGGATTTTTTTCATATTTCTTTTTTAATTCTAAATCTTTTTGATTTATTTTTGCACTGATTAAAGAATTCTTTTTTGCAGTTAATCTATTAACAAAATCTAGCGGTGTTATAACTACTTTAATTAATAATGTTAAAACTATTAATGTTAAACCATAATTTTTAATTCCTGATTCTAAACCAAAAATTATTGTTTCCCACATTCCGCTTGGTTTTGTAACTTCTAGTAGCATTCCTAAAATACCCATTTTTTATCTCCTTTTATATTATCTGGAACAGGATCAATTTTTCCTTTATTTTTTGGTGTGCACCTTAACAACCTTTTTGTTCCTAAAAATATTCCTTTAATAACTCCAAACTCTTTTATTGCGTGAAGCATATAAGTTGAACATGTTGGAGCATAAACACAACATTTTGGAAGTAGTGGTGATATTAAAAACTTATATATATAAATTAGCAAATAACACAACATTTTAAAAGGAAACTCTATAACTTTTTTTATAATATTTAAAATTTTCATTGTTTTTCCTTAAAATTTTCACTATTTTGTGAATTATCATTTAACAACTTTGCTTTTTTAATAACACATAATAATTGTTCTTCCATTTCCCAATATGTTAAATTTTCAATACCATTTAATGCTTTAAAAATGTAATTATATTTTTGATTTAACAAATTATAATTAAGTCTAACAATTTCTCTTAATCTTCTTTTAATTTTATTTCTTAAAACAGCGTCTCCAATTTTGTTATTAACAGAAAAACCAATTCTTGCATGATTTAATTTTGTTGGAATGTAATATAATTTAATGCAATTGTAAAATTTTGTTTCTCCGTTTTTATAAATATAAGCAAACTCTTTTCTTTTAATTAAACGTTTATATTTTTCAAGCATAATAATCCTACTTTTTGTTGTTTAATAAATAAACTAATTTATTATAGCAAAAATATTTGAATAATTAAAATATTTACTATAAAAAATAAAAAAAGTGGATAAATTTCCACTTTTTATTAAGCGCTTAAAACTTTTCTACCACGATTTCTTCTGCGTTTTAAAACTTTTCTACCGCTTGTTGTTTTCATACGTTTTCTAAAACCATGAACTTTGCTTCTTTGTTTTTTCTTAGGTTGGTATGTTCTTTTCATAATATCACTCCTTTATTATCTTTTAAGTATCACCAACTTAAGAAAATATTTGGTGTAACTTAATATAAATTTAAATTAAAAATCAATTTGCGTTTTCTATTATAATTAAAAATATATAAATAGTCAACAACTAATTTAAAAAGTTTATTTTTTTAAACTAAAATTTTTTTTAAGAAATAACTCTTAAAGGTAATATTAAAAACAAATAATTTGTATTTTCTGTTGGTACTATAACACAAGGTGTTGCTGCATTATTAAATCTAATTTTAACAAATTCATCATCAATAACTCTTAAAGCATCAATAAAATATTTGCTGTTAAAACCAGCTTGCAAGTCTTCACCTGTTAAACTAATTGTTATGTTTTCTTTAATATCACCTAATTCACTTTTTGTTGATAAAACCATAACTTTATCTTTAATATCAAATTTAACAAAATTGCTTTTATCTGCTCTTGATAACAAGCTTGCACGGTCTAGTGCATCTAATAAAATTTCTTTATTAACAACAACATCTGTTTGGAAAGACTCTTGAATTATAGATTTATAATTTAAAAATTCACCATCCATTAATCTTGTTGTTATTTTTGTGTTATCAATTTCAACCATTAAAAAGTTTTTCTGAACGTAAACTTTAATAACATCATCGCTATCATCTAAAAGTTTTCCAATTTCACTAATTGATTTTGCTGGAATTATAATATCGTGTGATAAATTTGAAGTTATTATTGGTTCTTCAACATAAGACATTCTAAAACCATCAAGTGAAACACCTTTTAATTTATTATCTTCAATTGTTAACAAGCATCCTTTTAAAATTGGTCTAGAATCATCTTGTAAAACAGAAATAATTACTTTGTTAATAATTGTTTTAAAACTCTTTTTTGTTATTTCAAAATATTCTTTAAAATTCTCTTGTTTCATAAGTGGAAATTCTTCACTATTTAAACATTGAATTTTACCAACTGAATCGGTATATTTAATTGTTAAAACATCATCACTTGAAAGATTTAATTCAATTTGTTCTTGATTTAATTTTCTTATATATTCACTAAAAAATTTACCAGGAACAACACACTCTCCTTCAATCATAACGTTACTTTTAATTTTCTTTTCAATTTCAATTTCTAAGTCTGTTGCAGTTAATGTTAAATAATCTTCTTCTGCAACAATTTTAATTCCTTCTAATATTGGATTTGTTGTTTTACTGCTTATTCCTTTACTTACTTTTAAAACAGCATCAGACAAATCTAATCCATCACATACAATTTTCAAAGCCATTTCCTCCAAAATAATTTTATTTATAAATAATATTGTTATTATTAATGTTGGTGGATATGTGGATAACTTATTTTAACAACAAAATATTGTAAAATATGTTTTATTGATATTTAATTTTCACAATATATTGTTTTAAGTTATGTGTATAAACTTGTGTAAAACTTTTTAAAGTTGTCCACATATTCACAAAACATAAATTTTATAGTGTTAATTTCTGTTTGCCATACTTTTTAAGTCTGAAATTGCAATTTTAATTCTATTATTATTTTTAATCATTTCAGAAACTTTTTCACGAGCGTGAATAACAGTTGTATGGTCACGTCCACCAAATATTTGACCAACGCTAGTTAGTGGTAAATCTAACAAATCACAAATTAAATACATACAAATTTGTCTTGGTTCAACAATTTCTTTATTTTTCTTTTTTCCAATTAAATCATTTTTATCAACAGAAAAATATTTGCAAACACAATCTATAATTCTATCTGTTGTTAAATTTTGTTTAGTTTCCAAAATAGAATCTTTTAAAGCTTCAGAAACATCTTCTAGTGTTGCTTTTGGTTTTCCTAATAATGTTGCATAAAAACTAACTTTGCTTAAAATTCCTTCCATTTCTCTTATGTTGGTATCACATTTTTCTGCAATAAAGTTAATAACATTATCATCAACACTAAATTTTTCTTGTTGAGCTTTCTTTTGCAAAATTGCAATTCTTGTTTCAATATCTGGTGTTTGAATATCTTGAATTAAACCCATACTGAATCTGCTTTTTAATCTTTCTTCTAAAGTGCTAATTTCTTTAGGAGGTCTATCAGAAGCAATTATAATTTGTTTTTGATTTTGATATAAATCATTAAAAGTGTGGAAAAACTCTTCTTGAGTTCCTGTTTTTTGTGAAATAAATTGAATATCATCAATCATTAAAACATCAACATTTCTATATTTTTCTCTAAATGATGAAATACTATCTATTTTTCCACTTCTTAAAGCTTCAATATAGTCATTAGTAAACTTTTCACAAGTTACATATAAAACGTTTAATTCTGGGTTGTTTTTTCTTAAATAGTTTCCAATTGCGTGCAATAAGTGAGTTTTTCCTAAACCAACGCCACCATAAACAAATAGTGGGTTAATTTTAGAAAAAGGATTTTCTGCAACACCTCTTGCTGCAGCATAAACATATTTATTACTATTTCCAACAACGAAATTATCAAATGTGAATTTTTCTATAAATTTACATTTATTATTAGAAGTTGTTTTAGTTTCATTAACAGCATCATTTAAAACATTAAAATATGCTTGGCTTTCATCTGGATCTAAAACTTTAAAATCAACAACTTCATCACTAACTTCTTTTAAAGCAAGTTTAATATTTTCATAGTGAAGTTTTAAAACTCTATTTTTTGCAGTTTCACTTGTTGTTGATAAATATAAAATACTTTCTTTAAAATCAATTGGTTCTAAGCTTTTAATCCATAAATCATATGAAACAGTTGTTACTTCATTTTGTAATATTTTTAAAGCACTATCCCAAATTTCTTTATAATTTTGCATATATATTTCCTAATATAAATTAAATTTTTAAATTACTAAATTATTATAACAAAATATTTTAAATTTTACAACTTTATAATATATTTACAAAATTTATTTAAAAATAAAAAAAACACAAAAAAATTATCTTTTTTGTGTTAACAATAATTTGTTATATAAATTTGAATATTTATTATATTTACTTACAAATTCTGCTGGTAAATCATCAATGTTAAGGTTGTTGTTTATTTCAGTTGTGTATTTTTTATAAAGTTCAATTCTGCTTGAATTTTTTTTGTTAAAATTTTCTACATTTTTTAATAATTCTAAATTTTCATAATTTTTTTCTAATAAATCAGAATGTAAAATAGAATTAATTTTTGCATATATGATTGATAAATTTTGATAAACAGAATAAAATTCATCAACAGTGTTTATTTTTAAAGTACCATAATAAAGATTTCCATTAGACTTTAACAAATCATTATATTTATCGATTTCAGTTTTTAAAGCATCACAATCATTTCTTCCATTTAATTGTTTTTTTATATAGTTAATATAATTAACAAAGTAGGAAGTATCAAAACAACTGTTAATAAAAATATCTCTATTAGTTAGTAAATTGTTCATATTTATTGTCCTTAATTTAAATTTTATATATTATAAAACAAAAACAACAATTATTAAATATTAAATTAAAAATTATTAAAAGGTTTTTTAACTTTATTGTTTAATATTTGAAATTTCGCCATTATTAATTACAAATTTTGTGCAATTAACATCATAATCAAATTCTGTACAAGTTAAAATTGTTTGGAAATTTAAAGTTTTGTTTAATAACATATTTTTTCTTTTATTATCTAGTTCACTTAAAACATCGTCTAATAATAATATTGGATATTCATTAAAATACTCTTTAAAAACTTCAAGTTCTGCAAGTTTTAAACTTAATGTTGCAGTGCGTTGTTGACCTTGGCTTCCAAAGTGCCTAATATCAATGTTATTAACTTCAATTTTAAAATCATCTCTGTGTGGGCCAAAAGTTGTGTAACCTAAACTATAATCTTTTTCTAAACTTTTTTCTAAATTTAAAACTATATTTTGTTTTATTTCTTCTTCTGTTCCACTCAATCCTGTGTATGAAAGTTTAATATTTTCTTCATTATTTGTTAACTCTTGTTCTGTTATGTTTGCATAGTTATTTAATTTATTTATTAATTCTAATCTTTTTAAAATAACATATGAACCATATTTTGCTAAACTTTCGTTCCAAACAGAAACTGTTTCTTTTAAGCTTTCAAAGTTTTTGCTTGTTTTTAAAAGTTTGTTTCTTTGTGCTAAAACTTTATTATATTTGCTTAACGCATAAAAATAATTTTTGTTAAATTGGCTTAAATCAATATCCATAAAACGTCTGCGTTCATCTGGGCTTTCTTTAACCAACTTTAAATCATCTGGTGAAAAATATATTGCATTAAACTCACCTAATAGTTCACTATATCTTAAAATTTGAACACCGTTTATTTTTATTGCTTTGTTTTGATTTTTAAATAAAAAAATCTCAATTGTTTTTTTGCCACTTTGTTTTTCTAAACTTAAAGTTATTTTAGAATGTTCTTCATTCCAATTAATTAAATCTTTATCTTTGTTAACTCTTGGGCTTTTTCCAATTGCACACAAAAAAACGCTCTCTAACAAATTTGTTTTTCCTTGTGCATTTTTTCCAACTAACACATTTAAACCATCGTTAAAGTTAATTTTTATATTTTTATAATTTCTGTAATTTTTAAGTTCAACACTAAGTATTTTCATAAATTCACTAATAAAAAAATAATTTACAATATTATAACAAATAAAACCAAAATATAAAAGTGAATATTAAAAACAAAAACTATGTTAAATTTTAAATTTTTATTATATAAAAAAACAAAAAGAACTCTATTTGTTTTTAGAGTTCTTTTTTTATTTTACTCATTTAGTTTATTTTAATTTAAACCTTGAATAAGAGTTTTTAAATTATTAAATGCATCAGAATAATCTTTATCTGTTATTGTTGAAGGTTCTTTCCCTTCAAAAAGTGTTATTTGTTCTTGAATTTTTCCTGCAATAACTTCTCTATTTTCAATGCTTTTATCGGCACTTATAACATCTTTAACTTTTGTTACAGATTCAATAAATATTGTTTTTGTTACAGTGTTTCCAACAATTGAAAAATCTTTAATATCTGTTAAAAGTGTTTCAATGCTTGAAATACTATCTGTTGTTATTTTTCCGTTTAAATTATCCAAAGTGTTTTTAACTTTATTAATTGTGTCTTTAAGTTCAGTTAGAATTTCAGTGAATGTTTTTCCAGATTCAATTGAACCTGCAACATTGTTTTTCATTTTATTTAAAATTTCTTTAATATTCTCGTCTGTTTGAGAATTAATTGCTTCATCAAAAATTATGTTAATAATGTGAATTCCACAACTATTAAATAAAATGCTTTCATTATTTAGTCTATCCAAAGATGCACCTAAATTATCTAAATCATTAATAATATCACTAGAACTTGCACAATTTTCAAACATATTAAATAAATCTGTTAAATAACCAAATTCTTTAGTAAATATTGTTTTAGATTTTTCAATATCCTCTGGAGTTTCAGAATTTAAAATTGTGTCGATATTATTAACATTATTATGTAATTTATCAATTAACAATAATGCATCATTATTATTAACAAATTTTTCTGGTAAGTTGTTTTTAGCTGTTTTTAAAACATATCTTAAAATATCAGTTCTAACATTATATAGTGTTTTGCTTGAATTTAATTCATCTAAAGTTCTGCCTAAACTATCAAATAATGTTGTAACATCAACATCAGCTTCAGAAAGTTTTTCAGATTCTGTTATTAATTTATCAATATAATTCAATTCAACTTCAAAACTAATATCTTTGTTAGTTTTAATATTGTTTGAAATATTATTAAATATTGTTTTTAATTCTTCTGGAAGATTTTGAATTTTATTTGTTTCTTCCGCTATAACACTTGCAACAATATCGTTTAAACTATCACCAATTAATATGCTAGTTTTCAATCCATCCAAAGTTACACCAACTGTTTTAAGTTCAACATTGTTAAAGTCTATTTCAAACAATTCTTTAAACACGCTTAATTCAGTTTCCCAACTTTCAACATTTTTAATGTTTTGTTTAATGTTTTCAACGTATGGTTTTATATAATCTGGGAAAGAGTTAGATTTTTCATCAATAACACTTATAATGATATCATCAATAACATTTCCAACTAGAATACTATTTTTTAAGCTATCTAAAGTTGAACCAACAGTGTTTAAATCAACATTATTAAAATCAATATTGAATAAATTTTTAAATGATTTTATTTCTTCTTCCCAACTATTTACTTTATCAACATTGTTTTTAATTGATTCAATATGTTGTTGGTAATCTGTTGGAATATTTTCTTTAAAAGAATCTATAACAGCAACAAGAAAATCTGTTACATCTTGCTTTGTGAATAATTTGCTTGTAATTAATATATCCATTGAACGGCCAATATAAATTTCAACTTCGCCTTCTTTAAATGCTGTTGTTATATCAGCAAAATCAGTAAACAATTTATTAACGTTTACGATTGCTGTTCCAATTTTAGTTAATTCAACTTCCCAACTTTCAACACTAGAAACTTGATTTTGTGCACTTTTAATTAATTTAATAATTGAATCACTAAACTCATTTTCAGAGCTTTCAAAATTCTCGCAAATCATATCTAAAGCACCAACCATTAAATCATTAACAGATGTGCTAAAAATGTATGATTGTTTAAAGGAATCTAAAACTCTTCCAACTTTTGCGTAATCTAAAGTGTTAACATCTATGTTTTCTAAATCATCAATAACGCTTTTTGCGTCATCAAAAACATTGGCAATAGTTTCAAGTTCTGTTTTAAAGTTTTCAACATCAATAATTCTGTCAATTGCAGAATTTATCGCAGTTTTAATTTTATCATTAACAGAAAGGTTGTTAACAATTTTATTTCCTTCAGTAGATAATTTTGCAATAATGCTATTAAAAGTTTCTGTTGTTATTAGTGGAGATTTTTTAATATTATCTAACAAACCACCGCCAATCACTAATAATTCTTTTGTTATAACAATGTTACCATTTTCATCTTTGCTTATATTTTTATAAGCAGAAAGAGAATCTTTTAAAATACTACTAAATGTTTCTTGAAGTTCATCTTTTGTTGGATTAATGTTTTCCGGAAGTGTAACATCAAAATCATAATTTTTTCCAAAATATAAAATTGTGTTATTAAAAATTATTGGTGTGAACAATGTTATTTTAGGAACATTAAACATTGAATTTGTTATTTCATCAATAGCCGCATCAGAAAGATTTGGTAAAGAACTTTCTAAACTGTTTGGGTTGTTAATTAATGGTAATAAAATATCATGTTTGTTCAAAGTTTTTAAGAAATCAACAATTGATAATAAATCTGTTTTTAATTTTGTGAAAGTTTCATTTTTAACAGATTGCAACATTTCAATAATAGCATTTCTTATTTCTTGAATTTCAAATTCTGGTATTTGAATACTAAAATCTTTATTATTTAAAATTTCATCAATTAAATCTGGTAAAAGATTATCTAGTATGTATGTTACTGTGTTTAATTCGTAAACTTGATTAATAAAAATTTTTAAGTTATCTAAAAGAGTGTTCATTTTCTCTTTTGTTAGGTTTGCAAAGTTTATATTTGAAAAATCTTTTGAAAGTACGTATGTTTTAATTCCATTAATAATTTCATTTTCCAAATTTATAACTTTATCATCTGCTTTTTTTGTGCTTAAAGAGTTAAACATAGAAGAAGAAAGAGCATCTAAACCTGTGTATTTTAAAACATTTTTTGTAATGCTTGAATTATAACTTAAAACATATGAAGCCACTTCTTCACCGGCAAGCATTGTTAAAGAACCTTGATTTGTTTCTTCATCAACACAAGCTTCCATTTTTTGACCAATATTTGAAAATCCAGCAATTGGCATAAATGTGAATGAACTTATAAATAAACCAATAACAATTCCAACTAAACCACCAAAAGCTCTATATTTTTTAGGTTTCTCGTCTAGGTCTAGGTTTTTTGGTTTAGAAATAAATAATTTTGCAAGTATTGCCCAAACAAACCAAAGAACAATTTTGCATAGCCAAAACAACAAAACAAATATAATTGGGTTAAAAATCAAAGCTGGCAAAATTTCAATTATTTTCATAGCTTCTGGGTTGCTTGCAGCCATTGCACCAATATCGTTAATGCTTGAAATGTAATCAATAACAAATTGTTTTATTGTTGTAACAGGAATTTCATTAATAACTAAATTAAAACTAGATAAGTTCATATTTATAATTGCGTTTGTTACAACAGGGGTTATAAAAAACAAAATTAAAGCAAAAACTAAAAGCCACACTCCCCTAAAAATTGTTTTTTTAAGGCCTCTAATAACTCCCCAAATAAAACCGGATAGTAAAAAGAATATTAAAAGTCCTAAAAATATATAATTTAAAACACTAGCGCTCATATAAACTCCTCCGCAATAAAGCTGTGTTAAAGTTATCGTTTCATTATTATAACACATAAAACAAAAATTACATATTTTATAATATATATTTATTATGTAAATTTATGGTTTTTTATTGTAGTAAAAAATCTAAACATTTAAATTTGAAATTTGAAAATTTTTATGATTGTTGAAATGAATTACAAAATAGTTATAGATTAATTATGAAATATAAAAGCAAACAATTTAATAAAAGTTTA
Source organism: uncultured Clostridia bacterium (assembly GCA_944341445.1). Taxonomy (GTDB): domain Bacteria; phylum Bacillota; class Clostridia; order Christensenellales; family UBA1242; genus CALVLZ01. The sequence goes on along the minus strand of CALVLZ010000003.1, from coordinate 263,118 downwards.
GTTAAAAACTAATTAATTAAAGTGCTATACATCGCCATTTTGATTATTTAGTTTCTTTTTCTTATAGTGATTAAAAAGTAAAATTAAAACTAGTAATATTGTAAAAGCTAAAACAATTAATAAAGAAAAGTCCCCGCAAAAATAAGATAAAATTGTTATAACAACACCGCTAATAAAATTTCCAATAATAACACATAAACAACTTAGCCAAAAATTAAGTTTTAAAAAACTTGCAATTGCACAACCCATATAAACACCTGTTAAAGGTAAAGGAATTGCAACAAACAAAAACAAAGCAAAATATTGTTTGATAAGTGTTGAACGAGAATTTTTTAAACTGTTTTCTTTAATTTTGTTTTCAACCTTTTGCGCTAAACCTTTTAAAAGTTTTGTTCTTTTTAAATAATTTAAAATTGGGGTTATAATCAATATTAAAATTGGGGTTATTATTATTGTGCCAATCATTGCACACAAAAATGCTTCATAAAAATTTAAAGCGTATTCGTTCCAAAGTGTTTTACTCATTCCAACAGGAATACTTCCCTTTAATTCAAAAATTGGCAACATACTAATTATAATGGTTGCTAACCACGGGCTTTTAAAAAAACTAAAATCAATTAATAGTAACATATTGTCACAAACCCTCCGTTTTTTAAATTATTTAACTAATAAATCTGACATTTTGTTAAATATGTTTTTTGAGATAAACATAAATATAAAATTTAAAAAAGTTATTACATTAAAAATTAAAAATACAAAATTGTTTTCTTTTGTTTTAAAAATATAAACTAATGTGTTAAAATGTTTTTAATAAAAGGATGTTTAAATATGATTGCTTTAATACAAAAAGTTCACTCTTGCGAATTAACCGTAAACAATAATTTAATTAATAAAATAAATGACGGCTTGGTTGTTACAGTTGGAGTTTTTAGAGATGATGAAAAATTCGATGCAGAAAGGCTTGCAAGAAAAATTTCAACACTAAGAGTTTTTAAAGATGAGTTTGATAAAATAAACAAAAGTGTTTTAGATGTTGATGGTGAAATTTTGGTTGTTAGTAACTTCACTTTATGTGGTGAAATTAAAAGTGGAACAAGACCAAATTTTTCTCACGCAAAAGAACCAGAAGAAGCAAATTATTTATATGAATATTTTGCAGAGTGTTTAAAAAATAATGGTGTTAAAGTTGTTAAACTTGGAGCTTTTAAACAACATATGCATTTAAACACTTTAATTGATGGACCTTTTAACATTATATTAAATTCAAAAACATTTTAAAGTTATATATTTAATATATGCAAATGTTATCATTTAATAAAAACATAAACAAATATTAGCAATTTATAAATAGTAATTATTTGTGTTATATTTTAATATTATTAATAAAAAAACAAAATTCTAAAATTTATTACAATTTTAGAATTTTATTTTTTATATAAAATCTTTTTTGTTTTTTACTTTCTGTGTTTAAATAATTTTGATTTATTTAATTATTATTTTTTAATTTCTTTTAGTTTTATAATATTTTGAAAGTATTAAGTTTTGTAAAAATTATTAATGTAAATTTTGATTTTGCTAATATTTTGACAATATCTTAAATGTTTTTAACAATATCTTTTATATTGTTGATAAAATCATTGATTAAATTTATAAAATTATTTTTAAATGTTTTGCATAAATCTGCTTGATTTTTTATTGCATTTTCTAAATTAATTATTTCTTCATTTAATTTTTCTTTGTAATATTCGGCGTCGTTTTCCATTTTGTTTATTTTTTTATCTAGTTCTATAAGTTTTAAAGTTAATTCAGAAGCAATCGCACTCAATTCTTCTGGAGTTGGGTAAGATTTTATTTCAGTTTCAATATTAAGTTTTTTCTCATTTTCAATTTCTAGTTGGGTGTTTAAACTTTCTTTTTCTTCGTTTGATAATTCTGGGTTTTGCAATTCTTCTAAAATTGAAGTTATTTTAGATTCCACTTCTTTTAAATTTTTGTTTAGTTCTGGAAGAATAATTTCATTTATATAATTATATTGTTTTGATTGATTATCTATTGTTTCAAATTCTTGTTTTAATTTGTTAATTTCATTATCCCAATTAGTTTTAAAATTTTCAATTTTATCTTTTGTGTTTAAAATTTGTGTAATTAATTCTGCATTGCTAGTTTTAAATTCGTTTATTATTTCTTTATATTGGTTGTAAAATAAATTATATAATGAGAACTCGCTAAACTTTTCTTTATATTCTAATAGTGTAGAAGTGTAAAACTTAAATAAATTTTCTTGAGTTTCTTGTTTTAAATTTTCTAATTCGTTATATGTTAAATATGGCTTTAATTCAATTATTTTTAAAATTATTTCATTAGAAGATAAAGTGTTAACTGTAACAGTTATTTTAATATCTAAATTTTTTAAAATGTTTTCAATTTCTTTTTTTATTTTGTTATTTATAGTTACAATATCATCAATATTTTTGCTGGTTGTGTTAATAATTATTTGTGTGTCTTCTTCAAATAAATTTTGTTCTTTTGCTTCATTAAAAATTTTATCCAAAGCTTTTAAAATATTATTTTGTTTTAAAGATAAATTTTTTAAAACAGAATCTGCTTTTTCATCCATAGCAATTGTGTCTATAACATAATCGTTTTCATTGCACACTAAATTAAATTTTGCAAAAGTGTCTAAATATAAAGTTGTTTGTGGGGAAGTGTCTGTTTTTTTGTTGTGGTTAATGCAAACTATTGGAATTATAATAGATGCAATCAAAATGAAGCAGATTACTATACTTAGTAGTACAATCTTACTTTTTTTATTTTTAACCATAAAAGAACCTCCTATAAATATTTGATTACAATTTGTTTTTATATTATAATGTAATATAATTATATATCAATAAAAATTTTTAACAAAATAAAATTAAAAAGTTTAAAATTTTATATTTTTATAATATAGTTATTGTCATAAATATATAATATTTTGACAATATATCGAATATAGGTGTGATATGAAAGAGTATCTTAAAGAAATTTTTTTAAAATATGAAATTAATATAAATGAAGAGCAGTGTGATAAATTTGTTAAGTATTATTCATTATTAAAAGAGTGGAATGAAAAAATAAATTTAACAGCAATCACAGAAGAAAAGGAAGTTGTAATAAAACATTTTTTAGATAGTGTTTTAATTTACAAAGATTTAAAAGATGATGAAAGCGTTATTGATATTGGGGCTGGGGCAGGCTTCCCGGGGATTCCGTTAAAAATACTTTTTCCTAATTTAAAGTTAACTTTGTGTGATTCTTTAAATAAAAGAGTTAATTTTTTAAATATAGTATGCGCCGAATTAAATTTAAACAATGTTCAGTGCGTCCACGCAAGAGCGGAAGAATTGGCGCATAAAAATAATTATAGAGAAAGTTTTGATGTGTGTGTTGCAAGAGCAGTGGCCAGATTAAATGTGTTAAGTGAATATTGCTTGCCATTTGTTAAAACTGGTGGAAAATTTATAGCATATAAATCTGTTAGTGTTGATGAAGAATTGTTGGAAGCAAAAAATGCCATAACAAAACTTGGGGGAGAGCTTTTGTGTGTTAAAACAATACAAGTTGAAGAAACTAATGAAGTTCGTAAAAATGTTTTTATTATAAAAACAAAAAATTGTGATAAAAAATACCCAAGAGGTCAAAACAAACCAAGATTAAATCCTATTAGTTGATAAAGGTTGAAAATTTCAATTTTTATCAACTTTTTTTATAAAAGTTGTGGTTTTTACTTATTTTTTTGCAGTGCGCCATAGTGTAAAGCAAACACTGATTAAATTTTAAAAATTAAATGAATAATCCTTCATATTTTTTATTAAAATTAAGTGGTTAAAATAATAAAAATTTTATATTTGTAACAAGTTTTTTTAATTTATAACAAATTTTGTTTTTGTTTCACGTGAAACATTTTTTTTGTTTAATAAAAGTATATTAATTTAAATAATAAATTTTTTATTTAATAGTTTTTAGAATTTTTTGTTAGATTAATAAATAAATAGTATTGGTTAATAACTGTTTAAGTATTAATGTTTGTTTTGTATTTATATTAATAATAACTTAAATAATTTGAGTTTAAAAATGGAATATAGTTTTTTTGTAATTTAATAATATAAAATTTATAATAAGTAAAAATTGGTTTTATTTTAAGTTGTTTTATTTAAATTGGTATAAATTTTTTAATAATTTTGAAACATTAATAATTAAATACACTTACAATTTATAATATAAAAATGGCTTTATTTGGTTCATTTTAAATTTGTTTTATACTGTTTATTTGTTTTATTAATTAAATTATTAACAAAAACTAATAACTTTTTTTAGACAAATTGAACTAAATATTGTTGTTTTATAATGTGGTGTGGGTTTTTATATTAATCAATATATTGCTTATTATATGATTTATGTAAAATGTTTCACGTGAAACATTTTGTTTTTTTATATTTAAAACTAATTTATTATTAATTTGTTGCTTTTTATTTATATTAAAAATATGTAATAATATTTAAGTTTGATTAGATATTATATTAGTTTTAAAGTTTTGAGCAATAATTTAACACAGATTATTTAAGTTAGTATTTATAATATTTGTTTATTTGTAATTGTGGTACTACTTATATTTGTTTAATTGTATAAGTTGGTATGGTGTGAGTTATTATTATAGAATAATGAAATTGTTTAAAAAGCTTTTAAATTATAGATATTATTATATTGTATAATGTGTTATCAATAAACATATCAGAATTGTAATTGTTTAACTGTATACATAATTGCAATACATTGATTTGAGCAGATGTAATAAAAACTTTACAATTTATAATCAATAAAAACAAAATACAAAACAATCATTATAACTGTTTAAATTTGATTTATTAATATAATATTTCTAAATAATTGTAAATTAAAGAATAAATTGTTTCACGTGAAACATTTATAACAAATCTGTTTGGTTGCAATAATTTTAAAATGCCAAATGTTAAACAAAATTATTTTTTTTAAATAATAGCAACAAAAGAGTGAAAGATTGGCAAAGTAGAGAATATATAGAATTTTCAAAACGTAATTAAAGTGTAAAATATTTTTAAAATGTAAAATATAATGAAAAGGGTTTATAATAATCAAATTACATACAATCTATCTTTTGTAGGTTAGTAGTTAATAGTTTATATTATTTAATTGATTGTTAAAAATCTTTTTGTTTTTTAAGATTATAAAAATTCAGTAATATTATTAATTGTTAAATATTAAAATGTTTCACGTGAAACATTTTTTTAAATTTTGTATATTTAATTGTTTTGAATTTAATTTGCATTATGATATAATAAAATATCTAAACAATAAATATAATATAGACGCAATATAATATTAAAATATTCATATTGACGCAAAGAGGTGTTTATGGGTAAAATAATTAGTTTTATAAACCAGAAAGGTGGAGTTGGAAAAACTACTAGTTGTGTTAACATAGCAAGTTATTTAGCTGTTATGGGTAAAAAGGTTTTGCTAGTAGATATTGATCCACAAGGAAATGCTAGTAGTAGTTTAGGAATTGATAAAAGCGAACAAGTTAAAACAATTTACGATGTTATTGTTGAAGATAATGAAATAGAAGAAGTTATAAGAAAGACAATGATTGATGGTTTGGAAATTATTCCATCTAATGTTGATTTAGCAGGGGCAGAAATTGAACTTGTTCAAATGAATAACAGAGAAAAAATCGTTAGAAAAATTTTGAACAAAGTTAAAAACTCTTATGATTTTATTTGTATGGATTGTCCACCATCTTTAGGCTTGTTAACAGTTAATGCTTTAACAGCAAGTGATAGTGTTGTTATTCCAATTCAATGCGAATATTTTGCCTTAGAAGGTTTAAGCCAGCTTATGAATACTTTAAAACTTGTTAAAATACATTTGAACCCAGATGTTAACGTTGAAGGTGTTATTTTAACAATGAAAGATAGTAGAAGCAATTTAGGAAATAGTGTTGCAAAAGATATTTATAAATACTTTAACAACAAAGTGTATGATACGATAATTCCAAGAAATATTAGGCTAGCTGAAGCCCCAAGCTATGGTGAGCCAATTTGTATTTATGACCCAAGAAGCACAGGGGCAATTGCTTATAGAACATTAACAGAAGAATTTTTAAGAAAAAATAATAATAACAAAAATTAAAGGATATGGTGAAAATTATGGCAATGAAAGGTGGTTTGGGAAGGGGTCTTGGCTCTCTTCTAGGAATATTTGATGAAGAAAATAGCGCTAATACTAAAAGCGAACAAAATGTTAATAAAGAGACAGTAAAAAAAGATAGCGCAAACGATATTAATGAAATTGGAATTAGTTTAATTGATAGAAACGAAAGTCAACCAAGAAAGAATTTTGATAGTGCTAGTTTAAAAGAATTGGCAGATAGTATTAAACAACATGGGATTTTCCAACCAATAATAGTTAAAGAAATAAATGGTAGATATATGATAATTGCCGGAGAACGTCGTTTTAGAGCAGCAAAAATGGCGGGATTAAAAAAGATACCTGCAATTATTAAAAACTACACAGACCAACAAATAAAAGAAATTGCATTATTGGAAAACTTACAAAGAGAAGATTTAAACCCAATTGAAACTGCAACAGCAATGAGAGAATTGCTTGAAACATATGGTTGGACTCAAGAAATTTTGGCAGACAGATTAGGAAAAAGCAGACCTGTTGTTGCAAACTTTTTAAGGTTGTTGAATTTATGCCCAGAAGTTAGAGCAATGGTGGAAAGTGGAAAATTAAGTGCTGGACACGCTAGAAGTTTGGTTATGGTAACAAATCCTGAAGCTCAATTAAAACTTGCAAAAATGGCTGTAACAAAAAATGTAACAGTTAGAGATATGGAAAAAATTGTTAAAGATATGCAAAACCCAACGGCTAAAAAGAAAAAATATGAACCAACACTTGAAATGCTAGATTTAATGAAATTAATGCAAAAGAAGTTCTCAACAAAAGTTAATTTTATGGGAACAGAAAAGAAAGGTAGGATTTACATTGACTATTATTCTAGCGATGATTTAGACAGAATTTATGAACTTTTAAACAGAATATAAAATAAAATTAAATTAAAATTTTAATAATAAAAAGAACTTATTATTTTAATAAAGTTCTTTTTTTGTTATACAAAAATAAGCTATAATTTTAGTTTAATTTAGATATTTATTATTATTATTATTTTATTTTTATTTTATAATTTTATATAATTAATAAAGTATTAAGTTATATATCATTTAGGAGTTTTTATGTTAGTTAAAGCTGTTGGAACAAGTTGCACTTGGTTTGAAAGATTAAACACTAGTTTTATTTTGGACAACTGTATTTTGTTAGACACTCCGCAAGGAAGTTATAAAACAATAAAAAAGTATATTGAACTTGAAAAAGATGTTAAATATATTTTTATAACTCATTTTCACAGTGACCATTTTACTGATTTGCATACAATTTTGGACCATATTATGAAAAAAAGTGACAAAAAGAAATTTGTTACCGTTTTCGGACCAAAAGGTATTAGAAAAAGGTTGCTAAAATGTATGATATTTTAGCAGTTTCAAAATTAAAGAAACCTGCAAAAGAATATTTTAATTTTGTTGAAGTTAGAGATGGAATGAAAATAGAAATTGATGATTATTTTATTGTTCCATACAAAATGTTACACGAAGATTTAGATAGTTATGGTTATGTTTTTAAAAGCAAAAAAACAAACAAAACAGTTGGTTTTACAGGTGATACAGGTTATTGCAACAATTTATCAAAAATGTTGGCAATTTGTGATGCTGTCTTTATTGATACATCATCCATTGAAGAGGAACAAAAACATCTTTGCGTTGATGAAATTTTAAAATTTAAAAAAGATTATAATAAAACAAAATTTTATTGCGTACATTTAATAGATAAAGCAAGAGAGTTGGGAAAACAAAAAAAATTGAATGTTTTAGAAGATGGGGATATTGTGGAAAGTAATTAGTGCGAAATTAAAAATTTTTTAATTTTAATTTATTATTTAGTTACTATAATAATTGATACAAAATAATACAAAAGGGTTGCAATAAAAAGAAAAAAGAACATTGTTAAAAATGTTCTTTTTGTTTTTATTAAGATTAATTAAAGTTAAGCCACGCTGCTTAAAATGCAAGCATTATTAGTTAATGCTGGAAGTTCAAAGTTAACTTTAAAGTTTTTATTTACATTTAAAATTGCATTTAGTTTGTTCTCTGTTCCTGTTTCCTCACCTGGAGTTTCAGGTTCTGTTGGAGTTTCAGGTTCTGTTGGTGTTTCTTCTGTTGCGCCGTTAACCAAATCTAATAATTTTTCTCTTAAGTTTCTATCAACCCATTCGTCTATATAATTTGAAACATTTCTTGTTATTGTTGTTTTCTCAATAGCGCTATTAATTGGCGCTCCAATAACTTCTACTTTTCCAATTATTCCTAAAATTCCTAAGAATACAAATATTATTAATAAACCTTTTGCTGCTCCAAAAAACATTCCAAATAATCTGTTTAAACCACTCATTGTGCTGCTTGAACTTGTCATATCATCGAATAATTTTTCAAGCAATTTTAATGCAATTTTAATTAACAACCAAACCAAAAGAATTGATGCTAATATTGTGCAAAGTGTTCCAATTTTTTCAGCTGTAAATTCCGCATTTAAAAAGGTTACTTTGTCTGGCATTCCCCAACTTTTTAATAATTTTGTAAAGAATGCATCAACGTCGGTTATAGAATTTAAAAAATTTGCAACAGGTTTACATGCCCAAATTGAAATTAAAAGAGAAACGCCACTTCCGATTAAATTTAAAATCGAATCGAAGAAACCTCTATAAATTCCAACGAAAGCAAATATGATTATTATTGCAATGAATAAAATGTCAATCCAATGCATAACAGTCCTCCAATTATTTATGTTAATAATATAATAACATATTTATCGAAATTTGTCACTATCTGTAAATAATTTATAATAAATTTAAAGATATTATTTTTCAAAAACAGTTTATTTGTATAATTTTTATTTATAAAGTTAATATTTAGTTATTATTTATAATAATTTCCTTAATTAATTAAATATAAAACATTAAATATAAATATGTAAAACAGGTGATGTTATGGAATTTGGAACAAAATCTAAAAGTGAAATTTTAAAAATGGCTTGCGAAATAAGTTGCAACATTCAAAACAGCGGGAAAGAACCAATATTTGTTTGTGTTGGTTCAGATAAAATAGTTTCAGATAGTTTTGGAGCAATTGTTGGCGACTTATTGATTAACAAATATAATATTCCAGCAAGAGTTTATGGGAACTTAAATTTTAACGTAACAAAGAAAAACTTTGATGAAGTTTTTAGTTTTCTAAAAGATAAATATCCTAATAGTTATATCGTGATTGTTGATTCGTCTTTAAGTGAACTTGAAGATTTATATAGCATAAAAGTTAACAATTGTGGTTGCTTTGTTGGAGGTGGGTTTAACAGTGTTAAAAAAATATCTGGAGATATGAGTATTCTTGCGTGTGTTAACATGGTTGGTTGCAACAACTTAATGTTTTTAAAAGGTTGCAAATTAAAAAGTGTTTTAAATATGGCAAGTGTTTGTGCAAAAGCCATTAATTTAAGCTTTTCAATGCCAAAAATTTAAAAATTTTAGAAATTTATACAAAACCAAAAGTTAAATAATCTATACCAAAAATTAAAAAAACACACTTTTTTTTAACCAAATTTTATTTAAGAGGGACAAAAAAGTGCATTTTTTTATAAAAATCAGTCCATTTTATAAAAAATTGCGGTTTTTATTAATTCTAATGTTTTACAGAATAACGTAAATATGTTAAAATGTTCTCAAGATTTTAAAAGGAGAAAAATTTTGGAAAACAAAAATAAAAAATATTCTAGTTTAATATCAATTATTTTAATTGTATTTTGCGTTATATTAATTTTTTGGTTATCAAATACAGGAAGTTCAGGAAAATCTGTTGGCAGAGAAGCTTTAACTCCTATGCTTGAACAAGGGGAAATTTCTGAGGTTTATGTTTCTGGCGGAACGTTAAGTATAAAGCTTGTGGATGAAAAAACAACAACAGGTGATAAACCATTCCCTAAATATGCCGATTGTTATATTGAATATTCTTCAAGCGAACAAGCTGCTGATATTGTTAATATTTTTGAAGAATACAATTTAAAAGTTTATAAAGCAAACTATGGAACGGATGAAGAAAAATTAGAATTTGCAGCATATGCAAATAGAGAAATTGTTAAAATTACAACACCTGCTCCAAAAGAAAGTTTTTTATCAACAATAACACCATATATTAGCATAATAATTATGATTGTTATTATAGTGTTTATGTGGAGATTGTTCTCAGGAAAATCTGCACCAGGAAACACTTTTGGTAAAAGTCGTGCAAAACTAAGCGAAAAAAGCAATGTTCGTTTTAACGATATTGCAGGAGCTGATGAAGAAAAACAAGAAACACAAGAAATTGTTGAATTCTTAAAAAATCCTGCTAAATTTAAAGCATTAGGTGCAAGAATTCCTAAAGGCGTTTTGTTAGTAGGCCCTCCTGGAACAGGTAAAACATTGCTTGCAAAAGCAATTGCAGGAGAAAGCAATGTTCCATTCTTTAGTATGAGTGGTTCAGACTTTGTTGAGTTATATGTTGGTGTTGGCGCAAGCCGTGTTAGAGATTTGTTTGAAACAGCGAAGAAGAGTGCGCCTTGCATTGTGTTTATTGATGAAATTGATGCAGTGGGTAGACAACGTGGAACAGGCCTTGGTGGTGGAAACGATGAAAGAGAACAAACATTAAACCAATTGTTGGTTGAAATGGATGGTTTTGAAAGCAACAGCGGAATTATAGTTCTTGCAGCAACAAACAGATCTGATGTTTTGGACCCTGCCTTAATGAGACCTGGTAGATTTGACAGACAAATTTATGTTAACGTTCCAGATGTTCGTGGACGTGAAGGTATTATTAAAATTCACGCAAGAAACAAACCTATTGATGCAGACGTGGACTTTAAACAAATTGCAAGATTAACAACAGGATTCACTGGCGCAGATATTGAAAACTTTTTAAATGAAGCCGCAATATTGGCTGCAAGAGAAGGAAAAACAAGCATCAGCATGGAAGATATCACCGAAGGTATTAATAAAGTGTTAATGGGCCCTAAAAAGAAAAGTGCATATCAAACAGAAAAAACTAAAAAATTAACAGCATATCACGAAAGTGGTCACACAATTCTTGCTAAAAAATTACAAGAAAATAAACGTGTTAGCGAAGTTTCAATAATTCCAAGAGGAATGGCTGGCGGTTACACATCTGTTACTGATAAAGATGATGATTCATACCACACATACTCAGAATTAAAAGCACAAATTTGCATGACAATGGGCGGAAGAATTGCAGAGCAAATCATTTTTGGAGATATAACTCCAGGTGCTTCAAGCGACATTAGTCAAGCAAGCAAACTTGCAAGAAAAATGATAACTGAATGGGGTATGAGCAAAAAACTTGGTTTTGTTAACTATGGAAGCGATAATGAGGTTTTCATTGGCAGAGATTATTCAAAGCAAAGCATTTATAGTGATAAAACAGCAAGTGAAATTGATGATGAAGTTTTGCAACTTATGAATGAGTGCTATGATAAAGCATATTCAATTTTAAAAGACAATGAAAACTTGTTGCACAACATGGCAAAATTGTTGTTAGAAAAAGAAACAATTTATGAAGATGAAGTTGATGCAATTATGGAAGGAAAAACAAGTGAAGAAGTTGTTGAACTTGTTAACAAAAAAGAAAAGTTAAGAAAACGCAGAGAAGCAAGAAAGAAAAGAGAAATTGAAAAAGCAAAGGCAGAGAAATTAAAAGAATTAAAACTAAGTGCTGCAAATGCTTTAAAAAATGCTGGTGTTTTCACTGAAGAAGAATATAACTCTATTGTTGAAAAAGAAACAGCACAAACAAAAAAAGAAATCGAAAAAATTGAGAGTGCTGAGAAACAAGAAGAAGAGGAAGACTTGTTAGAAGAAAAGAAAGAAGTGGTTAAAACTGAAACTAATGGTAAAGATAAAAAAGCAACTAAAAAAGTGAAAGAAAACAAAGAAACAAAAACAGTGAAAACAACCAAACCTAAAACTAAAAAAGAAAAAGTTGAAAAGGTTAAAAAAGAAGAAAATAAAGAAAACGATTCTAACAAATCTAATAAAGAATAATTAAATTATAAAACAAAAAAATATTGCCACAACCTTTTTAGGTTTAGCAATATTTTTTATATCAAATGCTTGTTTAATGCTTTAAAAATTTGACAATAATTATTAAAACTTATATACTCATTAAAGATATTAAGAAAAAAAGGAATTTTAAATGAAAAAAACAGTTTCAATTATTTTAGCGGTTGTTTTAGGCATTATTGCAGTAACAACAATAGTTTTAAGTTTAGTTAAAATAAATTTTAATTCTAGCATTGACCTAAATTTTGGTGGCGTTGATGTTTACAAAAATGGTTCACATTTAAGCTATTATGATAACGAAAGCGACGAAGCAAAACAAATTAAATCTTATTTAGAAAGCGGTTTCAAAGAAAACATTATTGCAAGCTTGTTCCAAGGTGGTTTATCTGGAAAAGCAAAAGCGCAAGTTGTTAATAAAACAACAACAAGTTTAGAATCTGACACAAAAAACAGCGAAAATGTTTTTATTAAAATAAGTTATAATTCTGAACAAACTTTAAAATTAAATGGTGAAGTTTATAAAGACGAGCAAGAAAAAGAAGTAAAATATAAAGAGATTTTGGTTAAAGTTGAAAATTCAAACACATTAACAGCAACAAATATTTACTTTGTTCGTTATGATTCAACAAATGGTTCTAGTTCATCACTTATGAGTGATTACTATGTTTCAACAGTTTCACATTTAAGTGGTCTATATGGTTATATTGCAGACTTAAAAGCACCAGGCTATGAATAAAAATGTTAAAAAGTAAACTTTAGGAGTTGCTTGAAATAAAAAAGAAGCATAATATTAAAAAGGTGTACAATCAAAAGTTTTAGTTGTATACTTTTTTTTACTATTATGAATTTTTGTAAACAGATTTTATAGTTACAAACTTTTTATTTTTAATTGGTGGCGGGTGTTTTATTTGTTTTATAAAGGTTAATGTTATTAATGAAAAAGGAGTTTGTTTTATAAAAACAAAGAATTCGCTTTTTTAATGTTACAAAATAATGTATCATATATATGATATAACGAAAATTGAAAAGTCGTGGCATAAGATTTATAAACAATAAGTATGGAGTATTTCATGAAAAATTATTTTATTATTCACGGTAGTTTTGGAGATAATAAAGAACATTGGATTCCTTGGTTAGAACAACAAATAAAAAACAATGGTTCTAAGTGTTATGCAATATCTTTTCCAATTGGTAAAGATCTTCAAACTTATGATGCGTGGAGCAAAGAATTAGATAAATATAAAGAAAAAATTAATAAAGACACTGTTTTCATTGCACGTTCAATTGGGGCAATATTTGTGGTTAAATATGTGCTTGAAAACAATCTAAAGATTAATAAATTAATTAGCATTAGTGGTTTTAATGGCTATATTAATATACCTGATTATGATTATGTAAATAAAACTTTTTTCTTAAATAAGATAAATAATTTTGAAAAACATTGCAGAAAAAGAATATGTATATATTCTGAAAATGACCCATATGTGCCTTATTATTTACTTGATATGTTTGTTGGTAATATAAAAGCAAAAAAGATAATTATTAAAGATGGAGGACACTTTAACAGTGACTCAGGCTATTCAAAATTTGATATGTTATTAAAACTACTATAAAGTAACAATTTATAAAATTATTTATTAAATAAGAAACTTTTATTTTTAAAAAACCTTATGAATATTCTATTCTAAAGTAAAAAAGAACTTTATTGAAAACAATACAGTTCTTTTTTGTTTTAATAAATAGAAAATACAGTTTGCTTTTTTATTATAATTTAATGTGAAAACCTAAGAAATAGTGAACTAAATACATAATTAAACTTTCACCATAATATACAACATCGGTTACAACACCAACATATTCGCTCATAGGGAAAGCTCCAACAACAGAACTATCGGTGCTGTTTGAACGATTATCTCCTAGTAGGAAAATGTGATTTTTTGGAACTATATATTCGCCGTTTTCATTGAAGTTGTTTGGCTCTTTTAACTTTAATTCTTGAAAGTTTGAATATGTTTGTTCCATTGTTTCTGTTGCTAATAAATAGGGTTCATTTATTTTAACACCATTTTTATATAAAACATAAGTTTCGGAAGTGTTATCTGCTTTGATGGATATTCTATCACCAGCAAGTCCAATAACTCTTTTAATAATTAAACCTAAATTTTTATCGTCCATAATAACAATATCAAAAGCTGTTGGTGCGTCAAGTTTGGAAACTAAAACGATATCATTTTTTTGTTTTGGGTCTGAGTTGTTGTTCAAAGTTGGTTGCATACTTGGACCAGAAACTTCTTTTATTGTGTATTTAATGTTAAACATTAAAAAATAAAGAATAAAAAAACAACAAACAACAATTAAGAAAAGTGAAATTGCGTTTGCATAACTATTTTCTTTATTATAAATTTCGCAATCAAATTTTTTAGTTTGTTTTGTTAACATTTAGTTTGCCTTTTTTTACGTTATATTAATGTTATCACATTTTTGCTGTTTTCAAAACACAATAATATAAAATAAAACAACAAAAAGTAAAAATTTTAACTTTTGTTGTTTTTTATTGTTTTAATTTTGTTTACTTTTGTTAACGTTGAACACTGTATTTTTATTATTTAAGGAATAAACACAACCGCAATAAGGTTGGCGATATAAGTTATAAATTTTGCTTAGCTCAATGCTTCTTTTATATCCGTTTTGTTTTTTAAAATTGCTTGTTAAAAATTCAACATTGTATGTTTTTTGCAAATTTTCACCAATCTCGTTAATATAGTTTGCATTTTTGTATGGGCTAACAGAAAGAGTTGTTGTGAAAATATCAAAACCTTGCTCTAGGGCTACCTGTGCGGTTTTTTCTAATCTCATTTTGTAACAAACATAACAACGTTTGCCTCCTTCTGGCTCTTGTGTTAAGTTTTTAACTTTTTCAAAAAATTCTTTTGGGCAAAATTCACCACAAATTAGTTCAATTTTGTTGTTATATGCAACACTTAAAAAACGTTTTAATTCATTAAGCCTTTTTTCATATTCTTCCTTATCTGTTATGTTTGGGTTATAAAAAAACACAGTAACTTCATAATCAGAAGTTAGCCTTTCCAAAACAGAACTAGAACATGGCGCACAACAAGCGTGTAATAATAACTTTTTCATAAATCACCTTTAACTAACACATTCTATCATAGTATATTTAATTTTTCAATTATAACTTGTTTGTTTTAACATAAAACTGTTGTGTAAAAAGTTGTTTAAAGGTCTTTATGTGTTATAATATTATTGTATTTTTTTAGTTAAGGAGAAAGTAGATGAAAATCGGAATTGATTTAGATGGCGTTTTAACTGATATTGAAAAATTTCAGATAGACGATGGAAGTGCGTTTTTTATCAAGGAAAAAAATAAACATTTAGAAAACGCAAAAGGATATACAACAAGCGAAATATTCGAAGTAGTTGACGAGGAAGAAGGTGCGTTTTGGTTGAAAGCCACTTATTATTTTAAAGAACCACCTAGAAAGTTTGCTAGCGAAGTTGTAAATTTGCTTAAAAAAGAAGGTCACGAAATTTATATCATAACAAATAGAGTTGCAGATTTAACATATAGTACTATACCTAAAGAACAAATGAAAAAGATTGTGGAAAAGTGGTTAAAAAAACATAAAATAAAATTTGATAAGTTGGTTTTTTCTAGTGGTACAAAGGTTAAAGAAATTAAAGAAAACAACATCGATATAATGATAGAAGATAGTCCACAAAAAACATTGGAAATCTCAAAGCACTGCAAAGTTTTTTGCTATGATGCAAGATATAACTCTCAAATAAAAAACAATAAAAACATAACTAGAGTTTTTAGTTGGTATGATATTTACGACAAAATTAATATGATAAAATAAGTTATTATGGTTTGATAATTCCATTTAAAAATTATCATTTATGCTCCACTAGCTCAACTGTATAGAGCATTGGTCTTCGGAACCAAGGGTTGGGGGTTAGAATCCCTCGTGGAGCACCAAAATTTTTAAATGAAATCCATAAAGGAGTTTAAAATATGAAACAAAAACTATGGAAAATTTGTATGTGTGGAGTGTTAAAATTTAATGATGAATATTTGGTCTTAAAAAGAACTGATGACGATGATGATATGGCTGGTTGTTGGGAGTTTCCAAGTGGAAATGCTGAATGTGGCGAAAATTTGATTGATGCGTTAATTCGTGAAATAAAAGAAGAAACTAGCATAACAATAAATAAAGATGATGTTAAATTATGCTCATTTAGTCAATATGAAAGCGAGAAAGCAGATTACATAAAATGCAGTGTTCAATTAAATTTTTTAGTTAATTTAAAACAAAAAGAAAATGTTGTGATTAGTGAAGAGCATGCTGACTACAAGTAGGTAAAAGCAACTGACCCCGAAATTGATGAATTTTTAAATGAAATAATAAAAAGTTTGTAGTTTAATGGTAGAGAAATTAAAGTTTAATAAAGTAAAATTTCTTTTAGAATAAATATGTTTTATTGTGCCTAAAAATTTTTCAGAAATCTTAGAGATTATAAAAAACATTGTTGTTGAAAGAAATTGGAATATGTGAAAATTAAAAAATAAATTTTGAGGTGAATGATGACTGAAATTTGTGTGCAAGTTTTTGGAAAATTGGAAGAAGTTAAAAAAGCTTTAATTGAAAATGGTTATTGTTTTTTAGAAAGTTATAATAATCATGATATATATTATACAACTTATAAAAGTGATGAATTAAAAAAGGTTACATATAAAGAATTGTTAGATAAAACAATAATTATAAGAAATATTGTAGGTGAAAATTTAGACAAAAGAAATTTAGTGTATAAAAGTAAAACCTTGGATGATAGCGGAAATGTTATTAAAGAAATTAAAACAAAAGTTGAAATTGATAGTGTGGAAAAAGCAAAAACAATATTCGACAATGTTGGGTTAAATTGTTGGTGTGACTATATAAATGAAAATTATGAATACAAAAAAGGTGAAATTGTTATTAATGTTCAACATGTGAAAGAGCTTGGAACTTTTATTGAAATTGAAGAATTTAATTCCATTTCTGAAAGGACAGACGGTGAGAAGTTTAGCATATTAATTGATATTATTAATTCTTTAGGTTTCCCAATTGGAAACGATTATAGTTGCAAAAAACCTTATATGTTTTTAAACAAAAAACAAGCAAAATAAAATGCTTGTTTTTTTAATTAATATTAAAATTTATAGCAGTTAAAAAATTTCTAATTTATTATTTTTTAAAACGAGTGTCTCCCCACCAATAAGGAATTAAGTCTTTTAACATAACAGTTTCTCTTGTGTCCCAATCCATAAGTATTTCACAATTTTTGTTTTTTTCTGATAGTTGCATTAAAAATTCTCTGCAAGCGCCACAAGGTGACCAATTGTTTAGTTCTTTTTTTGGAAGTTCTTGCCCATATGCTAAAATTCTTTTAACAACAACTGTGTTTGATTCTGTTACCATTTTTAACAAAGCAACTCTTTCTGCACACACACAAACAACACCGCACGCTGTTTCAATGTTAATACCTGTCCAAATTTTGCCGTTTATATCTTCTACTGCGGCAACAACGTTGTTACCTGTAACAAAAGGGGACCATTCAGTGTGGATTCCAATTTTTTTATATTTTTTATCTATTTCATTTTTTAGTTTTTGCCAAACATCTTTCATTTGTTATCACTCCCAATTTTTATCATTTTAAATTCTTCACAAACAATTTCTGTGTTTTCACTAAAATCTAAGTTTTTTAATTTTAGTTCTTTTTCAAAAAATTCTTTATGAATGTTTTTCCAAGTTTTTAAAGTTTTGTCTTTTTCGCCTTCTTTAAAAGCGTGTTCTTTTGTTATTTTGCTGAAAGGAGATACATATGTTTTTGTGGTTTCCAAAATTATTCTTTTAGAGTTATCCCAATTGGTTAAAATTGAAAACCCTGTTTTTAAGTTTTCGTTGTTATTATATAAATATGAAGTTGCAGTTTTTTCACCATTTAACACTAAGTTAAATAGTTTATCTGCCATTTCTTTATTATCGCCGAAATGCCAATCTTTAATATCTTGTTGAAATCTTAGCAAGTAACCATCTGGGTCTTGAACTAAAAATTCTAAAACGTGATTATTAATATCATTTTCTTGATAATCACTAATTAATAAATCAATAAAAATTTTAACGTTGTTCTTTTTTAAAGAGTTATACACTTTTGATATGTCCGACAAAATTATTTGAAAGTTAATGCCTCTGCCTAAAGGGTATTTCATATCTTCTGTAACGTTCCAACTACCTTCGCAAGAGGGAAGAGTTAATTGTTGTAACATAATTTGGCAATCGCCTAAAACTATCATTGCAAAATCAAATCTTTCATATTCAATTTTAAACCCCAAAATTTCAGTATAAAATTTTTTTGATTTTTCCAAATTAAAAACTCTTAATTCTGGTATTAAACAATTAAAATTCATTATAGCCTTTCCTTTACTAAATATTCTTTTTATAAAATAAAACTAAGTCGCCATCTTCAACAAAACTTGTTATAAATTCGGTATATCCAAAATGTAAGTAAATTGCAAGATTTCTGCTTTCTTTAGCCTCGCTTCCAATTGTTAAATATTTAATGCCTTTATGTCTTGCGTAGTCTTCTGCCATTTTAACAAGTTTTGAAATATGACCTTGGTTTTCGTATTTTTTTTCTATTCTAAAAGCGTTCATATTTGCAGTGTCTGTTCCATTGCACAATTCAGGGCGGTTTTTAACAGCAGAGCAATCTGGAGAAAACAAAACAGTTATTTGACCTATTGGTTCATCATTATGCAAAACAACAAAAGTTGCACATTTATCAGTGTTGTTATATTCAATATATTGTTTTTTCCACTTTATATATCTTTCGTCGTTTTCATTTTCTTTTATGTCTTTATTCCAAATTTTTTCCAAGTCTGTTAAAGTTGCTTTTCTATAAATAAACATAAAAATTCCCCCATATAATGTGATTACACAACAAAATATAAATTATTAATAACACTTTTTAATTTTATTTGTTAAAAAAACTACCCAATTTTTCTTAAACGTTTTTTGTAGTATATCATAATATAACAAAACAAAAAAAATAAATAATTGGAAATAGTTGAAACAAAATTAAAAAAAGCCGAGATTATTTTCGGCTTTTTGTTTTTGTGTCCATATTGTTTTTTATTAAATTATAAATTTCATTAAAATTTGAAACTCTTATTATTTCGTTAGATGTTTCAAAGTCTTTATTATAATTAGAATTCATTAAAAAAACTTTTGCATAATCCTTTTTGCTATCTGTAAAATGTTTTAAAACATTTTCAGTTATTTTTAAATCGTCGTCAATAAATATATCAGCATCAACTTCTTCGCAAATTTTTTCTTTATCTATTCTACCGCAGTATAGCTTATCATAATGCAAATCGTTAGTTTTAAGCCAAGTTTTTGTTAAGCCTTCTGGGTCAGTGTGCCAATCGTTTGCTCTTGCCGTTGCTATAACAATTGTGTGACCTTCATTGTGTAGTTTGTTAATTGTTTCAATTGCTCCATTTTTTGCAGGAAATTCTAACATCATATCGTCGCCGTAAGTTTTGTACCAATTTAAAGCAACATCCATTGGCCAATCAAATTGACGTTCTGCAAAACGAGAAGTTGTGGAAATTTGCTTATATGGAAGATTATTTTTTTCTATAAAATTTTTAATGTACTGAACACTATAATCGTTTGTATCACAAACGGTGTCATCTAGGTCAATAACAAATATCATTTTAAAACTCCTTTATACGTAAGCAAGTTTATCATATAACATTTTATAAGTCAAGATTACATAATTCAATATTAATTAATTTATTGATTAACTTAATATAATTATAAATTTTTTACAAGTGATTTATATTGTTAATATTTTGTTATATTTGCTTAATGTGATAAAATTTAATCATAAAGGTGAAATTTATAGAACAATTTATAGTGCGGAAGATTCGCAAAAATGGGGAGTTGCTGTTTTTAGAATTAAAGTTTTAAATTAAGCAATTTTTATAATGAGTGATAACAAAAACTAAAATGTTTATAAGTTTTACAAAACTTTAGTGTTATGCTAAAATATTTTAGATTTAAAATGGAGAAACAATATGAGTAAACATAACTTCACAGATGTTAGAGTTCCAATTGAAGAAGATAATGTAAGCATTAGAAGAATTGAAGAACTTTGCATAAAATGTGGGCTTTGCAAACAAGTTTGCAAAAATGATATGGCAGTTAGCGGCTATTATGATTTAGAAAAAACAAACGATAAAGCAATTTGTATAAATTGTGGGCAGTGCTCTGTTGTTTGTCCAATGAATAGCATAACTGAAGTTTATAATTATAACGATGTTAAAAATGCAATTAAAGACGGAAATAAAATTGTTATTGTTTCAACAAGCCCTTCTTGCCGTGTTGCTCTTGGCGATGAGTTCGGTTTAAAAAGAGGAGAGTTTGTTGAAGGTAAAATGGTTTCTGCTTTAAGAAAGTTGGGCTTTGATTATGTTTTAGACACAAACTTTTCTGCAGATTTAACAATTATGGAAGAAGCAAATGAATTGATTGAAAGAATTAAATCAAACAAAAATCTTCCGCAGTTCACAAGTTGTTGCCCTGCTTGGGTTAAATTTGTTGAAACTTTTCATCCAGATTTAATTCCAAACTTAAGCACAGCAAAAAGCCCAATTGCTATGCAAGGCGTAACAGTAAAAACTTATTTTGCAGAACAGAAAAAGCTTAACCCAAAACAGATTGTTCATGTTGCATTAACACCTTGCACCGCTAAAAAGTTTGAAATAAAAAGACCAGAATTTAACACAAGCGGAAAGTTAGTTAATGATGAAACAATTAGAGATACAGATTATGTTATAACAACAAGAGAACTAGCAAAATGGTTAAAAGAAGATAATATTAATTTTTCTGAATTAAAGGATGAAAAGTTTGATTCTTTAATGAGTGAATACACAGGTGGCGGCGCAATATTTGGCAACACAGGTGGTGTTATGGAATCTGCTTTAAGAACTGCTGGTTACTTGTTAACAAATAAACCCGTTGATTTTAGTTCTATTAAAAACTCTTCAGTTAGAGGAATTGAAGGCGTTAGAAAGGCAGAAATTAAAATTGGGGATTATGTTGTAAAAGTTGCAGTTGTTAATGGAACTGCAAACGCAAACGAATTAATTAAACAAATAAAATCAGGCGAAGAAAGTTTCGATTTTGTTGAAGTTATGGCTTGCAAAGGTGGTTGCATAGGTGGTGGCGGACAACCAAAAGTGTTTGAAAATTCAAATGAGCTAAAAGAAAGCAGAATTTCTGCTTTGTATGAAAAAGATAATAATTCAAAATTAAAAAGTTCATACGAAAATTCTGAAATACAAAAAGTGTATAGCAATTTTTATGGCAAACCATTAAGCGAAAAAGCAGAAGAGTTATTGCACACTTCATATGTTGATAGAAGTTCAGATTTGGGCGTTAATAATTCAACAATTGAAAACGAAAGATATATATGTCAAATGTGTGGTTACGAACACAAGGGTAAATTAGAAGACGACTTTATTTGCCCTGTTTGTTCTGTTACAAAAGAATTTTTTATTAAATTATAAAAAGGGAGAAATAAAAGATGCAGTATAAACTGTTGAATTTTCATAAATTGCTAGCAAACTTTGCTTCTAACATTGCACTTGGCTTTTCATATTCAATAATCGCAAAAGTGTCCGAAAGCAGTTTATATGCATTGCTTGCATTTTTTAGTGCACTAACATTAAGAGTTGTTTGGACTTTTTTGTTAAAACCGCTTGCAAGAAAATATGCTCAAATATTCCCTCT
Organism: uncultured Clostridia bacterium; assembly: GCA_944341445.1. Taxonomy (GTDB): domain Bacteria; phylum Bacillota; class Clostridia; order Christensenellales; family UBA1242; genus CALVLZ01. Next base: position 240,963 of record CALVLZ010000003.1, on the reverse strand, counting down.
TGTTAGAATTTTTCCAATGTTATTTATGTATGTTGCATTAATGATAATATATGATAACTTGATTGTAGGTATAATTTTGTATGTTATTATGGCAAGCTTAAACATTGTTGTTAAGCATAGCGGAAATGAAATGACATTTATTTATTCGTGCGGTGTTAAACAAACAAAGAATGTTGGGATTGGAAAAGTTTTTGAACAAATTGGATTGGCTCTTGCCGTTTTATTTGGTGGGGTTATGTTAGACTCTTTAAATCCAATTTTGGTTTTTGGAATTTCTCTTTTGTTATATTTAATTTCTTGTATTCCATTAATTTGGTATTATGTTTTGAATTCAAAAAATAAGGTATTTAACAGAGAAGTTGTTTCAACTGCTGTTTGTGATGCTGAAAACGATAAAATAAAAAATAAAAAATTAAACAAACTTATTAAAAGTTTTAAATTTCAAAATTTTTTAATATTCTTTATCTTTGGAATTTATGATATTGCAGGTACATTTTTTAGTATATATTTAATTGAACAAAACCAAAACTTCACAACAATTGGATTGTTTAACTCTGCACTAAATATAATTCAACTATCAACAACATATGGAATTACTTATTTGTTTAACAAAGTTGATTTAACTTGGGTTGTTGTTATTTCTTCAACTTTGCTTGCTGCGGGAATATTCATAATGCCTTTTGTTCAATACACTTGGGTTTTCTATGTTAACGCAATTTTAAGAGGAATTGGATATCCTGCAACAGATATATTTGTTTATCAAACAATGCTTGCAAAAGCAAGAATTTTGGGTGTGCAATCAGATTCAATTTACATAAAGCTGGAAAGCTTGTGGGCAGGCGGTGCTATAATGGTTTTAATGTCTTGCATTATAGGATTGTTTGCATCTTTCTTTGTGTGTGGTGCAGCAGCAATAACTACCGGTGTGTATGGAGTTATTAGTGAGAAAAGACAAAGGAAACAATTAGTTGATTTCTTGTGTGCGAATAATGAAAAAGAAGAAACAGAGGAAAAAGTTAAAACATAAAAAAACACATTAAAAATGTGTTTTTTTATATTGTTATAACTTTAATTAAGTTTGTGCCATCCACTTTGTTTGGCTCACCGCTAACAACAATAATTTTATCGTTGTTGTTAAGTTTTAAATAATCTTTTGCTAGCATTATGCTGGAATTAAACATACTTTCTGTATTTTCGTAAATGTTGTCTAAAACAGGTTGTGAACCATAACTTAATGCTAATTCGTTATATGTTTTTTCTTTTGGTGTTGCAACAATAACAGGGCAAGCAGGTTTAAATTTGCTAATTAATCTTGCAGTGTTGCCGCTGGTTGAGAAAACAACAATTGCTTTAACAGAACTTGATTGAGCAATGTTTGCGCAAGCATTTGCAATTATTTCACTTATTGTTGGATTTTTTTGCACGTTTGTGTTGTTAAAACTTTTTTGAATTGTTTTTTCTGTTTCAACACAAATTTCTGCCATGGTTTTTATTGCTTCAACAGGATATTTTCCAACAGCACTTTCTGCGCTTAACATAACAGCACTTGAACCATCATAAACAGCATTTGCAACGTCGCTTGTTTCTGCTCTGGTTGGTCTTATTGAATTAGTCATGCTTTCTAACATTTCGGTTGCAGTAATGCTAATTTTTGCTTTTTCATTGCATTTTGAAATGATTGTTTTTTGCCAATATGGAATTTTGTATAGTGGCATTTCAATTCCTAAATCTCCACGAGCAACCATAATGCCATCACAACTATCAATAATTTCATCTAAGTTTTTTAAACCAGTTGAGTTTTCAATTTTGGCAATAATTTTTGTGTTTGCGTTGTATTTTTGCAACACTTTTTTTATTAAATTTATATCATCTTTGCTTGAAACAAAACTTGCTGCAATATAATCAACATTTTGTTCAATTCCCCATATAATATCTTTTTTATCATCGTTGTTTAAATAAGGAATGTTTAATGTTGTTTTAGGGAAGCACAAACTTTTGTTGTTTGAAAGTTCCCCAGAATTGTTTGCAACACATTCTATAAAATTTTTATAAACTTTTTTAATGGTGAATTTTAACATGCCATCATTTGCATAAACTTTTTGATGTGGTTTTAAAATTGCAAAAATTTCTGGATGGTTAATGCAAACATAGTTTTCGTTTCCGCAATCGGAGCCATCTTTAAAAATAAAAGTTTGACCCTTTTTTATCATAACAGAATTGTTAGCAAAATTTTTTATTCTAATATCAGGGCCTCTTGTGTCTAGCATTATTGCAACAGGGAGGTTTAGTTCTTTTCTTAAATCTTTTATTAATTCAATTTGTTGCAACCTAGTTTCACGATTTCCGTGGCTTAAATTAACCCTTGCAACATCCATTCCACTTAATATCATTTGTTTTAAAGTTTCTTTATTTGAGCAAGCTGGGCCAAGTGTTGCAATAATTTTTGTCTTTTTCATATCTACCTTCAATTCTTATTGTTTTTATTATTATATAAAAATAATTTTAAAATGTAAATTTAATAAAAATATATCACTTAATAAGTTTGTTATAATTTGTAAATTAAATAAATATATATATAAAAATTAGGGTTTTAAATTAAAGTATGGCTGTTTTATTTGCGTTAATTTCAACAATGTTCACGTTTTTGGGAACTGTGATAGGAAGTTCCTTTGTGTTTTTTTCTCCTAAAAAACAAAACCCAAAAACGTTTCGTTTGTTTTTAGGTTTTGCAAGTGGTGTTATGATTTCTGCAAGCATTTGGTCGTTAATAATTCCATCAATTGAACTAGCAAACAAATTAAGCATTCCAAGTTTGTTGCCAAGCATAGTTGGTATGATTTTTGGAGCATTGTTTTTGTTTGTTTTAGATATATTAATTGAAAAGGAAAAAATTAAAGGCACGGTTTTTAAAAGCAGCAACAATAAATTAAAACAAAATAATATGATGCTTATTGCTGTAACATTACATAATATACCAGAGGGCATTGCTGTTGCAGTTACTTTTGCAGTTGGTGCAATGTCTAACAACATAACAACCATTGCTAGTGCTTTTGCGTTAGGAATTGGAATGCTTATACAAAATATTCCAGAAGGTTCTGCAATTTCTTTGCCATACAAAAATGCAGGGGTAAGCAAAACTAAAAGTTTTTTGTTAGGCACTTTATCTGGAATTGTTGAACCAATTTTTGGAGTAATTGGCGTGTTGCTAATTTCAACAACAGAAATTTTAATGCCGTGGTTGTTGGCTTTTGCTGGCGGTGCAATGTATTATGTTGTTTGTGATGAATTAATTCCAGAATCTAAAACAGAAAACTCGCACGAAGGGGTTTTGGGTGCAGTTGTTGGCTTTGTTTTAATGATGGCTTTAGAGATTTTGTTGGGATAAAAAAAAGCATTAAGTTAATTAATGCTTTTTTGTTTTTAATATTGAACACCCCAATAAACCATATGTTTAGCAGGCTTTCCACAAACCACGCAGTGGTCATATAAATGTTCTTCTTCAAATGGAATGCAACGGCTTTTTAATCCGTTAATTTCTTTCATTTTTAATTCGCATTCTTTATCGCCGCACCACATTGCTTTAATAAAGCCTGGTTTAGTTGCTAGAACATTTCTAACTTCATCCAAAGTGTTGCAAACGTATGTGCGTTCATCGTTATGTTTTTTTGCTTTGTTAAACATATCTTTTTGAATTTCTGTTAACAAATGTTTAACATAATTTGCAGATTCACTTATTTTAATTTGTGTTTTTTCCAAAGTGTCACGTCTTGCAATTGTTACAACGCCGTTTTGTAAATCACGAGGGCCAACTTCAATTCTAACAGGAACACCGTGCATTTCGTGTTCTGCAAATTTAAAGCCTGCTGTTTTGTCGGAATCATCAATAAAACAACGTATTTTTTTTCTAGATAATTCAGTTTTAATATTTTTGCAAACTTTTAAAACATTTTCATCATTTTTAATTGGAACTATAACAACTTGGTTAGGTGCAATTTTTGGAGGAAGAACCAATCCGTTGTCATCGCTGTGAACCATTATTAACGCACCAATCATACGAGAAGTGCAACCCCAAGAAGTTTGGTATGCGTATTCCAATTTATTTTCTTTGTTCATAAAACTAACATTAAATGGTTTGCTGAATTTTTGACCAAAGTAGTGAGAAGTTGCACTTTGCAAAGAAACTCCGTTATACATTAAAGCTTCAACAGTTAAAGTGTATTCAGCACCAGCAAATTTTTCTTTTTCTGTTTTTTTACCAACAACAACAGGAATTGCTAAATATTCTTCAAAGAATTTTTTATAAACATTTAGCATTTTGTAAGTTTCTTTTTCTGCTTCTTCTTGTGTTGCGTGGGCAGTGTGACCTTCTTGCCATAAAAATTCACGAGTTCTTAAAAATGGTCTTGTTTCTTTTTCCCATCTAACAACGCTGCACCATTGATTGCAAAGTTTTGGCAAATCTCTGTAAGAAGTTATTTTGTTAGCATAATATTCGCAAAACAATGTTTCGCTTGTTGGTCTAACACACAAACGTTCTTCTAACTGATTGCTTCCGCCATGAGTTACCCAAGCAACTTCTGGAGCAAAGCCTTCAACGTGTTCACCTTCTTTTTTTAATAAACTTTCTGGAATAAACATAGGCATATAAACATTGCAGTGACCTGTTTTTTTGAACATTCCATCAAGAGTTTTTTGCATATTTTCCCAAATTGCATAAGAATATGGTTCAAAAACAATGCAACCTTTTGTGCTTGAGTAAGAAGCAAGGTTTGCATTTCTAACAATATCTGTGTACCATTTTGCAAAGTCAACATCACGTGATGTTATTTTTTTGTTTTTAATCATTTCCATAATAAAAATCTTCCTAAATAAGTGCTTTTTTTAAATGTTTGTTAAAGTATATCAAACAATGTTAACTTTGTCAAAATGGAAATTACAATTTTTATATTTAAAATGCACTGCAAAATGGCTATAATATAGTAAATTTAGTTACAATCTTATTAATTGACATATTTTTGCTAAGATTATATAATGTTTAAAATTAGGTTAGAGGTTATTATGAAAATATTTAAATTCACTCCGTTTGGTTGCTTGTTTAAACTTTTGTTTATTGGTGCTGTTATTTATATGTTTATTAGGTTCGCTTTATGAAATCAAGCACTAAAAACAAAATATTAAAATTTTTTCTAATTTTTTTTGCTGTTATTATTTTTGCAATACTATTAATTGTTAATTCAATCAACAACACAACAATTTTGGGTATAAACAAAGATAAATTTAATAAATATGTTGAAGCGCTAAATGTTCCTGTTGATTTAAACACTTATGCACAAAGGCAAATAACAGAACTAGATAAAGAAAATGTTAAGAATAAGTTTGTGAATAATGGGTTATCACTTTTTAAAGATAATGAAATTATTTTAAATGCAACAAGTTACACAATAGACAATAATTTTGAAGTTACCTCTAACGAAATTTCAGCATTTTTAAATATGGCAGTTGAACAAAAAATTGGCAATTTTTTTGAGATTTTGCAATGCGACATTAGCACAAAAACAAACTTTAATGAATATTCTGTTTTAACTATCACAAAAATAAACTTAAAAAGTTTAAAAAAAGAAATTAAAACAATTAAGGATTTTCCTGATTATTTTTATGTTAAAACAATAAGTGATGTTTCTGTTTTAGGTGGAACAATGCAAATAACTAATAGTGCAATTCAAATTAATGAAATACCTGAAACAATGGTGGAAGAAATATCAACTTTAATTAATAATATTTTTGCAATAGCAGAAATTGATTTTAATGTTAAAGATGCTTTGAATAGACAATATTTTGAAATTTTAAATAGCATTCAAAGAAAAAGCAATTTTGAATTTGAATTAGAAACAAATAAAATTATTTTTCAAGTTAAAGTTTAAAAAATATAAATAAAAAAAGGAACATTGCAGTGTTCCTTTTTTATTGATTTTTAAGATTATTGTTCGTTTTCTGTTGCGATGCTTTCAAAAGTAACACGAACTTGTGCGTTTATTGAAATTTCGCCAACGTTAAATTCTTTGCTATTTGTGCTTCTTAATAAATCTGCATTATAGTAAGAATTTAAAGAATTATAACAATATTCTTCAACAATTTCTGTTATTTTATAATCTTCTAAATTCAAATTTAATTGTTCTAATTTTGTTTGAGCATCCATAATTGCATTGTTTAGCGCTTGGTTATATGCTTCGCTAAAATCAGAAAGTTTAAAAGTTATTCCGTTAAAAACATTTGCTCCATTTTCTGAAGCAGTTTTAATAATTTCGCTTAATTCGTCTAATTCATTAGTGGTAAATTCAACAGTGTTATAAACTTGATATCCAGAAAATGTTGAATTTCTGTTAGGTTGTCTTTCTTGAATATAAAAATCTTTAGTTATAATGCTGTTTTCATTTATATTAAAATCTATTAAAGAATCTATAACCTTTTGCATAATTTCTAAATTTTCTTTGCTTGCAACTTCTGATGAAGAGTTTGTTGTTGAAACTCCTAAACAAACAATTGCTGTATCTGGTGTAACTTTGATTTCATTTTTTCCAACAACTTTAATGCAGTTTGTTTCAAGTGCGTTAATTTGGCAGATATTACAAACTGTGAAAGTTGCCAACATTGTAAAAATTAAAAATAATAAGATTTGAATTTTTAAAATTTTACTTTTTGATTGTGTCATAAATTACTCCTTTTTAATTTTCTAAAAAGTAGTTTAAGCAAAAGTTTTTAAATTATGCAAAAAAATAAAGATAGAAATTTTAAGTTTCTATCTTTAATTTAACTTTTAAATTATAAACAATAATTTCTATAACATTTTAATCTTCTACAACGTCTTTTGTTTAGTTTTAAAATTCTACATAAGCAACAATTATTGCAACAACCACAAAATAAATAAATGTTTATTGGTCTGCATCTTCTTCTGCGTTTAATTCTGGTTGAAACAATATTGCTATAAAAAGTTTTTACGCTTGATTCGTTTCCAACTTGAACCATTGAAATATTTTTAACGTATTTAACAAAAGTTGTGCATAAAATTTTAACATCAAATTCAACAACAACAGGTGAGTTTTCATTTATATTTGGTAAATAAAAACCAACAGTTGGGTCTAAATTCACAAAGTTAATACCATTAATTTTAACAGACTTTTTAATAAATTTTAAATTGTTAGATAATTCATCTTTAAAGAATGCATTTTCAACATTTAAAGAATTATTGTTTTTAACTGTGGTTGTGTAGTGTAAATTTGTTCCAACATAAGCACAAGTTTTGTTAACTTCTTTAATTAATTCTAAATTTAAAGAAGTTAAGTTTATTGTTATTGTGTTTGTGTTTTCAACAAAATTAACAGGATCTATTTCAGGGCTTTCCACAGTAAAATTAACAGTTCCGTAATTATTAACGGTTTCATCTGTTTTAGGATTGTTTGCAATAATATCATAAGTTATTTTTGTGTTTTCACCACTAAGAATGTCTGGCAATGCAAAACCAGAAATAACATCAAAAGCAGGAAAACTTACATCATCAATTTTAACACTGTTATTAACAAAAGTTGCACCAGAAGTCATAACATCAGAAAACTGAATGTTTGAAATTGTGTACTTGCTGTTGTTAATTAAATTAATGGTTTGAGTTGCAGTTTCACCTTCTTCTAAACTTGATTTAGAAGTTGATTTTTCCTTTAAGAATAAATAAGTTATAACATCTGTTGAAACAATGTTGCTTTCTTCGCTTCCTTTAACTGTTTCGCCATCTGGTAAAACAGATTCAAAATCTATTCTAGAAGAATTAACAATTGGTGTAGTGCCGTTATTATTAATTTTAACCTTAAAAGTAACAGTTTTAAATTGAGTTGGCGCTAAAACTCCAATATCAATTCCGCTTTCAGGGTTTGCACCAATTTGTTCAACATCATCAATAGTAACAGAGTTTTCAACAAAAGTTGTTCCATTAGAAATATTATCAGTGAACACAATGTTTTTAGCATTAAGTGTGCCGTTGTTGACAATAAATGAACTATACAACAAAATATCATTTATTTGCGCAACAACTTTATCAACAGTTTTAATTAAGTTCATTTGTTCATTTAATATTGCAACACTAACAGGGTTGCTTATTGAACTGTTGTTAACAGTGAATCCAGCAAAAGGTTCAAAGTTATAGTTTACTGTTGCAATATTAACTGCAGGATTTATTGAAGGCACAGAGTTTGCAACAAGTTTATAAACAATCTGTTTAGATTCGCTTGGGTTAATACTGTTTAACATAATTGGGAAAGTGTTCGGTTGTAAAACACCATCAACAAATATTGTATTATCAACAAGTGTTAAACCTAATGGAATAACATCTGAAACTTCAACGTTGTTTGCTGTAAGTTCTCCTGTGTTTGTGATGTTTAAAGTGTAGGTTATTTCTTCGCCAACAACTTTAATATCGTCGTCAACAGATTTTGTTATTGTTAAAGATGCTCCAAGAGAATCTATTTGTGTTGCAAGTGCGTTTGGAACATATAAATCACCAGAACTTGTGAATCTGAACAAGGCAGAATTTTGATTTGTTTCTAGTTGGCTAGAAATGTCAACTGCGGTTATATCCCAACCTTGACGGCCTGCGGATATATTTGTTCCTGCAGCAGCATTTGCGTTTCTATCGCCAAAGGTACCGCTTGTTTCAATTAAACCATTTTCATTGTTAATTTGAGAACAGAAAAAGTTGTTAATTGGATTATTAGGACCAGAGATAGCAACAAGTGAAGACGAGTCTTTTCCAAATAGAAATTGGTCACCGTCAATTATTGCGTCGCCTTCTTGGGCGGAAATAAATGCCTTGCCGTTAATTGGCGCAACTTGAGGTGTTAAAAATCCTGTTAAAGCAATATCTGTTACAGGTGTGCTTGGTCCAACAGGAGCACCACCAACCCAAAGTGTTAAATTTCTTAAAACGTTGGAGTTGTTTTTATAAACAATGGCAAGTGTCCAACCTGCGTGATTTGTTTCTGAAGTTTGATTGTCAATTGGAACGGCTAGTGCTGGAACTGCTGAAACGCTATAAGTTGCGTTTATAATTGGGCTAACAATGCTTGTTACGTTGGCAGTTCTAACATAAAAACCTAAGTTAAAACCTCCTGTTGAAGGTATAACTAAATTTTGTCTGGTTGCAACGTCGCTTGTTATAGAAAAGTTTGTGTTATTAATTGTGAAAGTTATAGGGTTGTTAATTTCTGCAGAAATGTTTTGGGTTTGTGAAATATAAAGTCCACCCCAAATAAGTTCTGCATATAAAATGCTGGAACCAGCTGGTAAGTTTAAAACAGCAGAAGAACCATTTAATAAATAATTTAAAGTTGTTCCTTCTGGGAAAGTTGGAACAGTTGAGTTAGTTAAGCTTGTGAATGCACCAATAGAACCTAAAGGTCCTGCGGTGTTTGTGTTTGTTGCTTTGCTTAAACCCAAAGTGTTTCCAATAAATTTAATGCCACCACGTTCTATGGTGGAAAAACGTTCAGTAAAAGCCATAATATCATTCCTCTTTTCGTTTGTTATACACTTCACTTTATGCACAATTGAAATGAAATGTTAATTATGCTTATGTTATTAATATTTAAATTGCTTTTGTTTGGAGAAAATTGCAATGTATATAACTAACAAAAATAAAGATAATAAAGTAATAAACTTTATTAGGATTTGCTAAATTTGATTAATTAAGTGCTAAAAATCGGCAAAATTTGGCAATTTTCTTGACAGTTAAGTTTATAACTTATATATTATAAATAATACTAAGTGAATAAGGTGTTAAGTTGATGCAAAACAATTGCAAAAATTTAAAAAATATAAAATATTTAGCCATTTTCAAAATGGTAATTTTAGTTTTGTTAATTTTTGTGTTAACTCAAAATTTTTTAAGTATGCTGCAAATGGCAAACATTAATTTCACAATGCACCTTCAAGAAAAAATCATTGCAGATATGATAATTAATTCAAACTTAATAATAAAATTGTATAAGGCAATTATGTTATTATTGGTTTTTTTGTGTTTAGCAACTTGTTTTTATTGTTATTTAACTATTGCAAGAACTAAAACAATTGAAAATGCGAACAATGCAAATAAGAATGAGAAAGTAAAATTTAATTTTTCAAACACAAAAAATATTAAAAAACAATTTTTAAAAACTTTAAACTGCAGATTAAATATATAAAACAAAACAAAAAATTCGTTAGATTCTAATGAATTGCTTTTGTTTTGATTGTTTATTTATGGGTTTAACTTTGGTTAAACATATTAATTAAAACTAAATAGAATTAAGCAAACTTAGAATCTAAAAAAACAAACATTAAGGAGAAAACATGTTAGTTGCACAGATTTTAAGTTTATTTTTTATTACAATAGGTTTGTTAACAACGTATTTTGTTTTAAAAGCAAAAAAGATTAAATTCCCTAGTTGGCTTTTAAAAACTTTGTCGTTGACGCTTGCTGTTGCTTTCTTTTTTAGGTATATGCTAGGAGAAGATGCAATTAAGCAAATTTTCAAATTAACAAACTCTCCAATTGATAGCAAAACATTAACAGTGTTTTCTTTGTTGCTAAATTGGTTTAACTATTCAGTTATTTTGTTAGTTATTTTATATCCATTTTTTAAAACAAAGAAGTTTGCAACACTAATAAAAAGCTATGGTTTAATTGTTGTTTCCTTTTGTGTGGCTTTTATATATCCATTAACACAAGGCATTGTTGGAAGCACTGTTTATAATTCATTTAACTTAAGAGCGTTATTAATGGGTGTTGAACTTGGAATAATGCTTGCATACTGCATAATTGTTTTTTGTGAAAACGGGCATTTTAAAATTGAAAAAGAAAATTGGAAAAGTTTTTTATACATAATTCCAATGTGGATAATAACAATGCCATCATTTATTCCACAGGCATTTTTAGGGCAGTTGAATCCGTTAATTGAAATTGATGAATTTTCACAATGGCACAGAATATTTTTATATTTTTCAATAATTGTTCCGCTAATTATTTATTTTGCGTTTAAAAACAGAGAATACAAAGTTAGAAGATTAGTATTATTGTATATTTCAATAGCAGGCCTTATAACATTTATTAATGCATACAAATTTCAAAGTTGGGCAAATCCAACAAATTGGCCTTTGCACTTGTGTCACACTGCAATGTATATTGTGCCAATATGTTTAATGTTTAAGTGGAACAAATTGTTTTATTTCACATTCTTTATAAACGTACTTGGTGCATTTTTAGCAATGGCAATGCCAAACACAACAGGCAATGTTATTTCAAACAATGTTTTGCACTTTTGGAATAACCACTATCTTGCATTCTTTATGCCAATATTGCTTGTTGCATTAAAAATTTATGAAAGACCAAAACTTAAACAATTTATATATTCAGCAGTTGCGTTCACAGTTTACTTTGTTTTAATTGCATTTATAAACGCTTGGTTCACAAATTATGGAACTGTTGACTTCTTCTTTATTAACAGCGATTTCATTGCTGAAAAATTAGGTTTGTGGGCAGAAAATTTAAGAAACGTTCAATGGCAATTTAAAATTGGAAATTTAAACTTTGTGTTATATCCACTATATCAGTTCTTGTATTGGCTTGTGTATATGATAGCAAGTGCGGGAATGTGGTTCTTATATGAACAAAGTTATAACTATGTTGACTTAATGCACGATATGGCAGAAAGAAGAAAAAAATATAAAGTTGATTATTTAGCATTGCAAAGCAGGTTAAATGGTAGAAGTGAGGAAGAACCAATGAATCCAGAAAATAGCAGTAAGATGATATTAAGAAATTTCACAAAAAGATATGGCTCAAGTAATGTGTATGCAGTTAAAGATGCAAACCTTGAAATTTATGGTGGAGAAATCTTTGGCTTCTTAGGACCAAACGGAGCAGGTAAAAGTACAATTATTAAAAGCATTGTTGGAATTCAACCAATAACAGATGGCGAAATTGAAGTTTGTGGCTTTGATGTGGATAAACAATCTGTTATGGCAAAACGCCAAATTGGTTTTGTGCCAGACCATTATGCTTTGTATGAAAAATTAACAGGCAGAGAATATATTAACTATATTGCCGATTTGTATGAAGTAAGCAAAGAAGACCGTGACAAACGAATTTCTCACTATGTTAAAATTTTTGAACTAGAAGGTGCTTTTGATAACCAAATAAAAACATATAGCCATGGTATGAAACAAAAAATAACAATAATGGCAGCACTTGTTCATAACCCAAAAGTTTGGATATTGGACGAGCCTTTAACAGGCTTAGACCCTAACAGTATTTTCCAGGTTAAAGAATGTATGAAAGCACACGCAAAAGCAGGGAACATTGTGTTCTTTAGCAGTCACATTATTGATGTTGTTGAAAAAATTTGCGATAGAATTGGCATAATTAAAAAGGGCCAAATTCAATGTGTTAAAACAATTGATGAAATTGAAAAAGAAGGAAAAACTTTAGAAGAGTTTTATATGAACATTGTTAATAATACAAAAGTTGATGCAATAAAAGTTGAAAAGCACAAAAAAGAAAATAATGAAAATGAAGATAAAAAAGTTAAAGGCAAAAGCAAAAAAATAAAAGATAAACAAGGGGCATTAAAAAATGAGTAAGTTTTTAAAACCTTTGGTTATGATGCAACTTAAAGATAAAATTGATATGAGTTTTTTGCAATCAAAGAAAAAAACAATATCTAAAGTTGTGTTATCTGTTGCGTCAATTGCAATAATCACTGCAGTTATATATTTATTGTTGTATGTTAGCAAACTTTTAAAATTGTTTCATTTAATAGATATAATTCCTGTTTCGGTTATTGTGGTTGTTTTCACAGTTATGCAGTTGTTATCCATAATAAGTTGCACATACGGAATTATGAAAAGCTTATACTTTTCAAAGGATAACCAAGTGCTGTTAACTTTGCCCGTAACAAACAATCAAGTGTTCTTTTCTAAAATAATTGTTTATTATCTTTATGAAGTTTTCAAAAATTTATATTTTTTGTTTCCGTTGTTTTTTGCATATGGCTTAATTTCTGGTTTTTCAATTTTGTATTATTTATGGATGCCAATTTGCTTAATAATAATTAGTGCAATTCCGGTTGTTACTTCTGCATTCTTATCAATATTTGCAATGCTTTTAACAATGTTCTTAAGGAATTTTAGCATACTTAGAATTTTGTTGTTTGCAAGCGTTATTGGTGTTGGTATTTGGGGAGTTGTAACAATAATTAGTGCAATTCCTGCCGATTTAGATATTGTTGGAAGTTGGGGAACAATATTTTGGGCAATTCAAGATTTCTTAAATGCTTTTGTTCAAATATTTTATCCTTTCACAAAACTAACACAATTGGTTGTTGGAACATATTCTGGCTTACTTCCTGTGTTGTTTAGCATTTCAACAATTTGGATTTTACTTTCTGTTTTTGCATACATTTTAGTTATGTTGGCATTATCTTTCATAACAAGCAGACCATTGTTTTTCAAAATGGCAAGCAAACCTTTTGAATATAAAAAATCATTAATTAATAAAGAAGTTAAAAACAAAAAACATAGCGCGTTTGTAAGCGCATTAAAAAAGGAAACTTTGGTTATAACAAGAAGTTCAGATGAAATTTTTACAATACTATCAGTGTTTATTGTTATACCAATTGCAATTCTATTGCTTAACAAAATATTTGCTTCAATGAGTACTAGGTTATTGGGCGATTATATGACTGTTTCTTTTAACTTATTAATAATTTTGTTAATTGCTTTAGCAAGCAACAGCAAAATGGCGTCAGTTTTTAGTAGAGATGGCAATTCTGCATATTTAATAAAAACAATGCCTAACAAATACATAAAAAATTTAGTACCAAAATTAGTTATAAATGCAATTTTTGTTAGTGTTTCAATTGTAATATCCGCAGTTGTTTTTAAGATGTTTAATTCTTTAAGTGTTTTAAACGTTTTAATGTTCACAATTTCTGCTGTTTTAATTTATTTAGCACATTTGTTGTGGAGTGCAGAAATGGATATAATGAACCCACAAACTGCGCAATATGCAACAACCGGTGGGCATATTAGCAACCCTAACGAAACAAAATCAACAATTGCAACATTCTTTTTATCGTTTGCGTTTTTTGGAATAAGTTTATTTTTAAGTATGGAAAATGTGAACGTTGCTTGGCTTAAAATTTGTGCTATTGCAGTAGCTTTCTTAGTTTATAGAGTTTGGTCATTCGTAAGCAAAATAAAATATTACTATAAGGAAAAATAATGAAAAAATCTGTTATTGTATTAATTGGAATAATATATATAGCCGCAATTGTATTTGTGGGATTTTTTGGTATGAAAGTAACAGCTTACGATGAAATGATTTATATAACCAACATTGAATGTACAAATGAAGGAATAAGAGAGAATGCAGACGGAACAAAAACTTTGAGATTTAATTATGTTGATGGTGGAGACGTGTTAGAAAACACTTTAACTCTAACATATAAGGTCTATCCAGATAATTCAACTTTAAAAGGAGCAGATGCTGCAACACTTGTTTATGATGAAAACACAACTGTTGCAACAGTTGATGGTTTACATATAACATTTTTAAAAAAGGGGGTGTTAACTGTTCAAATTAAAAGCAAAGACGGAAGCAATATAACTGAAACAATAAGAATTATTGCTTATTAAAACTAAAAGGAGAAAATTATGAAAAAATTATTATATACATTTTCGTTAATGTTTGTTATGGTTTTTGCATCAATAACGCTTAGTGCTTGCGGAAAAGGCAACCCAAAATCTATAGCAATTAAAGAAAATTCCATTTCAACAAACGTTCTAGTTAATGAAGAGTTTGATACATCTAACTTAGTTCTATTGGTTAAGTATGAAAATGGAAGTATCGAAGAAATTGCTAAAAACGATGAAATGGAGATTTCATCAATTAGCACAAATGTTATTGGAACACAAACATTAACAATTAAATATTTAGGATTATCAACAAGTGTTAAAATTAATGTTGTCGCAAGAGAAGAAGACGTTTACACAATTTTGGGTTTTGAAACACCATTATTTTACACAACATACAAAAACAATTTAAAACCTGTTGAAGACAATCCAACAACTGATTTCGATGAAACAGAAGAAGAATTTGTTGTTAGAACAAATACATATAAAATTGGAGATGATAACGCGTTTCAATTTTTGCCAATCATTACAATGATTAATCAAAATGGGGAAGATTTTATTGCAACTGCTTACACAAGCAAAGTTAAAGTTGAAATGTGGCAAAATAGTGAATATGTTGAATTAACAGGTGAAGATTTAACAAACAAAGTTGCTGTTGATAACTTAAATTCAACATTTGATTTTACTGAACAAGCAATTGGTAACAAATTTAGAATTCAAGTTGAACCAATGTTTGCAGAAGATGTTTCACCATTAACTTTTGAATGTGAGGTTGTTGATGGTTGGAATGCTTACACAACTGCAGATTTAAGCAGAATTGATAATAATACTGCAACTGCATCAGTTTGGGCAGAATTAAAAGCAGAAAATAATATCGGTAATGAACAAATAAATGGAATAGTTTTGCACAACAATATGCAAATAACAAAAGATGATATTCCAAAAGGTTATTTGTTTAATCAAGGAGATGCGGATACAAACAGTAACAATATTAACACTTTAAGAGATTGGAAATCTTTATACACAAGAGATATTAAGGAATATGAAACTTTTTCTATTTACGGAAACTACTTCACAATTAACGCTTCACAAGTTCCACTAGTTTATTTAGAAGAAGAAAATGCATCTAGTCACTCAGCATTAATTTCATTTGGTGGAGATAATGATTATGCTCCATCAACACAACAAGGCGTTGCAAACATTGATAGTTTAAAGATTATTGGTAATGCAAGACGTCAAGAAAATCTTGATGCTCGTGGTGGTATGATGGGCATTATCACAAAAGCAAAAGAATTTAATCTAGAAAATTCTAATATTAGAGCTTTCTTAACTATTATTGATGCATTAAATTCTGTTAACCCAGATATTCCAAACGTTAACACATATAAAAATTCAAAAATGTTTGATACTTTTAGTTGTATGTTCTATTTATGGAGCGCAAGAGATAACAACATTATTAATTGTGTTTTAAAAGGTTCTGGCGGACCAATTATAATTGCAACACACGTCAACCCAGAAAAAAATAAAGATAGTTATTCTAATGTTAAAATTGTTGATTCTGAAATTTCGGCACCTGTTACAGGAACTGAAGCTTGGTTTGCATATAACAAAGCAACAGCAATTGCAACATTAATAAAATCATTTAATAAAGCTTTTGTTGATGATTCGACAACATTATTTAACAAAGGTGAAATTGAGAATGTTAAATCATTTATGAATAACGATGAAAAAATAGAATTTTTATGTGGGGTGTTTGCTAATAACCCATTAACAAACTCAGCAGAATTATTTGGAAAAGTTGAAATTGTTGAAAATGATAAAACCATTGATATACTTAATATGCAAAATCCAATAATTAAAGCAATTTTAACTTTAAAACCAGAGGCAAAAGCATTGCCATTCTTTGAATCAAACGGTGTATTAATGACTGTGAATATAACAGGTATGACAGGCGAAGGTGAAAGTCAAATACCAACTTTTGATGGCTTGATGTATGTTGATCCAACAGATACTGAAAACCCATTAAAACCATTAAAATATTATGATGGATTCAATGATGAAGCGAAACAAAATGTTCAAAAATTCTTCAATGGTGAGTGTTTAAACTTATTTTATAACGGAAACGCTTTGGGAGCAGTTTTAAAATTCTATAATGCATAACAAAAAGAACGAATTTAGTTCGTTCTTTTTTTTGTTATTAAACTTTATTATTTAGTAAAAGTAATTAGAGTTATTTTTTTCTTAATATAACTAGTGGGAAGTTTTCGCTACCAATATCGTTAGTGAATTTTATTTCTTCAACAACAAAATATTTGTTTGCTATATTAATATAATCAGTGTAGTTTGGTACATAAAACTTATAATTCATTTGATCTAAACCAATATTAGAAAGTTTTTCATAGGTTGGTTTATCTATTAATTGTTTTTTATATGCGTTTTTAATTATGTTATTAATCTTTTGAAAGTTAACAATATTATTTTTGTCTAAACTTAGCATTGTTAAATCAAATATGCAACAACTTATTGGGTTGAAAAATTTTTCATTTTTATTGTATTCTTCAAATATTTGTTCAGGCGTTTTAATTTTATAATCTTGAGGGAAATAATAACTTTTAGATAAAAAATATCCTCCAGGTTTTAATGATTTTGATACCCTTTTCATAAAATCATCTAATTTAACATTATCTAAATTTCCAATTAATGCGTCGCCAACAATAAAATCATAACAGTTATCAAAATCAATTTCACGCCAATCTCTTAATATTATTTTATATGGTGCGTTTTTATGTCTTAATTCACGATATGTTGCCAAATGATAATTTTCGTTATTATGCATAATGGAAACGTCTAAATTTTCTTCATATGCCCAATCTCTAAATTCAACATTAGAACCTAAAATTAAACAACTCTTTTGTTCTAAATTTCTTTTTTGAGATTTTCTTAAAATATCTGTGTAAACAGAAAGTTCGCTTATTGATGGTCTGTTTGGCCAAGTCATATTTGTCCAAGTGTGAGAAAGTTTTTTATCCCACGCAGTTGTGTTAATTTCAACTTCCTGTATCTTCTCTTCATCAACAACTTCACTTTTCTCAATAGTTTTAATTAACTCTAATAATTGCGGAAAAGTTTTGTAGCCAGATGCTTCATTAAAATGTCCAGCATTTGGAATAAAGAAAGTTTTTGTTGCCGCGTGGTCAACATATTCTTTTAATATGTTGTATGGAACATGGGGGTCATTATCTGTGTAAAAACAATAATTAAAGTCAACATAAGATTTTAACTTGTTTAAATAATCCCAAGATGGAACAAAGAATGTTTTATTTATGTTATCAAAAGCGGGGTTGCCCATAATGTGATTTGCTGCCGCTTCAACAGATATCATACCTTTTACATTTACTTTTTCTTCAATTAAAACTCTTGATACAAATAAAGGTCCAAGAGAGTGGCAAATAAAAATTGTTTTTTTATTAACAATACCGCTATCTATATACCCCATTAAAACGCTTTTCCAAGAATCGTAATCTGAACAGGCAGAAGATGGAAAGTGGGGAATTAGTATATCTTCTTTTTGTGTTTTTCCACTTTTATCTAATTTTGCAATTTCTTCTGCCAACCAAGGAAACCAATTTTCTCCTGGATGTCCAAATGTTCCATGAATTATAACGTAATTATATTTTAATCCATAAATCTCATCAGAATTATTAATTTTTGAGCCTAACAAATCTTTTTTGGATTTTGATAATGTTGTTATACTACTTGGTATTATCCACATATTATCTACTTTAGTCGCTCCAGGAATTTTACCAGATTGACATAAGTTTCTTATTTGTCTTGTTGTTAAATTAAATTTATCACTTGCTTGTCTTATAGATATATATTCCATATTACCACCTTTTAGCCATTTTAAAATATTTCTAATAGCTTGTCAATATTTTATTTCACAAAACGGAAGTTTTTTTTCAAATTATCAATGCAAATTTCCCAACTAGGAAGTGTTTTGTATTGCATTTAAAAAACTAGCTATTGATTTTGATAATTGACGGTGTTATAATTAAGTAACTAAGGAGAGGTTTTATGAAATATAGATTAACAAGTGAAGAAAAGGTTTTAGAAGACGGAAGAAAATTGTATAGAATTCAAGCATTGAAAGATTTTGAAAATGTTAAAGCCGGACAATTTGGTGGATGGGTTGAAAGTTATAATAACTTATCACAAAAAGGTGATTGCTGGATTTGTGGTGATGCTATGGTTTACGATGATGCCGTGGTTATGGATAATGCACTTATTAGAGATAATGCAATTATTTTTGATAGTGCAATTATTTCCGATAATGCATTAGTTAGTGGCAATGCAAAGGTTTCTGGAACTAGCGCTGTGTATGGTGAAGCTTTTGTTTGCAGTTTTGCAAAAATTAGTGAATTAAGTTCTGTTAGAGATCATGCAAAAATTGGTGGTCATGTGCAAATTGAAAATCAAAGCGACGTTAGGGGCTATTGCAGAGTTTTTGGAAATATAAAAATTAATAATTCTGAATTAAGTGATGATGTTGAAATAAATAGCGATGGATTAATGGTTGATAGTGACATTTGTGGAAAAGTTAAATTAAAAAATTATGTTAATATATCAAATGCTTCATTAAAAGATAACGTAAAAGTTAATGGAAATGTATCAATAAAAAAATCTAAAATTAGTGGTAATGTTATTTTAGAAGATTCAACAATTGAAGGTTGTTCACAAATTCCACAAAATGTTATAATTAAAAATGAAACTAGAATTAACGATAGAATTAATGATGCAAAGAAAAGATAATACTCTTCAAAATAAAGGTTGAAAATTTAAATAGTTAGTTAATATTAAAAAAACGGAAAATTCCGTTTTTTTTGTTTTAATTTTATTTTTAAAAAAGCTTTATAAATTGCAAAAATGGTTTTGAAAATTTGTTCGTTTGTGATATTTTTTTTATGAATAAAATGAATAAAACAAGAGAGAAATTTATGGATAAGGGAATAACAACTTTTTTTGGTTACGATGGAGATATTAAAGAAAGGTTAAAAAGAATTAAGCAGGCAGGGTTCTCTTGCATAATAACTTCTGCAGATAAAAAATTTAAAAATCAAAACGGAACATTAAAGAAACAAGTTAAAATTGCAAAAAAATTGGGCTTAAAATTATCTTCATTGCACAGCAGTTATGTGAAAAGTGAATTAAAATATTTTTTTAAAGATTCCAAGATTGGAGATAAAATTGAAAACCAACTAAAGAAAGAAGTTAAAATTGCAAAAAAATATGGTTTCACTTGTTTGGTTGTTCACTTAAATGGAAAACCCAATATAATTGGAATTCATAGATTAAACAGAATATTAAAAGTATGTGAAAAATATGACTTGCCACTTGCAATCGAAAATATAGATGCTCCAGAAACTTTTAATTATGTTTTTGAAAATATAAATAATAAATATTTGTGTTTTTGTTACGATAGTGGACATAATCACGTATTTGAAAGAAAACGCAACCACTTAAAAGAGTTTGGCAACAAACTTGTGGCAATTCATTTAAGTGATAATAATGGCACTTGTGACCAACACACATTAAATCAATTTGGTAGTATAAATTGGAAAAAAGTTGCACAGCAATTAAAACAAGCAAACACAGTTTCTCTTGATTATGAAATTATGTTGAATAGAAATCCAATCAATTTAAGTGAAGAGGAAGCATTGCAAAAATGTTATGAGAATGCTTGTAAATTAGAAAAATTAATAAAAGAGTAAAAAGGCAAAATTATTTGCCTTTTTTATGTTAAGTCATATTTGCATAAAAATAAAAAATAATGAATTTTTATTTGATAAAATAATAAAAAATGGTAACATATTAATAATAAATATAAATAGGAGGGCTGTGCTATGAAGAAGGGTTTTATAACAGTTGCGGTTGTTGGCGCTGTTTTTGCCACTTTATCTTTAGGTCTTGGTGGATGTAAAAAGAACAACAACATTAACATTGTTGCAAAAGATGTTTATGCTATGAGTGCAGTGTCTGGTGCAAATTACTTAAAAGATTTAGAAGGGAATGTTGCTAAAAATTTGTTAACAAGTTCACAAACACGCCCAACCCATATTTCAAACAGTGATGTTAGCAATATTAAATGTGGTATTCAAATGTTTGACCAAATTATGATTAATAATGGAATAAGTCAAACAACAACAAAGGTTTTAGATAATGATGAATATTTTGGAACATATAATTTTGTTATGAAAATTAGTTTGCCAAACTATGGCGGAACAACAAGTGAATATAAAATGTATTATAACGAAACAGAAACAAAAACAAATAAAGAAATTGAAGACGAAAATGTTGAGGTGGAAGTTTCAACTAATCTTGTTGGAATTATGCTTGTTGACGGTTTGGAATTTAAAGTGCAAGGCAAAAGAGAGTTCGAAGTTGAAGGAAACGAAAAAGAATCTTCAATTGAGTTTAAAACCATAAGTTTAGAAAACCCTAATAATTATGTTGTTATTAAACAAGAAGTGGAAAATGATGAAGTTGAATATGAATATGAAGTTTACGAAAACGGCATAAAAATCTCTGAAACTGAATTTGAAATAGAAAAAGAAAACAACAAAACTTTTGTTGAAATGGAATTCGCTGATGCTAAATTAGGAAAAGTGGAATACAAAATTAAACAAACAAATGTTGCAGATAAATTTTCTGTGGAATATAAAAATGGAAATGTTACTGATTTTATTATAGTTCAAGAACTTGCAGATGGTTTTAGTTTTGTTTATTCTAATGGTTTTCAAGAAGATGTTAAATGATATCATTAGATATTAAAAACTAATAAATTTTTTGCAAAAATTTTTAAAAAATAAAAGAACTCTAAATTATAGAGTTCTTTTTGTTTTTGTAGTCTAACGCAAGGTTGAATTAAATTTTAATAATGTTATTTTAAATTAAAAAAATTAAAAGGTTCTATTGATTTTTTTAAGGATATTTAATATTTTATTAATTATCTATTAATTTCTCCAAATTTCAGACTTAAACCATTGTTCTTGAAATTCTGTTAATGCTCTTATTTGTTCATCACTGTAAGTTTTGTTTTCAGGAACAACAACCAATTTATCATCATTGTCACTTACCCTATGAATTATTGCAATAACTTTTCCTTCAAAAGTTTTAAGTGGTTCAAAAACTCCTAAAACATATGCATCTAATTCCTCACCATCACCAGAAATAGTGTTTGGAATATAACCATAGTTTACAGGGTAAATAAAACCATGTTTAGGGTGGGTGCTACCCATTGGTCTATCCATTTTAACAACAACAGTTTTATTAAGATATTCTCTACTCATAAAATTCTCCTTTATAAATTTATTAGAATTAATTATAAGTTAAAATAATTCATTTATAGATTTTAGCATTAATTATAATTTAAAACAATTAAAGTAAACAAACTATATTATTTGGTTATAAAATTATACTTACTAAATATTTTAAAACTAGGTTAAAAATTCAAAACATATTGACCTTGAATGATAATTTTTATATACTAAAGTATAATTATAAAAGGTGAAAATTAATGCAAAAAAATATTTTTTATATTAAATGCAGAGCATCAGAGGAGCATCCATATGGAATCAAGGAAGTTTCTGCAGATTTTTCTTTAACAAGTGGACCAACATTAATATCTTTTGTTCCAGTAGATGGTACTGAAAAAGACATTAATGGTGCAATTAATGCAGCAGGAAAAGCAGTTGGATTTGTTTCCAAACCTGAAAATATGGTTGAATTAGTTGATGCATATTCTTGGGAAGATATTGAGAGTTGTGGGATACAGTTTCTTTCAGCATCGGTAGGCAAACCGCAAGAGATTTATGAAAAATATTTTAGACCAATTTTATTTAATAGTGACGGAAGTTATAAAACCGTTGAATGCTTAAAAAAAGATTTGCGTAAAATTAACATAGCAGGCTATTGTGCTGCAACGAAAAAAATTCAAAATATATCAGAATTAATGGAAAAGGATTTAATAGATAGCGGAAAATATTCTGATAAGGAAGTTGAAGAATTAATGGCGCAAGTTTGTGTGATTGATGTTACAAGTCGCATTCCTTTGGGTAGGGCAAAATTTACAACAATTCATATGTTTTCAAAAGCGGATTCAGAGCTTATGTTTCCTTTAATGATAGCAATGAGGAAAAATGGAATTAATGTTTTAGACAATGGGCACGAAGTTTCAATTATTGTTGAGCAGTTAAACAATGGAGAAGATAAAGACCACACATATAAAGAATATTTCGACTTAAAAGGTGATAAAACTGCACAAGGTCAAGTTATGTCAGTTGTATCTAACATAATATTATCAAATATGATTCAACATTCAATGAGTGGTGAAACTTTAAGCGGAAAAGATATGTCTGAATTAAGTTTTGTTTTCAATAAAGAAATGATGCCATATTTTAATAAATTGCTTAACGATGGTATAGTTTCTGAACAAGAAATGAAAGAAACATTAAAACATGTGCAAATAGCAAGGCCTTTGCCACAAAAATATGTTGCATCAAAAGAAAAAATTTCTAATTATACTTTGCAAAAAGAAAATTATAAAATAAAAAATGATATTATTAAAGAATTAAGTAGATTTGGTAAATATATAATTTTGGATGAAAAGTTCCAAAAAAGCAAAGAATATGAAGAGTTAACAGATATTCAAAAAGATGTGTTTAAAGATGTTAGAGAATATTGTGTTTCATTATTTGTTTCTTTAAAGGAAAATTTAGGAACAATAGTTTCAAAATCTTTCGAAAATGAAAATTATGAAGAAACAGTTAAAATTAATAATGAGTTAACAGCATTGTTGGAAAAAGTGGGAGAAATTGATTGGGACAAAATTAAACCAACTGAAAGCGTTTTAAAAGCACATAATGACATTCAAAAATTTAGAGAAGGTGATGAAATCGTTGTTGGACAATGGTCTAATTTATCAAATGTTGAAAATAATTATAAAAGAAATTTAGATAAATTAAAGAAATAAAGAAAGCTATAATGATTAAATATTAGGAATTGTTAAATAAAAATTTAACTAACGAATTAATTTGTTACATGATATAATGTGTATGTTGTAGGAAGGAATAGATGGAGATATTAATTAGAAAATTAAAAGAAAACAACTATAAGGTTTTTAAAATAAAAGATGTTGCAATATTAGAAATTATTGATTCTGACAATTTTGTACAAGCACAAGATGGCTTTAGATTTAATCCTATTAAAAACAAACCCATTAAAGAATGGAATGAACTAATAGGTGAAAATTTTTATGTTGTTGGTTTTGAAACAAGCCTTGGCGATGTTATCATTGCAGATGCTGGAACAAAGGGTTTTCCTATATATTTTATGATGCATGATGATTGGGATAGTATTATGAAAGTTGCCAATTCTTTTAATGAATTTATTGAAAACTTAAAACAAATTGAAAATGCAGTTAATGTTGAAAATCAAGATAAAGAAGTTATCCAAAAATTAGTTGAAAAATTAGATAATGAAAATGGCGCTAATGACTTTTATGAAGATTTGTGCTATGATATTTTAAAAGAGGATAATGTTTAATAAAATAAATTGTAAACCATAAATAATAAAAGGTTTGAAACTAAATTTGTGAAATAACTAGTAAAACAGAGTTATTGCAAAAATATTTTCACATTGAAAACAAAAAATCTAGCATTGTTGCTAGATTTTTTATTATAAATATTTGGTGCGCCATGGGCGATTCGAACGCTCGACCTTTGGTTCCGTAGACCAACGCTCTATCCAGCTGAGCTAATAGCGCAAAAAGTAATTTTATTATATAGTAAAAATAAAAATTTGTCAATAAATTTTAAAGCACATATTAATCATTATTATAAAATTAAATAAAAAAGAAAGCAATCTTAAGGTGCTTTCTCTTTTTCTTTTAATTATTCATCGTCACTGCTGTCGCTATCATCGCTGTCGTAGTCATTATATATACCAAAATCAGTTTCGCCATTATCATATATTTCTTGAATATCTACGTCGCCGTCTGTAGGATAGCTTCTGTCGTCTTGATCGTCGTATTTGTGTGTCATATGATACCCCCTTTTTAAATTTTTATCTAAATTTACAGAATTTTTAACAAAGTGAAAATATTTTTGTTTCAATTATTCATCATCACTGCCATCGCTATCATCGTCATCATATATGCCAAAATCAGGTCTGTCATCCTCGATAATTTCAAGAATATCAACATCATCATCCATAGGATAGCTTCTGTCGTCTTGATCGTCGTAATAGTGTGCCATAATAGAATCTCCTTTCTATATTATATAAATTTATACAATTTTTTTATAATTAAAAAATATTAATGTTTAACTATTTTAATTAGTCATTGTCATCATCATAACTATTGTCTGATTCGTATTCAATATGCATCCCAAAATCTAAACGGCCTTCATCGTATTCTTCATGAACATCAGCGTCATCATCCATAGGATAGCTTCTGTCGTCTTGATCGTCGTAATCGTCTGCCATAATGATACCTCCTTATATATTAATTTTTTTATTGTTAAATAATTCTGTGGATAAAAGTTTTTTAATTATAATTATATTAAATTTTATATTATGTCAACTTAGTTGTTTAATTAATAATTATTTTTATAAGTTGCGTATTTTTAAATTATTTTGTATTTGCAAGAATAATAAGTAGTTTAATTGTTACAAAAACCTTCACAATTTGTATTAGAAGAATTTATAAGAGTATTAGTGTCTTTATCTTTTAGGTATTGGTTTACATTTTCAAATTCGTAATGTATACAATAATTTCAACTCTTATTTAATTTTGTGAAGTATTTATTAACGATTTATTAAACTTTATTAATCTTCATCTATGTAAATGCCAGAATCATAAATTGAGGTAGGAAAGCTTATTTCCTCGTCGATATCGTCATCGCCAAGTGGATATGTTGTAGTGGTTTCGTCTATAATTTCATCAGAACCATCATCCCACCAATTAAAGTAAGATTTCATTTTGCAACCTCCTTTTAAAATTTATATGCAAATATAGTTTTAACTATACTTTGACATATCAAAATTTTTAAGAATATATGTACTATATAAATTAAAAAACAATGATATTTTTATTTAGTTATAAAAAGCAAAAAATGGGCAGTGGGCCCATTTTACGCATTAAATAACTAGTGGAACAATAATTCCAACTATAACAAGTAATAAACAAATAACATATAAAACTTTCCAAACCGCAGGTTTTGCTTTAACATAACGCCAAGCTAAAACTGCAACAATAGAAATCATAATTGCAGTTGCAACACCTTGCAAAGCACTAACAACTTTTAGGTTAACATTAACACAAGCTAGCAATAGTGAAATTACATACAAAATTGCAACAGCAACTATTGTGTACATTGAAATTTTGTTCAACCCCCAAAAAGTGCTTGATTTTCTTGTTGTAGTAGTTGTTTTTGTAGTTGTTTTTTTGTTTTGATTTGTTGCCATAATTAACTCCTTTTTTATTATTGAAAGTTTAGCATAATATTTGCCATATGACAAGTAAATACTAACAAACTTTATTGTTATAATTTTACAACTGTTTTAAAATTTTGTAAAATAAATTATATTAAAATATAAATTGTTTTAGTTATATTTATGATTAATTTTTTTATGGTGTTAATATGTTGATTTGTCCTAAATGTAAAAATTTATTAATTAAAAGCAATAATCAATTTGTGTGTTCGAATAAACACACTTTTGATATTGCTAAAAAAGGTTACGTTAATTTAATGCTTGCAAACCAAAAAAACAGTTTAAACCCTGGCGATAACGAAATTATGATTAATGCAAGGAAATTGTTTTTAGAAAAAGATTATTACAAACCTTTAAGCGAAGAATTAAACAAAATTGTTATTAAAAATATCTCTAACACAAATAATGAAATTGTTGTTTTGGATGCTGGCTGTGGAGAGGGGTATTATACAAATAATCTTGCAAAAGTTGAAAACTTAAATGCAAAAATTTTTGGAGTGGATATTTCAAAGGTTGCAATTCATAAGGCGGTTAAAAACAATAAAATTCAATATGTTGTTTCAAGTGTTAATTCGTTGCCAATTGGGAGTAAGTCTGTGGACTTTATAACTAACGTTTTTGCACCTTTTAACACAACAGAGTTCGAAAGGGTTTTAAAAGATGATGGACTTGTTATTGTTGTGTGTGCAGGTAGCGAACATTTAAAAGAATTAAAAAATGTTTTATATGAAAAAGTTATTAATTTAGAAGAAAAAGATTTTGTTAATTATATGCTTAACAAATTTAAAATTGTGGATAAGTTAAATTTAAAATATACAATACAAATTTCGAACAAAGAAGATTTGCAAAATTTGTTTAAAATGACACCGTATTTTTACACATCAAGCAATGTTCAAAAAGACAAATTGGAAAGTGTTAACGAATTAAATATAACTTGCAGTTTTACAATATTTGTTTTAAAAAAGCTAATAAACAAAAAAACAAGTTAAACTTTACTTAAAGTGTTAAAAATTTTTAGGAAAAATTTATAAAATGTATTAAAATAAGAAATAATTGCAAAATAGAGAGGAAAAAATGTTTAACAAAAAAGTTGATGAATTTTCAAGTGAAGAATATTTTTATAACTTAAATGGTTATTTTAGGGCCGCTAATTATTTAAGCGTTGCTCAATTATATTTAAAAGGCAACCCATTATTAAGGGACCCGCTAAAACCAGAGCATATTAAGAAAAAAATAGTTGGTCATTGGGGAACCGTTCCTGGGCAAAACTTCGTTTATGCTCATTTAGATAGGGTTATAAACAAATATAACACAAATATGCTTTTAATTTCTGGTCCAGGGCATGGTGGTAATTTCTTTTTAAGCAATAGTTACTTAGAAGGAAGATATAGTGAAGTTTATCCAAACGTTGGATTAGATAAAGACGGAATGACAAAGTTATGCAAACAATTTTCATTCCCTTGTGGAGTATCTAGCCACGTTGCTCCAGAAACTCCTGGTTCTATTCACGAAGGTGGGGAATTGGGTTATTCTTTAGCGCATGCTTTTGGTGCTGTTTTAGATAATCCAAGTTTGATTGCAACAGTTATTGTTGGCGATGGGGAGGCAGAAACAGGGCCTCTTGCAACATCTTGGCACGGAAACAAATTTTTGAACCCTGCAACAGATGGTGTTGTTTTGCCAATTTTACATTTGAACGGATATAAAATTTCAAATCCAACAATTTTTTCAAGAATTAGCAAAAAAGAAGTTGAAAATTTCTTTCACGGTTGTGGCTGGAAACCATATTTTGTTGAAGGCAATGACGTTATGAAAATGCACAAAATTATGGCCAAAGCAATGGATGCGTGCATTGAAGATATTGAAAAAATTAAAACACAAGCAAAGAAAAATAAAAATATGGCCAGACCATTTTATCCTATGATTGTTTTAAGGACTCCAAAAGGTTGGACAGGACCAAAGGTTGTTGATGGTCAAACAATTGAAGGCAGTTTTAGAGCTCATCAAATTCCAATCACAATGGATAAGCCTGAACATATGGATTTGTTAAAAGAATGGTTACTAAGTTATAATCCAGACGAATTATTTGATGAAAACTATAAACTAAAGAAAAGATTTGCTCAAATTTGTCCAACAGGTAACAAAAGAATAAGTGCAAACCCTAATACTAATGGCGGAAATATGCTTCAAGAATTGCGTTTGCCAAATTTCAAAAATTACGCAGTTGATGTTCCAAGCCCTGGTTCTGTTAAAGCGCAAGACATGCTTGAACTAAGCGGATATATTCGTGATGTTTATAAGCTAAATTGGGATAATAAAAACTTTAGATTATGGTGTCCAGATGAAGCTATGAGTAATAGGCTTTATCATATGTTTGAAGGTATTAACAGAGATTTTAATGCAGAAATTTTAAGCACAGATGTTTCTTTAAGCAAAGATGGAAGAATTATGGACTCTTATTTATCTGAACACTTATGTGAAGGTATGCTTGAAGGGTATATTTTAACAGGCAGACATGGTGCTTTTGCAAGCTATGAAGCGTTTATTAGAGTTGTTGATTCAATGGTTTCACAACATGCAAAATGGTTAAAAGTTTGCAACGAATTGCCTTGGAGAAGACCAATTTCTTCTTTAAATTTATTGTTAACTTCTAACGTTTGGCAACAAGACCATAACGGATACACTCATCAAGACCCTGGTTTCTTAGACCACGTTGCAAACAAAAAATCAGATGTTGCAAGAATTTATTTGCCAGCAGATGCAAACTGTTTAATATCTTGTTTTGACCATATTGTTAAAACTAAAAATTATATTAATGTTATTGTGGCTTCAAAACATCCAAGTTATCAATGGTTAACAATGGAACAAGCCGTTAAACATTGCACTCAGGGAATTGGGATTTGGGATTTTGCAAGCAATGACCAAGGTCAAGACCCGGATATAGTAATTGCAAGTTGTGGTGACACTGCAACACTAGAAGCACTTGCAACAACAACAATTTTAAGAGATGAATTAAAAGATATAAAAATTAGATTTGTTAATGTTGTTGATTTATTTAAACTAGAAAACAAAGAAGAACATCCTCACGGATTATCTCAAGAAGAATTTGATAACATTTTCACAAAAAACAAACCTGTTATATTTGTTTTCCACGGTTATCCAAAATTGATTTACGAACTTATTCGTGATAGAAATAATAAAAACTTTAATGTTTTTGGATATATGGAAGAAGGAACAATAACAACTCCTTTTGATATGAGAGTTCAAAACAAAGTTGATAGATTTAATTTGGTTATTTCTGCACTATACAAATTGCATTACGAAACAAAAGATGACCATTTAATTCAAAAAATGAAGAATTTGCTTGTTAAACATAAAAACTATATTGCAGAGTATGGCGAAGATATGCCGGAAGTTACTTCTTGGAAATGGCATACTCCTGAAGAAAATAAAAAGTAAGACAACTTACTTTTTATTTTTTTACAATGTTAATTCTTTGTTAAATTTTTGATTTTATGTATAATAATTATAATAAAAAGAAAGGTGAATTATGTGGTATTTTATCTTTAGTGTTATTTTTATAATACTTATTGTGTTGTTTGTTATAAAATATACAAACTATAAAAAAGGCAAAATAAAGAGTGCTTTTTTTGAAGTTTCTATTGATAATATCGATGCAATAAATGGAGAAGAATTTGAAGAAATTGTTTGTTTAATTTTACAATATTATGGTTGGAAAACTAAAAAAACTCCAAAGAGCCACGATTATGGTGCGGATATTATTGCAAAAAAATGGTTTAGAAAAATGATTGTTCAAACAAAGTTGTATTATAACCATTTAGTTGGGAATTCTGCAGTTCAAGAAATTGTTGCAGCTAGAAAATATTATAAAATTAAAGATGCTTGTGTTATAACCAATTGGCACTTTTCAAAAAGCGCAATAAGTTTGGCAGAAAAAAATAATGTTAAGCTTTTCGACAGAAAATTTATTGTTGATTTTTTAAATAAAGTTAATAATATTTAAAATGTTAAACTTAAAATTTGACTATATATTTTGAATATAATATACTTTATTAGGCTTAATAATTATATTATTTTTAAGCAAATAAAAATTTTAAAGGTGAAATATGAAAATTGTTTTAACTAGTGATAGTGTTTGTGATTTACCAAAAGAGTTGTTAATAAAAAATAACATAACAGTAATTCCTTTTGGAATAACTCTTGGGGATGAATTAAAATTTGATGGAATTGATATAACTCCAAAATTGATTTTTGAATATGTTAAAGAAAATAAAATTTTGCCAAAAACAAATGCAATAAATGAATATGATTACACAGAGTTTTTTAAAAAAATGTTGGAAAATGCAGATGCTGTTATTCATATGTGCATTTCAAGTGAAATTTCTTCAACATATAATAATGCTGTTAATGCATCTAAAAATTTTGATAATGTTTATGTTATTGACACATTAAATTTAACAACAGGAATTGGTTTATTATTGCTTTATGCAAGTGAACTTATTCAAAAAGGTGAAGATGTTAAAACAATTGTTGAAAAAGTTAACGCAAGAAGAAGTGCTGTTCAAACAAGTTTTGTTATTGAAAAATTAGATTATTTGCATAAAGGTGGCAGATGCTCAAGCTTGCAATTATTAGGTGCAAATTTATTAAAAATAAGACCAAGCATAATTTTAAGCAATGGCAAAATGGGTATGCATAAAAAATATCGTGGCAAAATGGAAGATGTTGTTAAAAGTTATGTTAAAGATACTTTTGCAGAATTTAGCACACCAGATTTAAAATATTGCTTTTTAACATATTCAACAGCAACTCCAGAAATGATTGAAGCAGCTTATAAAGTTATAAAAGAAAATGCAAATTTTGAAAATATAATTGAAGCAACTGCTGGTGCAACTGTTACATCACATTGTGGACAAAACACAATAGGTATTATTTACTTTAATGATGGTAACGCTGCTATAATGGATGATAACAAAAAAGATAAATTAATGATAAAGCAAGAAAAGAAACAATTAAAAATAAATGTTAAAGAAATGAAGGCAGAAACAAAAGCTCAAATAAATAAACGTCGTTCTAAAAAACAAGATTAAACCCTTTTAAAGGGCTTTAATTTTTAATAAGGGAAAAGGTAGATTTTATGTTTAACAAAACAATTGAAGATGTGTTTTTAAGTGTTAAATCAAGTGAAAATGGTTTAAGTGAGCAAGAAGCATTAATTCGCCAACAACAGCAAGGCAAAAATGTTTTGCAAGAAAAAAAGAAAAAAAGTTTATTTGTTAAATTTTTAGAACAATTTAAAGATGTTTTAATTTTAATTTTGTTGGTTTCTTGTTTAATAAGCGTTGTTATTGCAATTGTTGAAAAAAGCGCAAGCGAATTATTGGATGCTGGAATTATAATGTTTGTTGTGTTGTTGAATGCAATAATCGGATTAGTGCAGGAAAATAATGCTGAAAAAACAATGGAGAACCTAAAAAAGATAACAAAACCATATGCCAAAGTTTTAAGAGATGGAAAAATTCAAAAAATTAAAACAGAAGATTTGGTTGTTGGTGATGTTGTTATTTTAGAGGCGGGAGATATAGTTCCTGCAGACTTAAGACTTTTTGAATGTGCAAGTTTAAAAATTGAAGAAAGCATGCTAACAGGCGAAAGTGTGCCTGTTGAAAAAAATATCAATTTAATAACAGAAAATGTTGTGCCACTTGGTGACCAATTAAATATGGCGTTTATGGGTAGCACTGTAACATATGGCAGAGCACATGGTGTTGTTGTTAGAATTGGTATGAACACAGAAATGGGAAAAATTGCAGGTGCTTTGGAATCTGAAAAAGAAGAGCAAACACCAATAACAAAAAGATTGAATAAAACTAGCAAAATCATAAGTGTTTTAGTTATTGCAATCTGTATAATGATATTTATAATTGATATTGTTAACGGAACACCTGTTGTTGAAAGTTTTATGACAGCCATTGCAATTGCAGTTTGTGCAATTCCTGAAGGGTTGCCAACTGCGGTTACTATAACAATGTCTATTGGTGTTAAAAAGATGAGCCAAGAAAAGGCAATTGTTAGAAAGTTGCCAGCAGTGGAAACTTTGGGTAGCACTCAAATTATTTGTTCAGATAAAACAGGAACATTAACATTAAATAAAATGGTTGTTAAAAAAGTTTTCACTTTAGGAATGGATATTTCAAAACAAGAAAACTTAAGCCACGAGAAATTAAAAACTGAATTAACAAAAAACAAAAGTTTTGAAAAATTAATGCAAGCAATGTTGCTTTGCAACGATACAGTTTCAAAAATAAATAATGGCAAATTAGAATGTGTTGGAGACCCAACAGAAACAGCACTTGTTTATTATGGAAATGAAATTGGTTTTAGCAAAATAGACTTTGATAAAAAATTTAAAAGAGTTAACGAAATTCCTTTTGATTCTGAAAGAAAGGTTATGACAACTGTTAACAATATCGATAAAAAGAATGTAGCATTTGTTAAAGGTGCTGTTGATAAATTATTATATAAATGCACTCATATTTTAGATAATGGAAAAGTGCGAGAACTTGAAATAAAAGATAGAAAGTTAATTGAAGATGTTAACCACGAAATGGCACTAAGCGCATTAAGAGTTTTGGGTTATGCATATAAGGTTGTTAAAGACCCTAAAAATATTGATGTAAAAAGCACAGAAAATGATTTAATTTTTGTTGGTTTAACAGGTATGATTGACCCACCAAGAAAAGAAGTTATTAGTGCAATTAAAACTTGTAAAGAAGCAGGTATAACTCCTATTATGATAACAGGAGACCACAGAGACACAGCTTTTGCTATTGCCAAAGAGTTGGGTATTGCTGAAGATGAGTTTCAAGTTATAACCGGTGCAGAACTTGATGAAATTAGTGATGAAGATTTTGCAACAAAAGTTAGTGAATATAGAGTTTATGCAAGAGTTAACCCAGAACACAAGGTTAAAATTGTTAAAGCTTTTAAGGCACAAAATAAAGTTGTTGCCATGACAGGTGATGGTGTTAATGACGCTCCAAGCATTAAAAGTGCTGATATTGGCGTTGGAATGGGAATAACAGGAACAGATGTTACTAAAAGCGTTGCAGACGTTGTTTTAACAGATGATAATTTTGCAACAATTGTAACTGCGGTTAAAGAAGGAAGAAGAATTTATTCTAACGTTTTAAAAATTGTGCAATATTTGTTAGGTACTGCAGTTTCAGAGCTTATTTTGCTAACAACAATTATGGCAATAATGGGAAGACCATTTTTTAATGCTGCACTAATATTATGGGTAAACTTTGTTTCCGACACATTCACTGCTTTGGCATTAGGATGTGAAAAAGCAGAAAAGGATGTTTTAAAACGACCACCGAACGATAACCGTGGGCACTTGTTCAGAGGAACCGTTGGTTTTAATATTATTTTTAATGGCATAATGCAATCGTTATTAGTTTTTGCTGTTTACTTCTTAGGTTTGTATTCGTTTAAATTTTCATATGATGTTGTTGTAACAATGTGTTTTGTAACATTAGTAACTATTCAACTATTCCATACATACAATATGAGAAGCGAAGATAAAAGTATTTTTAAAATTGGAGTATTTAGTAACAAGTGGGTGAACTTTGCATTTATTGTTGACTTTATATTAACTTCAATTATTGTGTTATTGCCAATCACAGTTCTACATGAAGCGTTTGGAATAACAGACTTAAACGCTGTTCAATGGTTAATATGTTTAGGTTTTGCTTTCTTAATTGTTCCAATTATGGAAATAACAAAAATTTTTATTAGGAAGTATTTAAAAAAGAAAAAAAATACCACCAAGTAGTGGTATTTTTTTAACAATTATCTTTTGTTTGTTTTGTTTGAATTATTTTTGTATTGCAATTTGCCTTGAGCGAGTTCTTCTTTAACATTTTTGTTAAATAGTGGCCATATAATATACATATCAAGCGCTAGTTTAACTTCATCAATTATTCCAAGCATAATCTTTTTGCATTCGTCAAGTTCTGCTTGTCTGCTAAAAGTTTGTGCTTTTTCTGAATTGGAATTTTTGCTTGCTTCTAAAACTTTGGAAATAAATTCTTCGTTGTTTTTTGCAATGTTTTTTCTTTTACATTTTGTTTCAAAAGCTTCTGTTTTTAATTTAACAGCATTTTCTGCTTTTACTATATTTAAACCTTCATTTTCAACTTTTTCCAAAATTTTTTCAACATTAATTAACAAAAGTTTAGGATTTATTCCATAGTACAATTCTTTTTTAGTTCTATCTGTTAATTCTATTTTTTTTATTTTATTTTTAAAATAACTTATTAATTTATTAACGTCTTGTTCAATTTCGTCACATAGTCTAATTGGTAATATGTTTGTTTTCATAGTTTGTTACCTACCTAATAGTTATTATTTAATTATAACATAAAAAATTACATTTTGTAAATATAAACATTTTTGTAAAATTGTGGCAATATTAACTATTTTTGGAACACAATATATTGTGTTTGTTGTTATGTTTAAACACAAGAAATTAACAACATATAGAAAATTTTTATATTTTGCGAAATCGCTTTACTATAAAAATATTATTTGATATTCTATGTATGCAAAAGGCAAAATTTGTAATAATTAAATGGAGTAAATTATGATTTGGAATGATTTTAAAGGTAAAAATTGGAAGAAAAAAATTGATGTAAGAGACTTTATTCAAAACAACTTTGTTCCATACGATGGGGATAGTTCTTTCTTGCAAGGACCAACAGAAAGAACAAAAGAATTAAATAACAAAGTTCAAGATTTGTTTGCAAAAGAAATGGCAAACGGCGGCGTTTTGGATGTTGACACAAACAGAGTTGCAAGTTTGTTAACATTCCCTGCTGGATATATTGATAAAAAGCACGAAATTATTGTTGGTTTGCAAACAGACGCTCCGCTAAGACGTGCTGTTAACCCATTTGGTGGAATTAGAATGGCAGAACAAGCATGCAAAGCATATGGTTATGAATTAGGTGCAAACATCAAAGAACAATTTAAATATAAAACAACTCATAATGATGGAGTTTTCAGAGCATATTCTGAAGATATGTTGCACGCAAGACACGCTGGTATTTTAACAGGTCTTCCAGATGCTTATGGCAGGGGTAGATTAATTGGTGATTATAGACGTGTTGCTTTATATGGTGTTGACTTCTTAATTGAACAAAAACAAAAAGATAAAGCAAAAATTGGCAAAAAAGATATGTCTGAGGAAAATATTAGACTATCTGAAGAATTATTTAAACAAATTGACTTTTTAAAACAGTTAAAAGAAATGGCAGGACTTTATGGCTTAGATATTTCTAAACCTGCACAAAATGCTAAAGAAGCAGTTCAATGGTTGTATTTTGGATATTTAGGAAGTGTTAAAGAACAAAACGGTGCAGCAAATAGCATTGGCAGAATTAGCACATTCTTAGATATTTATATTAATCACGATTTGGAAAAGGGAATAATAACTGAATCTGAAGCACAAGAATTAATTGATGATTTAATTATTAAATTAAGATTAGTTAGACATTTAAGAACTCCAGAATATAATTCATTATTTGCTGGTGACCCAACTTGGGTAACTATGAGTGAAGGTGGCGTAAGCGAAAGTGGTCAACATATGGTTACAAAAAATGCTTATCGTGTTCTTAACACTCTATATAACTTAGGACCATGCAGCGAACCTAACATAACAGTTTTATGGAGTCAAAAACTTCCAGAAAACTTTAAAAGATTCTGTGCACAAGTTAGTATTGATACTGATAGCATTCAATATGAAAATGATGACGTTATGAGACCAAAATTTGGTGATGATTATGCAATTGCTTGCTGTGTAAGTGCAATGAAAGAAGGCAAACAAATGCAATATTTTGGTGCACGTTGCAACTTGCCAAAAGTTTTATTAATGAGTTTAAATGGCGGTAAAGATGAAATTTATGGAACACAAATTGCACCAAAAGGAAAAGTGTTCAACGAGGGTGTTTTAAACTTTGAAGAAGTTTATGAAGCTTATAAAAAATATAGTGCTTGGATGGCAAAATTATATGTTAACACTTTAAATTTAATTCACTATATGCACGATAAATATGCTTACGAAAGATTAACAATGGCTTTGCATGACACTAATGTTCAAAGATTAATGGCTTTTGGTGTTTCTGGAATAAGCGTTTTAGCAGATTCATTAAGTGCAATTAAATATGCAAAAGTTGAAGCAATAAAAGATGAACGTGGATTAATTACTGAATTTAAAGTAACAGGCGATTATCCAAAATACGGAAACGATGATGACCGTGTCGATAATTTAGTTAAAGAACTTGTTGAAGATTTTTATAAAAATTTGTGCAAAACAAAAACTTATAGAAATGCAAAACACACATTATCTTTGTTAACAATAACAAGTAATGTTATGTATGGTAAGAAAACAGGTTCAACACCAGATGGAAGAAAGAAAGGCGAACCTTTTGCTCCAGGTGCTAACCCAATGCACGGAAGAGATTGTTCTGGTGCATTAGCAAGTTTAAACAGTGTTGCAAAAATTTGCTACGATTGTTGCCAAGATGGTATTTCTAACACATTCAGTGTTATTCCAAACATTTTAGGAGATTCAAAAGATAAACAAATAACAACACTTGTTGATTTGTTAGATGGATATTTTGTTCAAAATGCTCATCACTTAAACGTTAACGTTTTAAACCGTGAAATGTTGATTGATGCAATGGAAAACCCAAACAAATATCCAAACTTAACAATAAGAGTTAGTGGATACGCTGTTAACTTTAATAAATTAACAAAAGAACAACAACAAGAAGTTATTTCAAGAACTTTCCACGAAAAAATTTAGTAAATTTAAAGGTAAACTATGAATAATGTTAACAAAAGCACTGCAATAATTAGTTCGTACGAAAGTTTTGCAACTTTGGATGGAACAGGAATAAGATTTGAAATATTTTTTGCAGGTTGCCCATTAAGATGTGTTTGTTGCCATAATCCAGAAACTTGGGAAAGAAAAGGTGAAGAGATAAGTGCCGAAGATTTATTAAAAAAGGTTTTAAGGTATAAGCCATATTTTAAAAATAAAGGCGGCGTAACATTAAGTGGTGGAGAACCTTTAATGCAAACATCTTTTCTATTAAACTTTATTCCATTGTTAAAGCAAAATGGAATAAGTGTTGCGTTAGACACTTCTGGATGTGTGATAAATCATGATGTTTTAAAAGTTATTGAAATGTGTGATTTAATTTTGTTGGATATGAAACAAAACACAGAAGAAAAATATAAAAAATATGCACGTGGAAGTTTGGAACAAACCTTAAAATTCCTAAGTGTTTGTGAAGAAAAAAATAAAGATGTTTGGATAAGAACAGTTATGATTCCAAACATTAATAATACAAAAGAAGATGTTATAAAATTTGTAGAAATTGTTAAAAATTTTAAGTGCGTTAAAAAATATGATTTGTTAGCATTTCACACAATGGGCTTTTCAAAATATGAAAAATTGGGTATTGAAAACCCACTACTTAACACAAAAGATTTAAAAATTGAAGAGTTAAAAAAACTAAAAAACATTCTAAAAGCAAATTTACAAAATGTTATTGTGCAATAAAAAAGAGCAAATTTATTTGCTCTTTTTTGTTAGATTATTTCTTAAAATGCTGGAATTTTGTGCATTTTTTATTAATATTTCTTGTATTATTTTTTGAGTTTTTTCTAAATCTCCAAATTCGTTAGGTTCAAGCTTTGCGCACATTGTTGCAAAAACTTCATTATTAAAACGCATATAATCAAAAAATGTTTCCTTATAAAGTAGTGAATCTTTGTTATAATTGTTTTCCATTGTGTAAAGTTCCAAATAATGGTCAAAATCTACTGTTGTTTTAAAACCATTTTTTTCCCTTTGTTTTAAAAATTCTTCAAACTCGCACTTTTTAGCTTTTGAACAATTTTTAAAATGTTCTGTTGCATCAAGTAAAATTTTAGCAGTTTCCATAGTGTAATTAATATTTAATATGCTGTTATAGGCTCTTTTCATATATTCCATTTCATATGGGAAAACGGCATTTTCATAGTTATACTCATTAGTATTAAATTTAGGTTTCGATTGATTTATTATTTTTTCATCTTCATCAATAGATCTTTTTAACATATCAAAAAATATGTTCATTCTAACAGATGGTAAGTTTTCAAAATCAGTTGTTAGAGGGTCAATTATTTGCTCACTAAATTCAAAATCCATATTGTTTTTAATATATCTTTGGTTAATTAGCAAATTAAAAAATGGACCAATGTCAATCCAATAATATTTATTTTTTATTTCTAACATATCATACATTGGGTTTGATTTCACAGAATTTTGAGATTTTCTCTCATAACCAATATTTAAATTTTCACAAATTTCCCATATGTCATTATATGTTGCATTTTTCAAGGAATCTAAAGCCTCTTTATAATGTCTATTAGAAATAAACTTAAATTTTAAATTATCAAGTGCGGAAACTTTGCGTTTATTTATTTCTTCATAAAACTTAAAAGTATCACATGCATATTGGTATGCTAAAGCCAAAGTGTCATTTATAAATTTTGTTAAGTCTTTGTTAATTTCTTCATTTTCAAATCTAAATGACAAAAAAACATTGCTTAAATTTTGTGCCAAATTAACATAAAAATCACAATTTTGATAACAAAAATCGGAAGCAATCATAATTTCCAAAGTGGTTGCACTTTTTAAATCATTGCTGCATTTGTTGTAAATATCTAAATATTTTTGTTCATATTTTTTCAAATTTTCCATAAAAATCCCTCGATAAACTTAATTATAATATATATATAAATTAATTTCAATACACCTTTTTAATTTTGTTGTTTATATTGTTTTTTTATTATAAATAAAAATGATATAATCATTATAGTTAAATTAATTGGGGGCTTTTATGAATATTGGTTTTGATAATGAAAAATATTTAAAATTGCAAAAAGAGAGCATTTTAAATAGAATAGAAAAATTTAATAATAAATTATATTTGGAGTTTGGTGGTAAACTATTTGATGATTATCACGCATCAAGAGTTCTTCCTGGTTTTGACCCAAATGTTAAAGTTAAATTGCTTGAAACATTAAAAGATAAAGCAGAAATAGTTTTCTGTATTAGTGCCACAGATATTGAACGAAACAAAATTCGTGGAGATTTAGGGCTCTCATATGATATGGAAGTTTTAAGATTAATTGATAACTTAAGAAGTTTGGATATTTATGTTTCTTCAATAGTTATAACTTTATTTAAAAATCAACCAAGTGCGGTTAAATTTGCAAATAAGTTAGAAAGACGTGGGGAAAAAGTTTATATTCATAAATACACAAAAGGATACCCAGGCGATGTTGAAACCATTGTTTCAGAAGAAGGGTATGGGGCAAACCCTTTTATTGAAACAACTAAACCATTAGTTGTTATAACAGCACCAGGTCCTTGCAGTGGCAAACTTGCAACTTGCTTAAGCCAATTATACCATGAATACAAACGTGGGGTTAAAGCGGGTTATGCAAAGTTTGAAACTTTTCCTGTTTGGAATTTACCATTAAAACATCCTGTGAATGTTGCGTATGAGGCAGCCACTGCAGATTTAAAAGATGTTAATTTAATTGACCCATTCCATTTTAACGCTTACAACAAACTAGCTGTTAACTATAATAGAGATGTGGAAGTTTTCCCAATTTTAAAAAATATATTAAAGAAAATAACAGGTGAGTCTGTTTATAATTCTCCAACAGATATGGGTGTTAATATGGCTGGCTTTGCAATCACAGATGAAGATGTTGTTAAAGATGCTTGTTTCAAAGAAATTGTTAGAAGATATTATGCTGCAAGGTGTGATTTCAAAAAAGGTTTAGGCGATGCTGAAACTATTGAAAGAATAGAAATGCTTTTAAACGAAATGGAAATAAACGTTAATTACAGAAAGGTTGTTACAGTGGCAAAAGATGTTAGCAGAGAAAGTGGATATCCAACAATTGCACTAGAATTGCCAAACGGAAAAATTGTAACAGGAAAAACAAAAACTTTAATTTCTGCAAGCGCAGCGGTTATGCTTAATGCATTAAAAGAATTGGCTGGAATTCCAGATAATGTTGAAATTATTAGTGCTAATATTTTAAAACCAATATTAAAATTAAGAAAAGAAGCTTTAAAAACAAAAACAAGTGTTATTTGTTTAGATGATATTTTAGTAGCATTATCAATTTGTGCTAGTATGGAAGAAAATGCAAGAAAAGCTTTTGACAAATTAAAAGAGTTAAAAGGTTGCGATGCTCATTGCACATATATTTTACCTCAAGCAGAGGAGAACACTTTGAAAAAATTAAAAATATCAATAACAAGCGAACCTGTTTATAACAGTGCAGATTTGTTTAATTAATAAAATATTTAATAAAAAAATATCTAACAAAACTGTTAGATATTTTTTTTAAGTTTATCATTATTATTTCTTTATTTTTTTGCCACATGCAATTCCAACAGAACCTGCAACGATACCAGCAATAGCAATAACAACTGTTCCAATATGAGGAATATAAGACATGTTTAATAAGTTGCTACTTGGTAAATCGTTTGTTAGCGCTATTTCACCCATAATGTTAAACACTACTGAAACAATGGCAAGAACTAATGTTACAATACCTGCAATTTTAACTATTAAGTTCAAATATTTATTTTTCACAAAAAATTGAATTACTGTACCAATAATTAAAATGCCTGCAGTTATAAACATGATGACATAAAGAACTTGTGCAATTTTCCACCAAGTGAAACTGTCTGCAGTTGCTTCGCTTACGCCTTTCCACCAGTCAGAAAAAGAAATGCCAGTAACTTCTGATTTATTGGCAACGGAAGAAGATGTTAATAATCCAACAAAGTTAAAAGCCATTCCAACATAAACTAAAGCAGAAAAAATTATGCAAAAAATTCTTTTAATCATTCCTTTTGTTTTCATATGCGTTTACTCCTTTTTTCTTATAATAAAAAAAAATAACATTAAAGTCAAACAATTAATAGTTAAAAATTATTTTTCAATTAATAGTTAAAAATTATTTTTAATTTATTATGTTTATGCTGACTTATAAAAAAATGTTCATAAAAATGAACATTTTTTTGATGATTAATTTTATAATTTGTAAATTTTTTAAGTTTTGTTTTTTTAGTAATATTAATTATTGTTTAATTGGTTCCATATAATTAACTTTTTTGTTAGTTTTAATTGCATATTCAATTTCAGATTTTGTACTTGAACCAATATATCCATCTTTGTTAATAACAAAAATCTCGTCAGCCATATCAATTTTGCGTTTATGAATATCATCTAGCATTGTTTTAATTTCGTCGTTTATTAAAAAATCATCGCCAGAGTGACCAAACAAACCAACAGATATAACAATATTGCCTTCAAGTGTTAGTCTTTTTTGTTCTTTAATAAAATCATCTTTAAATTTTGTGCTACCACACAAAGTTATAACCTTATATTTTCCAACCATAAAAACTCCTTTTTTATTTGTTATTTGTTTTAATAATAATTTTGTTAGTGTAGTTTATTGTTTGATTTAGGTTTAAACTTTCCAAAAAATTAACAAAATCATCAATATTCATTTTGCTTATTTCTTTTTCATAAGTTTTAAATTCATTAAAATTATAACTTATGTTATTTTCTTCATTTTCTTTTTCAATTGTTTCTTTAGATTTGTTTAAATATATGTTCCAAAATGGAAGAACTTTAATATGAGTATCTTTTAAATAATCGTGTGCATCGTTTGCTATATCTGTACTTTTTAAAAATTTTGAAAGTTCAATATCTGCGATATTTTCTATAATTGCGTGAGTTATCATATTATCTTTAAAATAAGAGTGTAATGATTCATGCACAATATAAATTAAATCATAATTTGCATTTTTTAATCCTTTGTTGTGACCCCATATAAACTCATTGCTTCCTATGTTCATACCAGAATTAAAATAACATGGAACAATAATTGCTGTAGTGGTTAAATCAAAATTTTTTTTAAAAATTTTTTCAAGATATGTGTTTATTTTATCTTTGTTTGCTTGCCAATAATTTTCGATTCTTTTAAGATTTTCTTCTGCATCTTTTAAATAATCATTAAAAAAATCTTGTTGTTGTAATTCTAAAATAATATTATTGTCAATAGTGTTATCAAGCACTTTATGTTGT
The DNA here is from genome assembly GCA_944341445.1 of uncultured Clostridia bacterium. Lineage (GTDB taxonomy): Bacteria > Bacillota > Clostridia > Christensenellales > UBA1242 > CALVLZ01. The sequence goes on along the minus strand of CALVLZ010000003.1, from coordinate 198,445 downwards.
AATTTCATATAAGAAAATTGATATTTGCTCCACAAATAGTTAGCATATTCTCTTTTCATTATATTTTTTGAAATAACAAACCTTGCTATAATATTTTTATCTATTTTAAACGTTATATTTAACATAAAAACCTCAATATAAAATAAAGTTTTAAATTGTCGTATTAAAATTTTTTTATATTAGTTAATCTTTTTTAATTTTCTTGATTGAAAAATGTTGTATGTTTTGTAATCTTTATTTTTTAAATATATTAATTTTTGCAAGTTATATATTCCATACATAACAATTCCAAAAATAGAAATTAGCGATATTGTGTATATCCAATTAATTGTGAACCAGCCATATTTAGCTCTTTCACCAATATATAAAAATTCAAAAGGAACACCCTTGGAATCGTAAATATAAAAGTAGTTTATACCTTTACCTAAAACATCTCTAAAATAAGAATTTAGAATAATTGCTGGTATTAAAAGAATAAATAAAACACCAAGGCCAATCATAAAAGATTTAAAATCTATTCTAACAATTTTTAAACAAACGGCATATAAAGCGCCCACAACAATAAACAAATGTCCCCAAATATAAGCTTGTGCTCTAATTGATAAAACGTTACTATAATTTGCTAAACTATCGGCAAAAACTAATGAAGAAAATGCTGCAAGCATATTTAATGACCATAAAATTGAAGTTGCAACTTTGCTTCTGAAAACCAAAGCTATAAACACCATTATATTTCCAAAATGGCAAACTTGTATTGGTATTATTTCAGGGTCAAAACCATTTCTTAAATAAATATCAATATTTCTAATTAATAGAATAAGTAAGGATATAACCCCAATAACTATGCCTACAATATATTTTGTTTTAAAACTTCTGTTTCTTAAAATAAAATATAGTGGAACCATAACTATTGCAGGGGAAAGCATAAGTAAAAAATGCCAAAAAGACCACATTTCAAATTGCATAATACACCTCTTTAGTAATTTATAAATTAGTATAAGCAAAAATAAAAAAATAACGCATTTATTAAAAGCATAAATTATTAAATTTAATTAAAGTTGGCGGAAGGGACAGGATTTGAACCTGCGGAAGCTCTCACTTCGCACGCTTTCCAAGCGTGTGCCTTAAACCACTCGACCACCCTTCCAAGTGTTGATTAATTTTAACATAAATAATTTTTTTTAACAATTAGTTAAATTAAATAACTATTTTAATTTTAATTATTAAAAAATCCGCTATTTTATGATTGAATTTATTTTTTTGCTTTTAAAGTTTTATAAATTTTGTTAAAATAACTAAAATAATAATATAAGATTTTGGCAAAATACAAAGGAGAAAATATGAAATTATACGTAAAAATTATATTAGGTATATTTTTAACGACACTTGCAGTCAACTTATATGTTAACTTTAATGTTAGTGTGTTAGTTGATATTTCAATTTCTGTTCTAGTTTGTTGTTTTCCTGCTATCTTAATTTCAATCCTTGTTCATAAGTTGCCAAAACGAATGTTTAATGCAAAAAGAGAATTTTTAAGGTGCATAAGTTTGAATTAAAAATTTATAGTTTTTTAGGCGTTAAAAAGTGGAAAGAAAAGATTCCGGAAGCCGGTTTTTTATCTGGCTTTAAAAAAGATAAAATATATGATCCATATGATAAAGATTATTTAACTAAATTTTTACAAGAAAATTGCATTGCAGAGGTTTTGCACTTAATTTCTGCTTTTTGGGGTTTTATTGCAATCATATTTATAATTCCACAAATATCAATAACAATTAGTGTGCCAATTGCAATTATGAACTTTATAATACACATTATGCCTGTGCTGGTGCAAAGGTTTATGAGACCAAGGTTGTTAAATTTAAGAAGCAGGATTGAATAAAATAAAGTTTACAAAGTTTTTAATTAACAAAAATTAATATAATTAATAGTTTAAAACTAAAAGTGGGGAAAGGTATGGAAATAAAAATTAAAAAAGCAAGTTTTAGAGAACTAAAAAGCATAGCAAAATTGTATGCAGATATTTATAACGAATATTTGCCAAATCAAAGCTGGAGCTATGTTTCTAGTGAAGAGTATATTAGATTCAACTATAAGAAATGCAAAAACTTGTTTTATGTTGCTTATGCAGATAATAAATTGGTTGGTTTTGCATTTGGATATGTTAAACCATGGGGAAATGGTAATTATTTAATGCTAGAAGAAGTTGTTATTGATAAAAGTTATAACAACTTTGAAATTCAAATTGTTTTATTAAAGAACATATTAGTAACAGCAAAAGAGAAATATAATGCTATGTTTGTTATGGGTTCTACTTATGAAGATAAAAATGGAATGCCATATAATTGGTACAGAGATTTAGGCTTTAAAAAAGATGAAGATTATTTTAATGTTATTGGAGATTTGAATACTGTTATTGATAATGTTAATAATCTTTAAAAGGGGAAAAGATGAATAATAGAGTTAACAAAAAATTAGTTTTAAAATACTTTGAAAATTCTGCCGCAATTTTTGGTTTTAAACTTTTAAAAACAAAAAAGGGGTATAGATATAACGCATATATTTCTGGAAACAGAAATAACTTCACAATCAACTTTTCTAACAAAATTAAGGAAGAAGGCAATTATTATGTTTTTAAACCAATTAAATCTGGCCATTTAATTTTGAATGGTTGTGATAGTTGGTTAAAATGTGAAACTAAGGAACACGCAAGTTTTTATATGCCTGAAAATTTGATTAAAGAAGTTAATGCACCATACACTGAAGAAATAAATAATTTAGTGTTTAATTATTACAAACTAAAAGATGCAAAAAAATATTATAAAATTTTAAGACAATCTCATATTGAACTAGAACACAAAATAATGTCCATCACTTTAAAATCTGGTGAAGATATTGTTGGTTTTGCAGAAATTATTTTTGATGGAAAATATGCCTTTATTTATAATTTTGCAATAAGTGAAAAAGTTGAATATGTTGATGAAATTAAAAGTGTTTTGTTAAAATCAGTTGCAAAATTATGTTTTAAACATAACTATAAAAATGTTTATTGTTTATGCAACAGAACAGAAGAACTATCGTTATATAAACTAAATGGTTTTAACGAAATGTTTAAAGGTTATTCTTGCAGCATATTAAACGCAGAGTAGAAAATTTCTACTCTTTTTTATTTGTTTTGTTGGTGGTTATTATATATGTGTTTTGGGTTGCTATATTTTGTTTTTTAATGCTTGTTTCTTTTGCGCTTTCAGCCATTTTTAATCTTTCTTTATGTTGTTTTTTTCTTAAATTTTTAATAGCAAGTTTATTTATAAAATTCTCTATTTTTTGTTGGTACTTTATTGCAATATAAAAACAAACAATTCCAGCAATAATTAAAACAGCCCATACATAAATACCCCATCCGCTAAAAGGAATTAAACTTCCGCTGCCTAAAAAACAGGTGCTTGCAATTGCTAATGGCCTTGTTATTAAGTTTGTTAAAATAAAAAATTTATATGTCATATTTGTAATACCAGCAATCAAACACAAAACATCATCTGGAAAAATGGGGAATAGCATCATAAGAAAAAAAGCATATTTTCCACGTTCAAGTTTTTTGCTCCATTTTTCTGCATCTTCTTTGCCAACTATCCAACAAACAATGTTTTTTCCAACTTTTTTGCCCAACCAAAATGCAAAAATGCTACCTAACATTATTGCAATAAAACTTAAAATAAACGCTTCCCACGGCCCAAAAATTAAAGCTCCTGCAAGCGTTGTTATAATGCTTGGAATTGGAAGAACTGTAACTTGCAAAAACTGTATGGCACTAAAAACAAAACTGCTCCAACCACCACCAGATAAAATTAATTCTTTTAGTTCTTCAACGGAATCAATTTTTTCTAATGCTCCGCTTAATTTAAAAGGTAAATACAACGCCAAAATAAAAGCAACAATTGTTAGCACTGTTAACGTTGCTTTTAAAATTTTAATATTTCTTTCGTGCTTTTTAATTTTGTTTTCTGCTTTTTGTTGTTTTATAATTTGGTCTTCTTGTTTTTCTTTTAAATTTTTGTTGTATTCAACTTGAAGTTCGTTTTTGCTTGTGTTAACTTTTTGAATTGTTTTTTTAGTTGAGTTTATGTTGTTTTTCATAATTAACCCTTTAAATTTTATATATAAAATAGTATATCCATAAACCAATTAAAAAATTATAACTAACTTATTTTTTTAAAATAAATTTAAGCAATAACAAATTAAAATAGTTTATATTCAATTTGAAATTTTTAATTAATTTGATATACTTTTAATAAGTAATTCAATTACAAAAAAACAACAAAAAAGGAATAAAAATGAATATTGAAATTATACTTGGGCAAGAATTTGGAATTAGCCCAACACACACAAAAAACATTATAAATTTAATAGATGAAGGATGCACAATACCTTTTATTGCAAGGTATAGAAAAGAGTTAACAGGTTCTTGCGATGACCAAACTTTGCGTTCTTTCTATGATAGATTAAACTATTTAAGAAATTTGAATAAAAGAAAAGAAGAAGTTGAAAATTTAATTTCAGAGCAAGGGAATATGACTGATGAAATTAAAAAAGCATTAGATTCTGCTTTAACCCTAACTGGAGTTGAAGATATATATAGACCATTTAAACCAAAAAGAAAAACACGTGCAAGCGTTGCAATTGCAAAAGGCTTGCAACCTGTTGCAGATTTCATTTTAAAACAAAATAACCCAAATTTAGAAGAGTTTGCAAAAGATTTTGTTAATGCAGAAAAAGAAGTTAATTCTGTTGAAGAAGTTATTGCTGGTGCAAAAGATATAATTGCAGAAATGATTTCAGATAATGCAAACTTAAGAAAGAAATTAAGAGAATTTTTTGAAAAATTTGCAAAAATTGAAAGTAAGTGTGCTTTAAAAGAAGGCGAAGAAGTTGAAGGAAGTTATGTTTATGAAAACTATTTCAATTTTTCTAGCCCAATTAAAAATATGAGTAGCCACAGAGTGCTTGCACTAAACCGTGGAGAAAAGGAAAAAGTTTTAAAAGTTAATTTAACAGTTGATCAAGATAAAGCACTAGAAATTATAACATCAATGTTCATAACAAAAAAATCTTGCTATAAAGAACTTTTAGAAGAAGTTTGTTTAGATGCTTATAAAAGATTGTTGTTTGATAGCATTGAAAGAGAAATAAGAAGTGAATTAACAGATAGTGCAAACGAACAAGCAATAAAAATGTTTGAATTTAACTTAAAACCACTTTTAATGCAACCACCATTAAAAGGTAAAGTTATTTTAGGTTTGGACCCAGCATACAGAACAGGTTGCAAAATTGCTGTTATTAATGAAAACGGAAGTGTGTTAGATACTTCAGTTATATATCCAACACCTCCACAAAACAAGGTGGAAGAAAGCGAATTAATATTAACAAGATTAATTGAAAAACACAAAGTTGATGTTATTTCAATTGGTAACGGAACAGCAACAAAAGAAAGTGAAATTTTTGTTGCAAACTTAATTAAAAAATTAAAAAGAAAAATAACATATGCTGTTGTTAATGAAGCAGGTGCCAGTGTTTATTCTGCAAGCAAATTGGGTGCAAAAGAATTTCCTAATTTTGATGTTGCGTTAAGAAGTGCTGTTTCAATTGCAAGAAGATTGCAAGACCCACTTGCAGAATTAATTAAAATTGATGTTAAAAGCATTGGTGTTGGGCAATATCAACACGATATGCCACAAGCAAGACTTGGCGAAGTGTTAAATGGTGTTGTTGAAAATTGTGTTAACAGTGTTGGTGTTGATGTTAACACTGCAAGTCCAAGTTTGTTATCTTTTGTTTCTGGATTAAACAGCGGAATTGCAAGCAACATTGAAAAATATAAAAACGAAAATGGTATGTTTAAAAATCGTTTGGAATTAAAGAAAGTTCCAAAATTAGGAGATAAAGCATTTGAACAATGTGCAGGTTTCTTGCGTATTGTTAACGGTGATAACATTTTAGATAACACAGGGGTTCACCCAGAAGCATATAAAGCAACAGAAAAACTTTTAAAAATGTTTGGTTTAACAGATGAAGATGTTAAAAACGGAAACATTAAGCATTTGCCAAATTTAATTGATGAAAAAGGTGCAGAAAAAGTTGCAGAAGAATTGGGAATTGGTGTTCCAACATTAACAGATATTGTTAATGAACTTTTAAAACCGGGCAGAGATATGAGAGACGACTTGCCAAAACCTGTTTTAAAAAGCGAGTTGCTTGATATTAGCGATTTAAAAGTTGGTCAAGTTATAACAGGTGTTGTTAGAAATGTTATAGACTTTGGTGTGTTTGTTGATATTTCTGTTCACCAAGACGGACTTGTTCACATAAGTGAAATTTGCAAGGATTACATTAAACATCCAAGCGAAGTTTTAAAAGTTGGCGACGAAGTTGTTGTTAAAGTTTTAAGCGTTGATGTTAACAAAAAGCGTATTAGTTTAACAATTAAAGGCGTTACAGAAGAAGAAAAAGAACAAGCAATTGGGGCAAAATAAAAATAATAAATTCTTTTATTTCATAATAAAAACTTGTGGAATAAAAGAATTTTTTGTTATAATCTTAAAAAAATAATTAGTGGAAGATATGAAAGAAATAGATAAAAATAAACATGTTGGGCATAGAAAAAGATTAAGAGAAAGTGCAAACAATGTTGGGCTTTGCAATATGCAAGAACATCAAGTGTTGGAGTTATTGCTATCTTATGTTATTCCAAGAAAAGATACAAACCCCATTGCACACGATTTAATTAATAAGTTTGGCAGTTTTGCCCAAGTGTTGCAAGCAAACGAAGAAGATTTATTAAAAGTTGAAGGCGTTGGAGAATATGCTGCAAGTTTTATAACTTTTATTAAAGAATTCTTTTGTTATTATAAGTTAAGTAAGTTAAACAAAAAAGTTAGCATTAAAAACACAGCACAAGCAATTGAATATTGTGGAGAACTTTTGTCGGATAAAACTGAAGAAGAGTTTTATGCAGTTTTCTTAAATAATAATAGTTCAGTAATTCATTATGAGAAAATTTCTTCTGGCACTGTGAACGCAAGCCAAGTTAACATAAAGAAAATAACAGAGTGTGCTTTTAAGTTTAATAGTGCTAACGTTATTTTATGCCATAATCATCCAAACGGAACAAACAATCCTTCTCAAAATGATAAAATAAGCACACGTGCAATGGTTATTAGTTTGCACTTAAATGGTGTTAATGTTTTGGACCATATTATTATTGCTGAAGACGCAAGTTTTAGTTTTGCAAGAAACGGATTAATTGAAAAGTATGTTGAAGAATTAAACGAAATGTTTGTTAGAGATAGTTTGCAGGTTTGCGCAGAGCCTTGCGAATATAACAAGGAGTGAATATGAACTTTAAAAAAAATGACCAAAGTTTTAAATGCGTTAATTGTGGTTGCAATGTTGAAAAATTAAATTATTCCAGCCGTGACCATTGCAACTTTTGTTTATATGGCTTGCATGTTGATATTATGCCGGGGGATAGATTAAACGAATGCAAAGGCGTTTTAAAACCAATTGAAATTATGCAAGATTCAAAAAAAGGTTGCATTATTGTTTATAAGTGCTTAAAATGTGGCGCAATTATAAGAAACAAGATGGCGGAAGATGATAATTATGAGGAAATTTTAAAAATTTCTGCTCATAAAAATTAAAAAAACTAATGCAGTTTTGCATTAGTTTTTTGTTTTAATTTTATTATTAAATATTAATAATTTGTTCCTTGTAGTTCAAAGAATGCTTGAGGATGAGCACAAACAGGGCAAACCATAGGAGCAGCTTCTCCAATGTGAATATGTCCACAATTGCGGCATTTCCAAACAACAACATTATCACGTTTGAACACTTTGTTGTTTTTAATGTTTTCAGCAAGTGCACGATATCTTTTTTCGTGTTCTTCTTCAATTTTTGCAACGCCTTCAAATTGCATAGCAAGGCCAACAAAACCCTCTTCACGTGCTTCTTCTGCCATTCTTTTGTACATATCAGTCCACTCGCCATTTTCTCCAGCAGCAGCATCTAACAAGTTAACTAATGTGCTTGGAACAGCACCTTCGTGTAATGCTTTAAACCATAGTTTTGCATGTTCTTTTTCATTTTCTGCAGTTTCTAAAAAGATTGCAGCAACTTGCTCATATCCTTCTTTTTTTGCTTGAGAAGCATAATAAGTGTATTTATTACGAGCTTGACTTTCGCCAGCGAAAGCTTCCATTAAATTCTTTTCTGTTTTAGAACCTTTTAAATTCATATATAACCTCCATGTGTAATTTTCTAATTACGATTAATTATATAATTTAACTTGAAGCAAAGTCAAATATTTAACTAAATATTAACATAATTCATATCTTTTATTATATTTGACTTTTTAATTAAAATTTAGTACTCTTCTTTTAAGGTGTTTTAATGCAAAAGAATTTTTTAAAAAATAGGTTAAATATTTTTAGAAAAAGCAAAAATTCTAAAACTAGTTTTGCTACTTTTTTTTGCGTTAAAAATGTTAAAAAAGTTTTAAAAATAAAGAATTTAAAAAAATTAATAAAACCTTGCAAAAATGTTAATGCTCCAAGGTTTCAAACTGTTAAATTTCCAGAATATATGGTTATTGCAAAAGATAAAAAAACAACAGTAACCACAGAAGATTTGTTAAAAGAACAAAAAGAAGAAATTAAAAAACAAAACAAAAAACGTAATTTTAGTATTTGGTTTTTTATTGCAAACATTGTTGTTATTGCCTGCATTTTCACATATAACGCACTAACCGGTGGTGTTTCCGATATTAGAGATTTGTTCACAGGTGAAACTTATTGGCGATATTTGTTTGTTGGTATTGGAATTTATGTGTTGCTTTTAATTATAGATTCGTTAAAATTTGCACAATTAATACACAAAGGAACAGGTAGGTTTAGGTTTTGGACTTCTTTTAAAACGCACTTATTAGGTAGATATTATGATTGTTTAACACCCATGAGCACAGGCGGGCAACCTTTTCAAATTTTTTATTTAAAAAGCAGGGGTGTTAGAAGTGATATTGCAACAACCATTCCACTTGCAAAGTTTATTGTTTGGCAATTTGTTAATGCTTTTATTTGCGTTATTGTATTAATAGTTCAAAGACATTTTTATGTTGATAAGAACTGGATAGTTGTAACACTTGCTTGGGTAAATTTGGCAGGAATGTTGTTTATTGTTTTAAGTGTGTTGTTGCTATCACTTAGCAAAAAAGTGATGCCAAAGTTTGTTATGAGCATTTTAAAATTTGGTCAAAAAATAAAATTAGTTAAAAACTATAAAGCAACTTTTAGAAGAGTTTTGCGATTTGTTCGTGAATATCAAGTTAGTATGAAAAGTTACATAAAACATTTTCCAACAATGGCAACTCAAATTTTAACGAGCATTTTAACAATTTTTTTAAATGCACTAATTCCATTTTTTATATATAAAGCATTCAATCCGTTTGGGTTAATTGGACCAATGGAAATTATAACAAACTTACTTATTTGTGATATGGCGGCAAGTTTATTTCCATTGCCTGGTGGCTCAGGCGCAGCAGAATTATCTTTTGCAACAGTGTTTGCAAAATATTTCCCAAGTAACTTTTTAGTTTGGGCTTTAGTTATGTGGAGATTAGTATCGTACTATAGTTATATTGTGTTTGGTGCTATGGTTTTAGGGTACGACACTATTTGGGGCAATAGAAAAAACGAAGCATTAATTAAGGCAGGTTTCTTTAAAGAAAAACCAAAGAAAAAAGAAGTTTTCAAAGTTGATAACACAAAAAAATAAAGAGAAATTCTCTTTATTTTTTTAATTTTGCAATAAGAATTCCAAAAGGCAATGCAAACCTTAATATTTTCATAAAATATTTGTTATTTTTTATTAAAGGCCTTCCTATCAACATATTTTCTAATAAATATTTATTTAATTGCTTGTTTTTAATTTTAGAAATTGTTAATTGATAATACATGTTTAGGCAGTTTAATGAGTGTGCAACAACTGCATTGTTATAAAGTTGTTTGTCAACATTTTCTGTTAGTTCTATAATTTTTTCACTGCTTTTTAAAATAGTTAATTTGTTTTCATCTATTTTAGAATGCATTATTGATGATTTGTGTTGTATATAGTGATAATTAGAAGTATTAAAATAATATGAACTTTTACTTACTAATAGGTATTTGCAATTAAACAACATATCTTCAGAAAAATTTACATCTGTGTCGAATAATATGCTTTTTGCAATATTAGTTTTGTAAAGTTTCGCCCAACAATATCCCAAGTATGGCTTCATTGCAATCATTTTTTTTAATGTTTCAATGTTGTTATCAATTTCATAATAGCGTTTTATTTTTTTTTGTTTGGCATTGATTTTTTTATCTTTTTGATATCCGCAAATAACCAAATCAACATTTTTATTTTCCATTGCATTAACCATATCTAAAATATAGTTTTTTTCAACCCAATCATCACTATCAACCCAAGTTAAGTATTTTCCGTTTGCTTTTTCTAGCAAAAAGTTTCTTGTTTTTGATATGCTTTTTTCGTTTTCTTTATTGAACACTTTAATACGTTTATCTTTTAATGCAAAGTTATTTAATATTTCTAAAGTTTTATCAATGCTTCCATCATTAACGCAAACAATTTCTAAATTTTTATATGATTGATTTATTAAACTATTCAAACAGTTTTCTAAAAACTTTTCACAATTATAACAAGGAACAAGTATGCTAACCAAATTTTCCATATATTAGTCCTTTTCGTTGTGTTTTATAACACTCTCATAGTATTTTTCATATTCTTTAGCAACATCTTCCCAACTTTTAGGTATTGTGTTTTTTGCGTTTTCAGAAACTTCTTTTAATAATTCTTTGTTGTTATAAATTTCTGTTAATTTATTAACAAATTCATTAATATCATTTTCACAAATAAAACCGTTAAAGTTATTTTTAATTCTTTCGCATGCTGGTGTATTTTCCATTATAATACTTGGTGTTTTCTGATAAGCACATTCAGAAACTACTAAACCATCTGATTCTGTTAATGAAGTGAATAAAAATAAATCTGAAAACTTAAAAAGAATGTTCAAAATTTCTCTGTTATCAATTTTTCCTGTGAATGTAATGTTGTTTTGCAAATTGTTTTTTTCAACAAAATCTTTATACAAATTTTCATCTTTTCCATTTCCAATAAGTGTGAAATGAATAGGTATCTTATTTTCAACTAATTTTTTTACAACTTTTAATGAGAATAAAACATTTTTTAATTCTTCCAATCTTCCAGCAAAAATTAAGTTAAAGTTGCTTTTATAAATTCCGCCAACTCTAAATGCAATGCTTTTTTGTTCTTCCAAATCTGTTGTTATGTTGTGAAAGTTAATTCCGTTTTTAATAACGGTTATTGGTGTTTTAACGCCTAAGTTAATCATTTCTTGTTTTCGCATTTCAGAAACAGAAATAATACCATCGCATTTGTTTAAAACTTTAACAATTCTTTTTAAAGCATAATTCCCAATAAATTTTGGTTTAATGTTTTTATAAATTAAAGGGTAGTTTGTGTGCATTGTTGTTATAACTGGCACATTATATTTTTTCTTATATTTTAAAGCATAATTCATTAAACCATATTTTGTTTGAACATGAATTATGTTTGGTGCGAAACTTTTAACTTGTTGTTTAAACTTTTTGTTAGGCAAACTTAAATAACCCGTATTACCAAAACTTATACTATTGCATCTAAAAACTTTATATGGCAAATTTTCGTCTTCAAACCCTTCCATTTTGCCTTTAATTTTTGGGCAGAAAAGTTGTGCATCAATTCTTTTAATGTGTTCTTTCATTAAATTATGAACAACTTGCTCTCTTCCGCTCCAATATGGAAAAAATGAATCTGAAAACATTGCACATTTAATTTTTTTCATTATTTTCCTCCAAAATGTAGTTTAAAACAATTTTAGCAATTTCATCTGCGCCATTTTTGGATTTATCAAAATATAGGCTGTTATGAGAATATGTTTGCAATTCTTTTCTTGTTTTATCGTTTATCCAATCTTCAATCATTTCTCTAGCTTTAACTTTGTTTAAGCATTTAACGCCACATTTAAAATGGTTAACAAACAATTTGCAAGTTGCTTTTTCAACAGGAGAAGCGTAAAAGTTAACCATGATTGGTGTGTGCATAAACAAACTATCTAAAATTGCGTTAGGGCCTGCTTTTGTAATAAAAATATCGCTTGCTTTATACATTTCGGCAATATTATTAACAAAGCCGTAAACTTTTAAAGTTATGTTATTTGGTATTTTATTTTTTCCAATCTTTTTTGTGAAATATTCATAAACCTTTTGGTTTTTACCAGCAATAACTAAAATTGTTATTGGTAAATCTGTTTTTAATAATTCGTTTGTGTATTCTTTTAACTTACTGCTTGCATAAGCACCGTCTGCTAAAATAACTGTGAATTTATTAACAGGAATATTTAATTTTTCTCTTGCCTCATCCTTTGTTAAATTGCAGTTAATAACACTATTTCGTGTTACAAAAAAAACTTGACGAATTTGGCTTGGGGTAAAGCCACGTGTTTGAATTGCTTCAATTGTTGCTTGTTCGTTGTTTGTAATAAACAAATCTGTTCTAGTGTCCCACCAGCCATGCACGTTTGGGTCTGGGTCGTAAGTTATAACACTTAACTTAGGTAGAAATTTGTTTTTTAATTCTATTGCAAAATGTGTTGTAACGTAGTGCGTGCTAATAATAACATCGGGTTTAAAACTAGCAAAATACTCCATTGTTTTTTTCTTTATTTTTGAAAACACTGTTGAATGAACAAATTTTAAACTTGTTTGTGGACCAAAAAGTTGCATCATTGCAAACTGAAAATTGCCGTAGCCTGCAAGTTTGTTTGCCATTTTAACTTGTTCAACAATGCCTTTTTCATATTTAATTAAATCTGGGTCTTTGCTATCTTGAAAAGCTTTGCAACATATTATTTCAAAGTTTTCGTTATTAAGTTTTTTCAAACTTTCGCTAATTGCTTGAGATGTAACAATATGTCCCATTCCTGCTTCAACATAAGGTATTAAAATTTTAATTTTTTTCATAATAATAACATCGTTTCACTTTTATGTTTTTAATAATTAATTTTATAATAAATAATAAACTAGGTCAAATTTATAAATTGTTTTATTTAAATTTAAGCAATAATGTTAAATATTATTAAATATTAAAAAAAACAATTTAAAAAATAAAAAAAGTGTGATATTATATTATCATAAAATTAGAATATAAAGGTTAAATTATTATGCAAAGAACAATGATAGGAAAAGTGGAACCTTGCAAAAGTGTTAAAATTCAAGGTTTTGTTGAACATTTACGTGATAAAAAAAGTATGCAATTTTTGGTTGTTAGAGATATTACAGGAAGCATTCAAGTAACAATTGAAAAAGAAAAACTTCCAGAAATAGCAGAAAAGGTTAGTGGATTATTAGTTGATTCTGTTGTTACAATAACAGGCGAAGTTTTCAAAAGTGAGTTTGTTAAATTAAACGGAATGGAACTTATTCCAACAAGTTTAGAAGTTGAAAGTTATTCAGAAGCCTTGCCAATTGCTAAAGATAGTTCAATTGATCAAAAAATGGATTATAGATGGATTGATTTAAGAGATCCAAAAAATATTGCAATTTTTAAAATTTCAACATTTATTGAAAAATGTATGCGTGATTATATGATTAATTGTGATGCAATTGAAATTCACACTCCTAAAATTTCAGTTCAAAGCAGTGAAGGGGGAAGTGAAGTTTTTAAAGTTGATTATTTTGGACAACCTGCATTTTTAACTCAAAGCCCACAATTATATAAGCAAATGGCAATGAGTGCTGGTTTTGAAAAAGTGTTTGAAATTGGGCCATATTACAGAGCAGAAAGTTCTTTCACAAACCGTCACGCAACTGAATTTATGGGCTTCGACGTGGAAATGAGCTACATTGAAAGTCATCATGATGTTATGGATTTAGAAGAAGGCTTAATTAAATATGTTCTAGAACGTGTTAGCCAAAATTATGGCGATGTTCTTGAAAATGTGTTTAACACTAAAGTTGTTGTTCCAACAAACATTCCAAGATTAAAGTTTAAAGATGTTGTTGAAATTTTAGAAAAAGAATACGGATATAAAAGCATTAAAAACGATTTAGACCAAGAAAGTGAAAAATTAATTGGAAAATATGTTTTAGATAAATATAATTCTGAATTTGTTTTTGTAACAGATTATCCTTTTGAGGCAAGAGCATTTTATTCAATGAAATGTGAAGAAGACCCTAAATATACAAAAAGTTTTGACCTTATTTGGAATGGTCAAGAAATAACAAGTGGGGCACAACGTGAACACAGATATAATGTTTTAAAAAGCCAAATTGAAGAAAAAGGCATCAACAGTGAAAATATGAAAGATTATTTAGAATTTTTCAAGTATGGTTGCCCTCCACATGGTGGTTTAGGTTTGGGTCTTGCAAGATTCTTTGTTAAACTTTTAAACTTGCAAACAATTAAAGAAGTTTGCTACATTTTCCGTGGACCAAATAGAATTAAACCATAATTATAAAAACAAAAACACCACTTTTATGTGGTGTTTTTTTATGGCACTATTAAATAAAATGTGCTAAGTTAGGGCTATTTTTTGTTTTATTAATTTTCTAAATATTCTTAAACTAACAATAAAATAGTTGCCTAGGGGAAAAGGTTGTTTTTTTAATTTCAAAACATCAAAAGTGTTTTATGGTGGTTAATAAAATATTGCAATAACAACTTAACCGAAATTAAATTTATTTCCTAATAACATATTAAAAAATGTTACACTATTTTTATATAAACTTTTTTTAAATTTTGCTTTTAAAGTGTTACCAAAATTCAATTTTATATATTCAAATTATAATTATTTAATGCACAAAAAGTACTTTTCAATTATTTTAAAATACACAATAAATTATTGATTTATAATTATATAACTAATAAATTACATATTGCATTAAATAAACAATCAGCACCTTACCCCTTACTTATTATTATGTTTTTTTCAACAATTGTGTTACAGAAAAAGTTAATAATTTTGTAAAAATGTAAATAATTTTATTAGTTGTTTTATTTATTTGTTTTTAATTGTTATTTATTATAAAATATTTGTATACATTATACAAAAATTTTAGTTTATGAGGATTTGAATGGAAAAGGAAACTAATAATACAAAAGAAATTACAACAACAGAAAATAAGAAACCAAGAGTTTTAATAACTTATATTGAAAGTGGTATGGGCCACATTATGAGCGCTCAAGCCATTGCTAATAAATTAAAAGAAAAATACGGCAAAGAACTTGATATTGTTGAAGAAGAAATAATGAAGTGTGATAATGATAAAACACAAATTAAGTTTGAAAAATTTTTATGCAATCAAGTTAAAATAACAAACAAAATAAAAGGCTATGGTGCTTTTATGTTTTGGCTAATTGAAGCATTAGGCAAACAAAGATTTTTAGAATTAGTGCATAAAACACTTTTCAAAAAAGCAACAGACGCAACTATTGAAGCAATGAGAAAACGTAACCCAGATGTTGTTATTTCAACACACCATTTTATAACACTTTGTGCAATAGAATTAAAACGCAGATATATGCCAAATTTAACCGTTATTACTTATGACCCAGATAACAATGTTCATTGCTGGTGGGATAACAGAAGTGAAATATTTATTACCAACAATGATGTTGCTGTTAAAGAAGCAATTGAAAAACGTAAATTTAAACCAGAGGCTTTAAAACGTGTTTTCTTCACAGCAAGAGAAGCTGTTGTTAAAGCAAACGGAACAAAAGAAGAATATCGTAAAAAATACGGTATTCCACTAGATAAATTTGCAGTTATTGTTGCAGATGGTGCATACGCTGGTGCAAATGCTAAAAAATATACTGACGAATTGTTAAAAACAGATTTACCTTTAACAATCGTTATGCTTGCTGGCAAAAATGAAAAAGTTTTAGAGTATTTTAAAAAGAAAGTTGGAAAAACAAAACCAAACATAACATTAATTCCAATGGGCTTCACTGAAACTGCTTATGAACTATATGGCGCTTGCGATGTGTTTATTACAAAGGGTGGTCCAAATGCAATTTTAGATAGTTTATATATGGGCACACCGGTTTTAGCAAATTTCTATGCACAAAATATGGAAAAGGCTGCAATAAACTTGTTTGTTAATGTTATGGGCTGTGGCGTTGCAATTTATAAAAAGAAAAAGGCACGCTTGCAAGTTGAAGAGTGGATTAAAAACCCAGAACTATTAAATGTTTATAAAGAAAACATTAAATTAAATTTGGATAAATCACAAAACGGCTCTTCTCAAATTGCAGATATTATTATGGATGAAATTAATAAAAAGAAAACTTTAAAAACGCAAGATTAATTTTTTGCGTTTTTTGCTTTCTTTTGTTTATTATTACGGATTTTAGTGCTTAAATATTATTGATTTTTTATTATATTTGTATTAAACTTAGTAGAAATTAAATTTATAAGGAGATATTATGAAAGTTACTACTAAAATGCTTAACAAAAATTTCAATGATTACGCAAACAAAACTGTTGAAATTTCTGGCTGGGCAAGAACTATTAGAGATAGTAAAACAATTGCTTTTATAGAATTAAACGATGGTTTCTTTAAAGGGGTTCAAATTGTTTTAAACTCAGATGATTTACAAAATTATGCGGAAGTTGTTAAGCAAAATAGCGGAGCTTCATTTAACATAACAGGTGTTGTGGTTTTAACACCAGAAAACAAACAACCATTTGAAATTCAAGCAACAAAAGTTGAAGTCGAAGGAGAATGTGCTTTAGATTATCCTTTACAAAAGAAACGTCACTCACTTGAATTTTTAAGAGAAATTGCATATTTAAGAGCAAGAACAAACACATTCAACGCAGTGTTCAGAATTCGTAGTGTTGCAGCATTTTTAATTCACAAATTTTTTAATGAAAAAGATTTCGTTTATGTTAACACTCCAATTATCACTTCAAGTGACTGCGAAGGAGCAGGAGAAATGTTTCAAGTTACAACGCTTGATTTGAACAACGTTCCTAAAACTGAAGATGGACAAGTTGATTATAAACAAGATTTCTTTGGTAAAAAAGCAAGCTTAACAGTTTCTGGACAATTAAATGAAGAGTGCTTCACGCACGCATTTAAAAACACATACACTTTTGGCCCAACTTTTAGAGCAGAAAACAGCAACACTTCAAGACACGCTGCTGAATTTTGGATGATGGAACCAGAAATGTGCTTTACAGATATTAACGGTTTAATGGATAATGAAGAAGAAATGATTAAATACGTTATATCTGGTTTGATGGAAAAATGTGCAGATGAACTTGAATTTTTAAATAAGTTTGTTGATAATGGATTATTAGAAAGATTAAAAAATATTGTTGATGAAGACTTTGTTAGACTTCCTTACACAAAAGCAATTGAAATCTTAGAAAAAGTTAAAGACAAATTTGAATATCCTGTTTCTTGGGGTATTGATTTGCAAAGCGAACACGAAAGATATTTAACAGAACAAGTTTATAAAAAACCTGTTTTCTTAACAGATTATCCAAAAGATATTAAAGCATTCTATATGAGATTAAACGATGATAACAAAACCGTTGCAGCTGTTGATTTGCTTGTGCCAGGTGTTGGAGAATTAATTGGTGGAAGTCAACGTGAAGAACGTGTGGATGTTTTAACTAATAGAATTAAAGAACTTGGACTAAAAGAAGAAGATTACGAATTCTATATTAATTTAAGAAGATATGGTGGTTGCAAACATTCTGGATATGGCTTAGGCTTTGAAAGATTAATTATGTATGTAACAGGAATGGGAAATATTAGAGATGTTGAATTGTTCCCAAGAACTGTTGGCAACTTGCAATTTTAAAATAAAAAATGCAGTTAAATTTAACTGCATTTTTATCTTTTTTTAGTTAAGTTTTGTGAAGTTTTATTATCTTTAACTTCTTCGTTAGTGCCAACTTCTTCAAATTTTTCAAAGTCTTCAACTCTAAAATTAAAATCGAGTGTAAGAACTGTTTCCTTTGGGTATTGAACACTAATAATTGTGTTCTCTTTATCTCTAACATTGTTTTCTAAAATTTTAGCAATAGGATATCTGCCGAATTTTTCTTCAAGTTTTTTGTCTATTGATAGCAAATAAAAATAATCTTTTATTTTTATAGGATAAGCAATATAGGAATAATCTGAGTAACCAGAGTTGCATCTTGATATTAAGTCATTATATTTTCGTATAGAGTTAGTTATTTCTTGTTTTTTGCGAGTGTCAGTTTCCTTTGCTCTTTCTTCTAACAAACATTTTTTTTGTTGTTCTATATCTTTAAGATAATCCTCATAATAATGGCGTAAATAAAAAGATAACTTGCTTGAAACTCTAAGAATAAATTCTGAATTTCTTATAAAAACATAAGCATTTTCATCAACTTCTGCAATATTAACATAGTTCGCACCGTAATATCTTCTAACATTTTTTAATTCATCTGTGGAAATTTTATAACTTTTCATATGTTAACCCTTTAAAAATTATTATAAGATAAGATTAGCATAAATTAAAAATAATTTCAATAGTGATGTTGTTAATTAAATAAAAAAAGAGCAAGTTTATTGCTCTTTCTTTATGCAAATATTGTTAAATCTCTAAAGACTATCATGGTTATAATATCTGCAACCCAGAATACAACAGTGATTGGCGGAATAAGTTGTAAAATGCCTGCTATAACATGACCTCTGCATATTCTTTCAACTGCGCCACAAATCCAACTTGTAACAGGGATTATTGCAATTATTAAACTCCAAATAAAGCTTAATCCAAAATATCTTTTTCTTTTTGCCATAATCTTTTCTCCTTTAGCATTATTTTAATTATATTTAATTTAAAAAAATAAAGCAAATTAAATCAATGTCAATATTTTATTTATAAGTTTAAAACTTTGTTGTTAAATTAAAATAAAAGAGGCTTAAAGCCTCTTTTATTTTACATTATTGAAATGTTGCTATTAAAGTTGAGCATCTAAAAGTTTAACAAGTAAAATGCAATCATTATTAGAACCAATTAATAAACTTGGATTGTTGCCTGTTAAACTTTTTATTGCTAAATCAACTCTATCGCCAGCATTCAAGTATGCCAAAGCATTTCCTGTGAAAGAAGAACCATATTCTGATGCACTTTGATTAGTAACTGAAAGTTTCTGTGTTGTTGTTAGTTGTGGTATTTCATTTCCATTGCTTCTAACAGTTGCGCTAACAGTGTCTTCAGTTTGAGAACCAACAAACACAGAATAGTATATTTCATAATTACCGCTCTTTGTAATATTTATAGTATCATCACAATGTGTTACGTTGTTTAGCGGAAGTGAAGTTGAAAGTTGCAAAGGAACATAGTTGTTGGTTCTTGCGAGTAATTGTGTTTGAGTTGTTGGATTATATGCTCCGCCAAACGCAGCAAGACCTGCAATAGCTGTTGGACCGGTAGGACCCTCAGGACCAGTTGGACCAGTAGGGCCAGTAGGTCCGGTTGCTCCCTCGGTTCCTTGCGGTCCGGTAGGACCGGTAGGTCCGGTTGCCCCCTCAGCACCAGTTGCACCTGTATCTCCAGTTGGTCCGGTTGGACCTATTTCTCCCTGTGGGCCTGTTGGACCTTCAGGACCAGTAGGACCGGTTGCTCCTTCAGCACCTTGTAATCCTGTTATACCTTGAGGTCCTGTAGGACCGGTTGGACCAGTAGGACCGGTTGCACCTTCTGCACCCTGTGGGCCTGCATCACCTTGAGGCCCAGTAGGACCGGTAGGCCCGGTAGGTCCTGTTGCACCTTCTGCACCCTGTGGGCCAGTAGGGCCAATAGGCCCAGTTGGCCCAGTTCCAGAAGGCCCGGTAGGTCCAGTTTCTCCCTGTGCACCCTGAGGCCCGGTAGGACCAGTAGGGCCAGTAGGGCCAGTTCCAGATGGACCAGTAGGACCTGTTGCACCTTGTGGGCCTGCGTCACCTTGAGGGCCAGTAGGACCGGTTGGACCTGTTGCACCCATTGCACCAGTTGCTCCGGTGTTGCCTTGAGGACCGGTAGGTCCGGTAGGACCTGTTGAACCTGTTAAACCACGTGCGCCTGTTAAACCTGTGGTGCCAGTAGGACCAGTTGGACCAGTAGGACCAGTGGGGCCTGTTCCGGATGGACCAGTAGGACCAGTTGGACCAGTAGGGCCAGTGCCTGCATCAAAGTAAGTATTATTAACAATGGTTCTTTTAATTTTATCATTGCAGCAATTGTTACAATTATTATTAGAACAGCACATAAATTTCTCCTTTTAATATTATTATTTTATAATATGCATATTTTTTAAATTGAGTTCAAAGTAGTGTTGATAGAGATAACTTATTGTTAACAAATTAGTAGATAACACATATTGACAGTGGGTAATTTTTATTGTATATTATAGTTACAAGGAAAGGTGTTATATGAGAAATAAAAAATTTGAAGAATTAATGGAAAGAGCAAAAGTTGATTTTAATGCTGCAACAGGCATTTTTTATCAAATTAAGTGTAATGCAAAAATGAGATTTCCTGAAGATAAACCAACAGCTTCAGAAGATTTAAAAAGCTTTGTTCAAAACTTAAATGAGTTGGAAAAGATGGTTGCGGAAAACACAAAAGTTTTTTTTAAAAAATTGGGTACCTTTAATTATGCAACAAATGCAAATATAGAAATTGCATATTTTAGAAGAATGTGGGGAAAGTATAACTTAACAAAATGCTATAGAGAAGCTGTAAGTGCTGTTGCTGATTTTGCTGAATGGGAGTTAAGTTCTCAGAATAAACAAGAAATTCAAGGACTAAAACATAAATGTGCTTGCAATAAAGCAATTTCTAATTTGCAAAATTCAATCGTTAAATTAAATGAGGAAGTTTTAAGAGATTTTGATGGATTATATAAATATCACAAAATAGACGAAAACAGTGCAAAAAATATAGAAGCTGGTTATACCGCAAGAATGGCAAATGATTTTAAACCATTAAAATAAATTGGATATAATAAAAAAAAGAACGTTTTTAAACGTTCTTTTTTTGCCTTTAATATAACTAAACATTTTTTTATTTTAATTATTAAAAATAATTAATTAATTTAACTTTAAATTTGACTGCTTTCTTCTTGGTTATTTTCTTTTTTATTTGTTTTGTAACTTAAAATTGCACCAACTATTGCACTAATAATTAACATTATTCCTAACCCTCCGCCAAAATAAGATGCAATTAAAAATAGATATATTGTGTTAAATAAGTTTCTTAGAATTGCACCAATTTTAACAATAACCATATTTTTAAAACATATTGTTGCAAAATAACTAAGCATTGCAAACATTGGTAATAAAGAAAGCGCACCTTCCCATGTTATTAAACTTAACATAATTGTTAAACAAGAAGCTATGATTGTTGCAATTTTGTTGTATTGCATTTTTTCTTTCTTTTCTAAAATATAAATAACAACTAAAAATACTGCATCTAACAAAATTGTTGCTCCGCCTGCTAAACCTCCGGCAAGTAGGAAATAATGTGCCGCAAATAAAACATCTGATATTATTAAAAGCATTAATAAGTTAATTTTCTTTTTTGAAAGCATTGATAATACATAAAATATATCTGCTATACATACTAAAATTTGTGAAGTTATATACATTCTAAGAATTCCTTTTTAATTGTTTTTTATTATTTTAATAAGTTCTGTTTTAGATGGATTATAGAGATTTTTATTATGAACACAAATAAATTTTCTTGCGTCTATTTTTAGGTTTTTTGATAATATAAAAACTTTTCCATTTTTAAGTTCTTTTATATAATAGTCTGAATTAAAAAATGCTATTCCCAAACCATCTTTAACAAAGTCATATAACAAACTGTAGTTATCTAGTTCGTATTTGACATTAACCAATATGTTATTGTCATTAAGAAACTTATCAATATATTCTCTAGATTTGTTGTTTGGAGTGGGTAATATTATATCGTTAATTGGAAAATCTTTTGATAAAATATTAAGATTTTTATATTTATCATAATAATCTTTATTACCAAGTAATTGATAATTAGCAGAGTATTCCTTAATAATCTCTAAATTGTTTTCAAGATTGCAATAATCAATAAATATTAAATCTAATTCGTTATTAGATAACTTTTCTAACAATTCTTTTTGAGATAATCTAACTATCTTAATATAAACATTAGGAAATTTTCTAGCAAAAGCGTTAATTGAAGTTCCTATTATTTGATTAGAGTTTGCGGAGTTAACGCCAATTTTTATTAAACCTTCTTTTAAAAGTTTTTGGTCTAAGGAAAAATTTTCAAGTTCTTCCAATTTGTTTATTATAGGTGATACCTTTTCATATAAAAGTTTTCCAAGAGCTGATAATTCAACTCCTTTATTTTTTCTAATAAACAACTCGCAATTCAAATCTTCTTCTAGTTGTTTAATATTAAAAGATAAAGCTGGTTGTGAAATGTGCAACACTTCACTTGCTTTAGTTATATTTTTTTGTTCTGCAACAACCATAAATATTTTATATAAATTAAAGTTAGTCATAAAAATTTTTTATACCTATCATAAAATATTTGTATTTTACATTATAACAAACGTATTCTAAAATATCTAGTGAAATTCAATATATGGAGGAAAAAAATTATGAAAATTAGAGTTATTGCAACAACAAATACAAAAAATTTTATGGATAAGAATGAGTTTGATAAATTCAGTGGAATTGTTGCGGGTGTTTGTTATATGAAAAACACTTTTGAAGATTTAGAAAATCAACCAGAAACAACAATTTTTAAAAGAGCAGAAAGAACTAAAAACGATGGGCACCATAGTGTGTTTGACCATGAGTATATTTCATTGTATTTAGAAAATGTTCCTAAGTTTTTTGCAATGTTGTTAAACAATGAAAAAGTGTACACAACATCAGAAAAGTCTGCAAGATATACACAAATGCAAATGGAAGGAGTTGAAAAATTTTATTATGAAAAGTGGTTAGATATTTTAAAAATCAAAATAAAAGATGAATATGGAAAATATCCATGTATGACTGAACAAAAAATAGAAAAACTTGCTCAAGAAAATGCAAGATATTATTTGTCTGTTTTTATGCCAACTTCAATGGTTTACACAGTTTCGTATAGACAGTTAAATTATATTTATAATTGGTTACAAAATGAAGAAAATTATAATAGCAAAATAACACAAAAATTATATCCTTATGCAATGGAGTTTTGCAAACAGCTAAAAGAAAGCAATTTGATTGATGAAAAGTTAGTTGATGGAAAGGGTAGAAATTTCTCAATGTTTTCTGATATTTCGCATGATGAATATTTTGGCGACGTGTATTCAACAAATTATAAAGGGAGTTTGGCAAGTTTTGCTCAAGCACAAAGGCATAGAACAATTAATTATAGTATTTCAATGCAAAAGGAAAAAGAGTTTTACGTTCCAAGAATTATCGAAAAAGATGAAGCATTAAAAAATGAATGGTTAAAAGATATGCAAGAAGTTAAAGACTTATTTCCACAAGCAGAAATTGTTAATATATCTGAAAGGGGAATCCCTGAAGATTTTATTTTAAAAGCAAAAGAAAGACTTTGCACACATGCACAATTAGAAATTATGGAACAAACAAAAAACACACTTAACAAATATATACAAAATGTTAAAAATTCAAAACTTAAAGAATATTTATTGCAATATTCAAAAGGCGCTCGTTGCACTTTTCCAGATTACGTTTGCAACAATAAGTGCAATTTTAGTGAAGGTGTTAATTTAACAAGGCGAATTTAAAAAAATATAAGAGATTAAATTTAATTACAGCAAATAAAAAAGGAACAATATTGTTCCTTTTTTTATTTTAATTTTTGATTAATTTATTTCTGTTTTAATTGGACATAAATTCATAGCCAAAATTTTCAAATTCAGATTCATCTAAAGTTAATTTTCTAATATTTTCTTTTGGGAATACAAACGATTCTCCGATTTCGGTTAATTTTGCGTTTGTATTTATGCATTCTTCAGATTCTGCAAGTAGACCAGACAATTTTGTTATTGTTCCATTTTCAACATCGTCACGCAACAAATTAACAGTAAATGGTTTTTGTTCTTTATCTACATTTATTTCTGTGTGTGACAACATTTTTTCGTCATAACAAAATTCATAAGCCACTTCCAATGTTTCGGCTTTGAAGTATATTAATAAATTAAAAGCGTTTGAATTTTTATCATAAATTATTTTATAAAAAGTTGTATTTGTGCCATCGTTTATTTTTATTTTTATGGTGTTTCCATTTGTTAAAACTTCCATTGATGTGGTTGAAGCATTTCCATCGCTTAATATAAAATTATATAATGCATTGTTGCTTGTTATTGTTTGGCCTGTTGCATAAATAATAGCAAAATGTTCAATTAAATCTTTAATTGTTTGTTTGGTTGTTATTTCAAGGTCATTTGAATTTGTCTTGCTGGTTTTGTATTTAGAGTCATCTGTAAATATTCCATCGTAAATACTTCCCAATTTAACAGTTTCATCATTTTCTTCGTTTTCAGAATTTAATAACTTTTCATCAGTTAAATATGCTTTAAAAACGCTTGACACGTTGTTAATTGCATTTTTAACTTCATTAATAGTTAAGTTAGAATTAATGTAATCTGCAAAATGTTCATTGAATATTGTTGCATCTAGGTTGTATTTATTTAAATCTGATGTTGGCAATTCAAAAGTGCTTGAAATTTGTTTAACAACTTTTTCAATGTTGTATTTTTCGCTAGAGGTAAGTTCTGTTTCGTTTGTTATTGTTGCCATTTTATTGTTTTCAATATCGTCGTGAGATATTGTTATTAAAGCTGTTAAATCGTTTGGAATGTAAACAATTTTTGTGTAGTTTAAAAATTTTTGATTATAATTATATTCAAATATTGCAGTAATTTCTGCTGAACTTGTTTCATTAGTTTTTGTTTTGTAAAAAATTTTTAAATTAAAAGCGTTTGTTTGTTTATCAAAAGTTATTTTTGTTGTTATTATTTCGTTGTTATTATATAGTACTCCATTAAAACTAAACATTATTTCATTATTTTTTGTTATTAATTTAATAGGTGTAGGATATTTGGTTAATTCGTTATTAATAAAGTTGAATACACCATTTGTGCTAGTTGCTGTTTTGCTTAAAGCGTGAATAATTGAATAATATGCAAAAATATTTTGTATTTCAGCTATATTTTCTGGTTCAAAATTATTAAATATTGTTTTGTTAATTTTGTATTTTGAACTATCTACAAATAAGGAATTATAAATGCTAGGTGTATTAACAGAACTTAATTGGTTAGCTAAGACTACATTTGAAGTATTCACTTCTTTTGCATATGGTTTAAAAGCGTTAGAAACTACCTCTAGTGCTGTTTTAACTTCTTCTAAAGATAAATCATTATTTGTTGTTGTGCCTTCGTCGTTTTCATTTTCATTATTATTATTATTATTATTTTGTGATGCACCTTTAGTGAAATATAAACCAAGCCCTAAAGATATTGCGATAATTAAAATAACAATAACGCAAATAAAAATTATTTTTCTTTTTGACATTTAAAACCTCTTTTCTTTATGTTTAATTTTATTATTTATATTTGTTTAATTATATATTCAAAGTTTGTTTATTTGCAAATGATTTTATTAGAATATGGCTGTTGTTTTGATTATTTGATTAAAACACTTTGTATTAACAGTGAGTTGTGCTAATTTAATATAAAGGAGTTTAATTATGTTTGAGAGAGAAGAATGTTTTATTAAAAATATTGTAAAAAAAGCTTATAGTAAAATCATAAAAAATCATAATATGGAAGTTTCTGATAAGGGAGAAAAGGATTTAGTAACAAACCTAGATTTAGCAACAGAAAATTTTATTATTAGTAATATTAAAAAGAACTTTCCGCAAGATTATGTTGTTAGTGAAGAATTTAATAGTTTGGCAGAATTGAAAGATAGGTGTTGGGTTATAGACCCTATTGATGGAACGGTTAATTTCACAAGAAGAACTAATGATTGGTGCATTCAAATGGCTTTTGTTTGTGATGGAGAAGTTAAAACTTCTGCTATTTACGTGCCTAGCAGAAACGAATTGTTTTTTGCTTCATTAAACGGGGCTTGGTGTAATAACAAACCAATTAAAGTTAACAGCAATGTGGATATAGATAAATCAATAGTTGCTCACGGTCAAGTTTCTAAATCATATTTGAAAATAAAACCTGAAGTTGTTGAAGTTTTAAGGCATATGTCTGATAAAGTTATGAAACTTCGAAATTATGGAAGTTCAGGAATTGAATATTCTTATGTTGCTTGCGGAAAATGTGATGGAGAAATGATTTTTTCAAACAATATGTGGGATTATTTACCAGGAGAATTCATTTGTAAACAAGCGGGTGGCTTTGTGTTAAGTGCAAAAATTAAAAAAATGGAAGTTCACGCAGTTTTTGCAACAAAGGAATTGTGTGAAGAATATGAAAAAGCAATAAAGAATTCGAATAATTAATAATTTTAATTTTGTGAAGTTTTGGTCAAGCTTTTGCTTTGGATGTTCAAATATTAGTAAATATAAAAGTTTCGTTGATAATAATAATCTTTAAAAAGAGGTGGAATATGAATCCTGAAATTTTTGGCTGGCAACATTTAACATATTTAGCAATAGTTACTATTTTAACAATTGTTTCATATTTTTTAATTTTAAAATATGCAAAAACAGAAAAAACACTAAATATTGTTTTAAAAGTGGTTGCAGTTTTGTTGTTGCTATCTGTTATGTGGAATAGAATAAGCATTGCAATTAAAGATAATAATGCTTTACAATTAATTCCCAATTCGTTCTGTGGGTTAAGCAGTTTTTTGCTATCAATTAGTGTTTTAATAGGTAAAAGAGATTGCAAATTTTTTCATTTTATTTGTTATGTTGCATTTATTGGTGGTTTAGTAACATTAATTTATCCAGACTTTATTGGTCAAAATGAATCATTTTTTTATCCTGCAACAATTTCTGGATTATTACATCATACATTCTTGTTTTACTTGTCTTTATTAATGGCTATAACAAAATGGTATGTTCCAACAATTAAAAAATGGTATGCTCTACCAATTGGACTATGTTGCACAATAACTTATGGAGTGTTCTTAATAACAGCACTTGGTTTTAATGATGCAATGATTATAAAACAACCAATACTAGAAGGAACATTTTTAACTTGGTGGGTATTGGGACTTATTGTGATTATAGTTTCTTACATTGCCATGTGTGTTTTTGATTATTTTAATATTTGGAGAAAAAAGAGAAAAAATAAATAAAAAAAGAACTAGAAATAGTTCTTTTTTTATTTATTCTTTGTTGAAAAAGTGAAGGCAAATCTATTTTCTTTCCATTCGTGCTTTGTTGTTTTATATGGAAAATTTTTAAATAAAACATTTTCCCAAAACTTATAAGCAGATTCACTTTTAGGAACAGGTCTTACTTCCCAATTAGCAGAATGACTGCTGAAGATTTTTAAGGCAACTGCTTTTGCCAAACCTTTTCCTTTGTAGTTATTAAGAATAAATATTTCAGATAAATTTAGATTATTGTTAGTGTTTTCCAAAACTTTAAATTCTTTATCAACCATAACAAAACCAGCAACAATGTTTTCAACATAGATAATATAGCCAAAATTGTTTTTGTTATTCAACCAATCATCTAAAGAATATGCTTCGAATAAGCCATCGCTATTAACATCCCAAGGTAGTTCTTTAGATATATCGTGAATGTATAGTTGAAAAAGATTTTTTAATATATATAAATTTTCGTTGGTTATTTTAATTAATTCAAACTTCATAATTTTCCTTTATAATTTCATTTATTTTTTTAAATATTGGTAAGTTATCTTTGTAACCTTTAGGGTTAAGTGGGCTTGGGTGATAAATAGGTATTAAAATAAAATTTTTTTCACCAATTTTTATGTTAAATTGTTTTCCAACATAATCGGAGAATTTTTTTATATTTTCATTTAACAATATTTGGGTAGGGTGCAGACCCATAGTTAATATAATATTGCAAGGAATATTTTTTAATTGTTCGGTTAAAATTGGAAAACAGTTTTTACTGCATTTTTCAAGTTGTTTTCTATCTGTAATTAAGCACTTGCACATTTCTGTGAAATAAATATCAGAAATGTTTAAGTTAATTGTGTTTAACAATTTTTCTAAAATTCTTCCGCTTGCTTGTAACTTTCCATCTGTGTTGTAAAAAGCCTTATAAGATTTTAACCAACCATCTTTGGCAGGACTTTCACCAATTATTATAAATGGAGTTTTTCCAGTCTGCAGCGAGTTTTTTGTTAACTTTGGTAGGTTTCCACATTTGTTGCAATTGTTTATTAATTTTGTTATTTTATCCATATTTTTTCAACTTAATTTTATTTATTAATGCTGTGATTTAAAGTGTTAGTGTAGTTATTTAAATTATAGATAATTTTAGGTTTGCAATCTAAATTTTTAATTTCATTAATATCCACCCAATAATTAATTTCGTCTTCACTGTCAATTGTTGCAAAACCTTGTTTTTTTGTTATTTCAAAGTTGTCATCAATATTTGCAGTGTAAACAAACAATAATTCTTGCACATTTTTGTTGCCCCATTCAAAAAAATCTTCCCAAACGCAGATTAGTTTTAAATCATCAACAACTAAATCAAGTTCTTCTTTTAGTTCTCTTTGCATCGCTTCTAAAGTTGATTCTCCAAGTTGAACTCTTCCGCCGGGCATGTTCCAAAAGTTGAATTGTTTTGATTTATGTAATAAAACCCTGTTGTTGTTTTTTAAGAAAACTGCAACTCTAAAATTAAAACGATTGTTTTCAATTGTGTAATTTATATCTTTTTTCATTAAATCACCACCTTTTAATCATAATAACAAAAAATTAAAATGTTGTAAAATTAATTAATTTTTACTTTTTAATTAATTATCATTTTTTATGTTGCGAAAAATAATTATAAATAAAAAATTAGAATGGAAAAGAATAATAAAACAAATAAAAATAAAAAACGTTATGCGTAACGTTTTTTAAAATTTCAACTTTTCTATTTCATTGCAAATATCTATTGCGTGTAACCTAAACTCTTCGTAAACCTCTGGTCTGTTATATTTTTCTGCATAAATTTTTGCTTGGCAAACAGCATCGTATTTATCAATAAGTTTAACAAACTTTGCTTCTTTTGATTTTTGTTCCATAAATTCAAGCCATATAGATTCAATTTCAGGTAATTTATATGTTTTAGATAATCTTTTAATGCAAGCATATTCTTTATCGAACTTTTCTTGTTCTGTAACTTTTTCAAATAGCACAACTGTGTCACCAGGATCTATTTCGCATAAATCGTGGTAGGCTATCATTTTTAAAACTTTCAACTCATCAAGTTTTAAGTTGTTTTTACTTAATAAGTCAAGTGCTAAAATTGTCATAGAAAAGGTGTGTTCGGCATCACTTTCATTTCTATTAGGAATATTTCTAATTATCCAGCCTTTTCTAATTAATTCTTTCATTTTATATATTTCTTTATATAGTTCCATATAACCCTCGCTAAAAAAAGTTTAACACACATACTAAAAATAATCAATTTAATATAATTAACTAAAAAAGGTTTTAAATTTATTAGATTTAATAAAAATACAGAGTTTAGATAAATAAAATAAAAAGCCCTTTTTAAGGCTTTTTATTATTGTTATTATTTTCATATTTATATTTTGTTTTATAACCTTTGTTTTCTTCAGGTCTAAGATCGTTGGGGTAGTACATATCAGTTTTAATATCGTTAACAATTTTTTGAAGAAAGTTAACAACTCTGTATGGGTCTGTTAAATCATTTAAAACAGTTGATTTAAATTTACTTAGAATGTAAACATCGCCAACTTTTAAAAGTTTATCAATTAATCCAACTTTTAAATTTACAGATACAATGTCCATATAATAAATATTTTCTATGTCGATTATAACACCTGTTTTAATTATAATTCGTTCGTTTGTAAAAATATATTCTGTGTTTTTATGTTGAGCGGCTGCTGTTAAAACATTTCCTAACCATATCCAAACAGGTGTTAAATGTATAACAAAAAACAATATTATAAAAATTGAAAAAACAACAGGCATTTCAGAGAGTATGTTACCAGCAATCATCATGTATATTATAAATCCATCAAGTGCCATCCAAATTAAAACAATTGGTAACATATTTAAAATTTTAGACCAAATAAAAGCAGATTTTTTAGGTTTGTCTTTCCATAAAATTTCTTCGTCGTCATTAATAAATTCATCAATGCTGTTTACGTGCATTTCACTTGGTTTAAAATTTTTTTCATTGAATTTAGCCATGGAATACCTCACAATTTAATTTATTTGAAAAAATTATTCTAATTTTATAAATTCACAATTTCGTTTGCAATATTTAAACATCTTTCATCATGTGAAATTAGTATTATAATTTTATCTTTTTTAGCAAGTTTTTGTATTTCTTCTAAAACTTTTAATACATTTTCATTATCTAATTCATTTGTTGGTTCATCAAATAAATAAATAGATTTATTCTTACTTAATGTTCTTATAATATTAACTCTTTTCTTTTCGCCACCAGATAAAATATTGTTTATTGATGTGTTAATCTCTCTAGTTACAAGTTCTGTCATATTAAATTTTTCAACTAAGTTTGAAGCCCTTTCATTTATTTCATCTTCTGGGTATGCAATGTTTTCTTTTATACTTCTGTCAAACAAAATTGAATCTTGAAATAAATAAACTATTTTATCTCGATAATTGTATAAATTTTTAATTTTGTGTTTTTTGTTAATAATTAAACAACCACTTTCAATTTCTCTTAAGCCACACATTGCGTTAATTAAAGTTGTTTTTCCACTTCCGCTTTGACCTTTTATTAAATATATATTACCAGACTTAAATGTTTGATTATATTTTCTTTCAAAGGATTCGAATTTAACACAATAATCTTTTACTTCGACACTATTAATTTTATCAAAATTGATTATGTGTTTATTAACTTTTATTATATCCGAACTTTCTGGATAGATTTTTGATAAGTTGCAAAGTTTTATGGATGCTGTTTGCAAGTCGTTTAAAGAGTAGCCCCAATTTTCAACAGTTGTCATTAAAAAGTCTAACATTGTTAATGTTGTGGTTATTGTTGTTGCAAGGTTTGGGCCGTTTTTAATTATTAAATAAAATATAATTCCAAGCATGCCAGCATATTCAATAAATATAATTATAATCCAATACCAAAAGCAAATAATTGCTCTTTTTTTATTTTCTTTATAAAAATCTGCATTTAAATTTTTTAAAACGTTAAGCTCTTTTAGCTTGGATGAAAACATGGTAATTAAAGGCAGGTTAGTTAGGCTCATTAAAAAATGATTTCCTATTTTGCCATTTATTTCTTCAATATTATCTATAACTTTTGCTTGAACTTTTGTTCTTAACAAGGCACAAATTAGAAGTATGAAAAAATACGCTAAACCCATTAATCCAATAATTGCATTAAAAATGAATAGTTGAATAATAATAACAATTAAACTTAATATGCTTTTTAAAAATGACCATAAACTTGGTTCAATAATGTTGTAAATATTATCAACTGCGTTCTTAACAATATAATAAACTTCACCATTGGTCATTTTAAAGTTCAAATTTTTTCTTTCTTCAACTAATAAATTTTGAACTTTTTCATTTGCAATGCACATCATTCTTCTTGCAAAGATATCAATTGAACTATAAACAATCATGCCTAAAATCCAAAGAACAGGAATGGCCATAATTACAACTGTGAAATACCAAGCATCGTTAAGCATTGACAAATCAATAAAGCCCAATATTTTTACATTTTCGTCGATAATTCTAGATAATATAAGCGAAGGTAAAAATGATGTAAAAATGTGGATTAGTGGAACAAAACATACTCCGATTAAAATTAAAGATAAATAAACTTTTTCTTTTGCTCCCATAAAGGACCAAAGAATTTTAAAACTTTGATATATTCCTCTTTTTTCTTTCCTTAACTCTTTTCCCATAGTGTTTTAACAATATCATTTTATAAAAAATATGTCAAATTAATTGAAATTTAAAAATAAATGATTGCAAACATTTGGATTTATTTGTCTGTTTTTAATATAATAAATCAATATAATTAATGTGTTGGTTGGTGAATATGTTAAAAACAATAACAGATTTGGAAGGACTTGAACATAAATACAATGATTGTATGTCTTGTGAAATTTTAAATGGAAACTTAAATTGTTTCGGTGGAATTTTGCATCAAACTGAAAACTTTTATGTGTGCCAAGATTTTGAAATACCAATAAATGGCTTTATTATTATTTCATCAAAAAAACATTATAGTACAATTAATCAATTTTCAAATGAGGAAAAAATTGAGTTTATAATGCTTGTTGATAAAGTTTTAAAAAAGTTAAAAAAAATTGGAGTGGCTGAAGAATTTATATTAGTTCAAGGTGAAAGAAGTGATATACATTTTCATACTTCACTATTTCCAAGAAAAGATTGGATGAAAGAAAAATTCGGAAGGGTTATTGCTAATTTAAAACAAATTCAAGAGTATGCTAAAAACAATATGAGAACTGCGGAAAACTTAAAACAAATTAAACAGACTTGTGAAAACCTAAAAAAAGAATTAAATAAAAACTAAACAACAGAATTTATAATAAAGTACAGTTTTACATAAATTGTAAGAGGCGGTTATAAATAATTTAGCATGTGTTTTTGCTTTTGTGGAAAAAGTGGTAGTGGGGAAAACACTATTGCAAAATTTTTCAACTATTTATTATAAATTCTAACAGTTGTTATTGTTCGTTATTTAATTCTAATTAAAGTCTTTTTTATCCAATTCTAAATGTAAAAAAGTGTTATTTAAGGAACTAGCAACACATCTTAATTTTTTGTTAGTTTCCCATATTTTTTCAAGTTCATCAAAGTTTTCATCAACATTTTGCATAAGCTTTGCAAGATTATCAAGTTCTTTTAAAGTTGATTTTTTTAGTTTGCCTAAATCGTCATAGCATTCCCACAAAAATACAGGCAAAGTAACATAGTTTATTTCATCGTGGAAAAGTGAATGAAAGTCCATTAAAAGGCTCCATGCAAAAGTTGCATCTCCAAAATGCTTTTTGCCGTTTACATATTTTTCCTTGTTTTCAAGTTTGTTTTTTCTCATTAAAAGCCATGCATCAGCGGCCCATATAAACGCATTGTTAGGGAAGTTGCAAACATTAAAATTTTTACTTTTTATGTTTGCTTGGGAATCAATATTCACCCATTTATTAAAGTTTTTATCATAATATTGCACTATCCAATGGTCAACAATTTTATCATCATAAAGATATGGTGCAAAACCACTTCTGCATCTGCAAGGAATCCCTTTAGCTTTCAAGATTGAAGCATATAACACAGACACATATCTGCAGGTTATAACAAGTTTTTTGTTTGGGTCCTGGCTGATTTCAAGAAAAGGATTTTTGCCATCATTTAGTCTAATTAATTCTGCTGTCATTGCTGGGGCTGTTAAAAGCACATCGTCCAAACATCTATAATTTTGCCATTTATATTTTAAGTTAATTTTGTTATTGTTTTTAGATAGAAATGAACGATATAATGACATTTTGTGAATATGTTGCTTATTAACAATTTCACGAAGTTCGTAAATATCATCTGGTAAAGATTTATATAATTCTTCATAAGGTCCTGCATTTGTGTACATTCCTGTTTTTAAAAAGTGGTCAATTATTTTTTTATCCATTAGTAAACCTCTTTTGAAAATTAAATATGTGGCGGAAAGGGCGG
Source organism: uncultured Clostridia bacterium (assembly GCA_944341445.1). Lineage (GTDB taxonomy): Bacteria > Bacillota > Clostridia > Christensenellales > UBA1242 > CALVLZ01. The sequence continues at coordinate 164,447 of CALVLZ010000003.1, read as the reverse complement.
GATTTGAACCCGCGGTTCTTTGAAGGAACACCGGTTTTCGAGACCAGCTCATTCAACCACTCTGACACCTTTCCATTCACATTTTTTATTATACTAAATTAAGTTTATTAAATCAAATTTTACAATGTGTTATTTAAGTTACTTAATTAACATTTTGTTAGTTATTTATGCTTTTTATTTTAAAATTGAATTATTATAGGGTATAATATAAAAAAGTTAACGGTTAGGAGGAGTTAGTTGTGGCTTGGGAACAATTAAAAGAAAAGTTTATTAATTTTGTAACTGATGGCGGCATAAAACTTTTAGAATGTATTGGCGTTTTTATTCTTGGTATTATTGTTATTAAAATATTTTTAAAAATATCAAAAAAGTTGTTGGGTAAAACTAAAATTGATATTGTTGCACAAAGATTTATTTTAAACGTTGTTAAGTTTGTTTTTTATTTGTTGTTAATTGTTGTTATTGCTCAAATTATTGGAATACCAATCACAGGTTTTATTGCAATTTTAAGTGCTGCTGGTTTAGCAATTTCTCTTGCTTTGCAAGGTTCTTTAAGCAATTTGGCAAATGGTGTTGTGATAATTATAACAAAACCTTTTAAGGAAGGTGATTATGTTAGTATTGATGGCAATGAAGGGACAGTTAAAGAAATAAAAATGTTGCACACAATATTATTAACCACAGACAACAAGTTGGTTAGTATTCCCAATAAAACTGTTGTTGAAAATGATATAGTTAACTACAACGGAAGAAAAACTCGCAAAGTTGTTTTTAATTTTAGTGTGGCTTATGCTTCAGATGTTTCAACAGTTAAAAAAATCATTTATGATTGCATAATAAATAATGAAAAGGTTAATATTGAACCGGCACCTTTTGTTGCTTTAAAATCATTAGATAGTTCAAGCATTACATTTGTTGCAAATTGTTGGTGCAAGTCAGAAGAATATTGGGATGTTTATTATGAAATAACAGAAACAGTTTTTAATGAACTAAAAAGAAATAAAATTGAAATACCATATAATCAATTAGAAGTTAGAATGCATAACGGGAATGAAGTTTTGCCATATAATAAAACTCCATTAAAGGTTAGAGAAATTAGTGTTGAAAATATTGTTGAAAAAACAGATGAAAATAATACTAAAAATTTAACTAAAAAAAGTTTTTGGAGTTGGAAAAATAAGAAAACCGAAAAAGTTAAAGAAGAATCTAAAAAAAGTGTTGAAACAAAAGCAAATGATAGTGAAGTTGAAAACGAAAATTTAACTAATGAAGAAGCGGAAATAGAAAAAGAAGTAAGCGAAATTGCTAAAGTTCCTAAAACTAAAAAGGAATTAAAAGAAGAAAAGAAAAAATTAAAAAAATTGCAAAAAGAAGAAAGGAAAAAACAAAAGAATAATGAAAAATAGTGAAATTTTTCAGTTAACAAAATGTGAATCTTGCCCCAGAAAATGTGGAATTAACAGAAATGAAAAAAATGGGTTTTGTGGCGTTAAAAAATTAAAAGTTGCAAAGGTTTATTTGCATAAATGGGAAGAACCGCCAATATCTGGAACCAATGGAAGTGGAACAATTTTCTTTAGCGGTTGCAACTTAAAATGTGTGTATTGCCAAAACAGTGAAATAAGTTTTGGTGCGGTGGGAAAAGAAATAACTGTTGAAAGACTTGTTGAAATTTTTAAAGAGTTGGAATTGAAAAAAGCACACAATATAAATTTAGTAACTCCAACACCACATGTTTTTGAGATTATTGAAGCATTAAAAATTTACAAACCAAAAATACCAATTGTTTATAACACAAGTGGTTATGAATCTGAAGAAATAATAAAATTATTAAAAGATTATGTTGATATTTATTTAACAGATTTGAAGTATTACGATAAAAAACTTTCTAAAACGTTATCCGGAGCAGAAAACTATTTTGAAGTTGCAACAAAAGCAATACTTCAAATGAGAAAAAATCAGCCAAAAGATGTTTTTGATGATAACGGAATTATGCAAAAAGGCGTTATTATTAGGCATTTAGTTTTGCCAAGTTGCACAAATGACAGTGTTAAAATTTTAGATTGGATTTTTAACAATTTAGGGGATAACACAATAATTAGCATAATGGGGCAATATGTTCCTTGCTTTAAAGCAAATGGTTATGATTTTATAAATAAAAAACTTAAACCAATTGAATATAAAAGGGTTGTTAATTATTTTAATTTGCTTGGTTTTAAAAATGGTTTTATGCAAAGTTTGGATAGTGCAAGTGATGAGTATATACCAAGTTTTGATTTAGAAGGAGTTTAAAAAAATAAAGCAAAGGTCTGCTTTATTTTTTTGATATTAAGTAATTATAAAATTGAGTTGAAAGTTTTGATAAATTTAAATATAAGCATCTACCTTCATATTTTTCATTAAAACATCTAATTAAATTAAATCCGTAAAATTTAGGTTGTATGTGAACTAAAAGTGAAGTGAAAGGAAGTTCTGCAAATTTTGTTTCTTCGCTATAAAAAAACTCTAACCAAACACCTTCTTTTTTTTCTTCTCTTGTTAAATTATCTAAACTAACACCAAGTGCTGGAGAAAAGTATGAGTCTTCAGCCATATTATTAAATTCATCTAAAATTTCATCTTTATTCAAATACACAATTTTATTATCTATTGTTAAAGTTATTTTTTCTGCAGTGTTTAATTTTTCTAATAATGTTATTTCTTCCATTTTTGAAACCTTTTTTATTTATTAATTGTTTAAATTTTATAAAAAATGGTAAATTTAGTCAATTATAATAACAACATAAAAAGTTGTGTTATACAAATAATATTTATGTATAAGTTGTAATAATTAATTTGATATTTCGCTTTAATTTGTTATAATGTACTATGAAATAATATGATTAAAGAAGTGGTTTCAATATGCAAAAAACAAGAAAAATTTTATTTATTAGTAATGGTGTGTTGTTAATTGTTGCAGGGATTGTTGTAACAGTTTTAAGTTTTATTGCTTTAAACGATTACACAACAATTGAAAAGTTTGCAAAAAAATTGTTTTACTTTTTAGGTAAAACAGACGCAAGCACAGAATATAAACCGGTGTTAATGATAACACAAGTTTTGGTTGGTTTGGTGCTATCTCGTGGTGTTCTTTCAATTGCATCTGGAATTTATTCATTAATTGTTTCATTTTTTTCAAAAGAAACTTTTGAAGACCAAAAATTATTAATTAACACTGTTTCAATTTTAACACTAATTTTTGCTAATATTTTATTGGGAATTTTCTTTGTTGTTATTGCATTTGTTAAATTTGAAAAAGAAAACAAAGTTAGTAAAATAAAAAATACCGAAGTTGTAAAAGAGGAAAATAATGGATAAAACAAGAAAAGTTATTTTAAACATAGCGGGCGCTTTAAATCTTGTTATGTTAATAATAATGTGCTTTTGTTTTGGCTTAATTTTAAGTGGCAACGAAACTTTTATTAATTCAATGTTGGAAAGTTTAAAACCAAGCTTGGAATCAATGAACGTTGAAAATGAAATTGAATTTTTGAAAATGTTGTTAATATCAATAATAATTGTTTATTTAATTATTTGTGCGTTTTGTTTTGTTTTTGCAAGATTAAACGCAAAAAATTTTAAGAAATATAGATTTCTTCTTGTTATTGTTTTGGTGTTGCACTTATTTTCAGCATCATTTATTTCAATGTTTTTAGTTTTTATTGTAATGGTTACAAATTGGCAAGAAGCGGAAAATGGGACAGAAAGTGTAAAAGAATATAACAATTTAAACAATGAACTTTCAAATTTGGCAAGAGAAATTGAAAGTTTAAAAATTCAAAGAGGAAAAGGCATAATAACAAACGACGAATATAATAAATACGTCAGTGAAGTTATGGAAAAATACGCAAGTAAAGGAATAGATAATGGGGCTAAGTAACACAGACAAAATTTTATTAAAGATTTCAGCAACAGCAGCCATGATTTTTGGAATTATTTATAGTTTTACAATTATTGGGGCTTTGCTTGGGATTCCTGTTTTAATGGGTGCTTTTTACATTAATTCTTTAATAGAATTAAATAAAGAATTGGTAAAAGGTCAAACAAAAAATATTATTATCTGGTCCGTTTTGTTTTTATTAACATTAAACATAGTTTCTGTTGTTTTAAATGTTGTTGTTTTGGTTAGGGTTAATAAAAGCAATATTATTAATGCAACCGTTGTTGAAGAAGAACCAACAGAGGTTAGCGAGGAAGTTAAAGAAGAAACAAAAGATGAAAAAATAAAGAAATTGCAACTTTTAAAAGAGCAAGGTTTGTTAACGGAAGAAGAATATCAAAAACTAATTAATGATTTAAACCAAAATTAAAATTGTCTATTTAAAAAGAACTTTATATAAAGTTCTTTTTTTTGTGTTGTTTAATATACATTTTTAAAATTTTTGCATATTGATAAATATGGTTTGCTACTTTATAATTGTAACTAAGTAAATATATTAAAAAGGTGCTAATATGGGATTTATTGAAAGATTTAGAAAAGCTTATAAAGAAGCGAAAGAAGAGGAATACTTTGAAAAACAGACCATAGAAAAGAAACAAGAAATACTAAACCAAAAATTAGATAAAGCAGTTGAAATGGATTCAAAATTGTTAGTTGAAAAATATTTAAATGCGGGAGCTTTGCCAACAAAAAAAACAAAGGAAATTGCAATAAAGAAATATTGCTACAAAGCAATGAGAACTTTAATTGACAATGACACTGAAGTGACAGCATCAGATTTGTGTTATGCCATAAATTGTCAAAGTTGTTTTATTTTTAGTTTATTGGTTGAACATGTTAAAGATTTAAATGCTATAGGTTGGTATGGCAATGTAAAACCTCTAATATTTGCTTATTTAAAAGGAGATTATATTGCGGCAGAGAAACTATTAAAAAAAGGTGCAGACCCTAATATTTTAAATGGACAAGATATTAGTTATGCAGATGATATTGAACTTATAGGTTGTGGAATAGTTAACATTGCAGTATTTAATCGTAGTGAAAAGCTTTTAGAATTAGCAATGAGATATGGTGCAAATCCAAATATAAGAGCAGTTGCTGGTGAAAATCCGCTTCATTATGCAATGGTGAATGGATTAGATAATATTGTTAATTTGTTGTTGGAATACGATAAATTAGATGTTTATGAATGGCCTACTGGACCTGATAGTTATTATGAAAATAATCATGAAAATCCGCTAAATTGTGTAGTAAGAGAAAATAATAAAGATTTGATGTTAAGAGTTTTGAAGAGAGGCGGAAAAAGCAAGACTTACGAAGAAGGTTTGGCAGAAGCTTTGTGTTATGCTGTTAAATATGATAAAGAAGAAATTTTTGATTTATTAATTAAGATGGCTGCAAATCCAAATGCGTTAAAAGGCAAACAAAACATTGCACTTTGTGAAGCAGCAGACAAAAACAGTGTAAAATATGCAAGTAAGTTATTAGAACATAATGCTGATGTTAACATTGTTGATGACAAAGGAAGAACACCTATTTTTTACGCAGCAACAAGTGGAGTATATGGAGCAGAAGTTTTAAAATTTTTAAAAGAAAATGGCGCAGACTTAAATGTTGTTGATAATTCTGGAGTATGTGCATTAAACAAAGCAATTGAAAGACATTGTAATTATTTAGGAAAAGACAAAATAAAGTTTTTAATTGAAAACGGTGCCATTTTAGAACCTAAAAAAGCAATAGATGAAAACGTTAATAATAAGTATAAAGCAAGATAATAAAAATAAAAGAACCTATTTTTAGGTTCTTTTTGCTTTGTAATAAAATTATTTTGCTTTTTTGCGTGGCTTTTGAAGCATCGCTTTTTGAATTTTTTGAATTTGGAATTTCTTATAACCGTCTTTTCCCATTGCGTTAATCATTTTAATTTGCTCATTAGCAAATGTGTTAAAAGTTTCAATGCCTTGTAAAACAGATAAAGCATCTGCAAAAGTTTTAACGGTTACACCTTTAAAACTTTCAACAACTTCTTTTGAAGCGTTTCCTGTTAGCAAATCTTTATATGATTTTGTTAATTCAACATATTGTTGCTTTGCAGATTTTGCATCTTCTTTTGAAATTTTTTCAAATTTTTTCAAACTATCGTAATATCCATCAAAGTTAGTAAAAACTTCATCTGGGTTGATTGGTTTTGATGTGTCGTAATTATTTTGATAGAACTTTAAACTAATCAAGGCTCCTGGAACTTCTATACCACTTGCAATATCTTTTTTTATTAAATCATTGCTATTAAAAGGGTTTTTAGGATTTAACACATTTGGAATGCAACTAAAGTATTCCATTAAATTTGAATATGCGTTTAAATTGTTTGAATATTTATCTATCATGTTATTGATTTCTGATAAAATACTATTGGATTTAATGCCGGTTATTATTGTCGACATCAAAACTCTTTGTTGTGCAGAATTTGTTTTTGTATTTATTTTACTCATTTCTAACTCCTTATATCTCATATAAGAAACGTATATTAATAGTTATATAATAACATAATATTTAATAAAATTCAAATAAATTTTGATTTTTTAAGTTTAACTAATTTTTGTAATATTTCATATAAATTATTTTACTAATTGTTTTAAAATATACTTTAATAAAAGCATTTGCATATAAAAACATATTTTGTTATAATTTTTGTGTTAAATTATTATGTATGCCTTTAGGAGAAATATGTGCTTAATTAATAAAAAATATAAAGTTATAATAGATACAGACCCCGGCGTTGATGATACAGCAATGTTAGTTTTTGCATTAACAGATCCAAGGCTAGATATAAAATTATTATCAACCGTTAGTGGTAATTTAGATATAAACGTTGTTACTAATAACTTATTGCACTTGCTTGAAAAAATGCATAAGTATGATATACCGGTTGTTAAAGGTTCGTACACTCCATTATATAGAGAAGCAAAGCATGCGGCTGAAATCCATTCAAACACAGGGCTTGGTGGGTATATTCCACAAAAAGCTAAAATATTAAAACCTTTGGATGTTGACCCAATTGAAAAAATGTATGAAGTTATCAAAGAGAATGCAAAGGATATTTATATTTTATTAATTGGTCCTCAAACTAATATGGGTCAATTAATATTAAAACACCCGGATGTTATTAAAATGGTTAAAAAAATAATTTATATGGGCGGCAACCCTTGGGGGTATGTTGATGGTATGCCTTTCCATGTAAGTTTTAATGCTTCTAGCGACCCAGAAGCATTCGATATAGTTAACAAGTGTGGAATACCAACAGTTATGGTTTCTAGTGATATGGGTAGATGCAGAGCATTTTTAAGTGAACAACAAGTGTATCAAATAAAAAACCAAAACAAAATTGGCGAATTTTTATATACAATGTATTCAAAATACTGGGAACCTGGTTTTAAAGAGAAAATAATTGCAACAAATGATACAATAACTTATATGTATCTAATGCATCCAAATATTTTTAAAAGCAAAAGAGGCTATATTACAATAGATGAAGAGTATTCTCCGGGTAAAACATATTTTGAACCAGACAGACGTGGCCCCGTTGTTGTTTTAACAGATTGCAATAGAAAAAAATATTTTAAATTATTAATGGCAAGATTAAAAAAATTAGATGATTATCCATTTTCATAAAACAAAAGTTAATTTTATAACTTTTGTTTTTTTAATTCTATGAATTTTTTTTGATTTAATTTAATATATTCTATTGGAGGATTGAGATATGAGTAATGTATTAGTAAATTCAAGTTTTAAAGAAATGGACAAAGAAGGAATTTTGAATTTTAAAAAGTCGGATAATGTTTCTTTAGATGATTTTTATTTGCGTTCAAATAAAACTTGCAGTATTACAACTTTTGATGGTGAAACTGCGTTTATTGAATATGTTCCAGCAATAAATTTAAATAATAACAAAGTTTTAAAATTTGGTTTAAAAATTAGAGCAATTAATTGCAATAACTTAAATTTAGTAGTTGTGTTTTTAGACTCACAAAATGAAGAAGTTAAAACTTTAAGTGTTAATGTTTCTTCTTTGGTTAAATATAATTTTAAAAAATTGACAAAAAATTTTGAAGTGCCTGTCGGCGCAACACAAGCAAAAGTTCAAGTTCAATTTTTGGGTAAAACAATCGCTTGTTCTTTTTTAAAACCATTTGTTAAGTTGAAATAAAAAAACTTGCGTTTGCAAGTTTTTTTATTATCTATTTATTTTTTTATTTTTTAAATCTACAACATCATAAAAAATTTTGTATCTTTCGGGATTAGTGTTAAATGTGTTTTCAGCTAATACTTCATATAAGCTTTCAATATTATATTTACCATTAAATATTGAAGGAAGCAGAATTAGTTTATTGTCTGGAATAAATACTTCATTTTTATACTTCTTTAAGTTCTCGGAATATTTATCATAACTTTGATAAACAAATTGTCCGCCATTATCTTTTGAAATTAAGGCAGATACATCCCATACGTAATCATATTTATATGGATTGTTAGAGTTAACATTTTCTTTAAAAGTTATAGATGAAATAACATGTGGGTCCAATTTGCCATTAGACATAAGAATGTTTCCATGCCAACTAGATATTTCATATTTAGGTAATACTATTATTTGATTGTTTGCGTTTCTAATTTCAATATCTTCTAAACAACTCATAATATTAACAAAATGACTTAAATTTTTACAAATACCTTTCTTCGTGTTAAGCAAGGTTGTAATATTCCAGCGTTTGTTAAATTCTTCATTATATATGTTTTGGCTTTTATAGTTTGTTTCATTTGCTAAAAACTCAGCAACGCCAGCAGTGTCGTATGTAAAATTTTGTTTTATAAAAAGCCCAAGTTCCTTAAAATATTTTTCTAAAACATAATAAGGGTCTGTTCCTGCATAATCTTTTAAAACTTTTTGCAAAAGCATTTTTCTTATAATATGTAGTGTGTTCAAATTTTCACTTTTGTAATCTTTATCAATTTTTATTTCTGCCATAAATTTACCTCTTTTTTATATTATCATAAACAAGTGTGTATTTCAATATTTTTTTATTTTGATGAATTATATCTTTATTAATGAATATCATAATATAAATAGATTGTTGAATATTAAATACAGACAAAAAGAAAAGTGTTTTTTTAAATTTAATTTCAAGCGAAGGTTTTTGTGTATGAGTAAAAAAAACATATTAATTTTTTCAATTGTGGGTTTTATATTTGTTTCTGTTTTGGGAACATTATCTCATTTTTTTTATGAGTGGAGTGGAGAAAATAAATTAATAGGTTTGTTTTTTCCTGTTAATGAAAGTGTTTGGGAACATTTAAAACTTGCAATTTTTCCAACTTTTGTGTTTTTTGTTTTAGGTTTAGTGTTTTTAAAACATATTAATTTCAAAGTGTATTTTGTTTGGTTCTTTGTTGTGCTTATAACACCAATGATTTTAATCCTTTTATTTTTTTATTCATACACTTCAATGTTGGGTTATTCAATTGTGGTTGTTGATATATTAATATTCTTTGTTAGCGTTTTTACTGCATTTTTGTTAGGTTGTATTGTTCTAAATTTAAAAGAAGTTAAAAAAGGCTTTTTTATATTAAGCATCGTAGGTATTGCTATGATTTTAATATTTTATTTAACTTTCACATATTTTCCACCCAAAATTAGTTTATTTAAAGACTCAACAACAAATAATTATAGTGTTTAAAAGTTTATCAAAATAAAAAACAAGTGATTTTTTAATTACTTGTTTTTTGTTTTTTAAATTCAATTAACTTTAATATTTATAATTATTCGTGCTTATGAATAAATGTTAATTTTGTGATTTTATGTAAATTCTAAATTTTGTTATTTTTAAGTAAAAATTATTAAAAATTTTTACAAAAATTACAAAATTTTATTAGTGCAAATCGCAATTTTTTAATAAAAAACATTTATAAAATAAAAAAATATTTTAGTAAAATATTGAAAATATGCCTTTATTTTTAGCTATTATTTTTGTACAAAATTTAAAAATTGGCAATTGTATAATTTTCGCAAAAAATACAATATATTGTGGTTTTTGGTTGACATAAACACTATATATGTTGTAAAATGCTACTTAGGAAATTACAGATTGGAGGGTATAAAAATGCAAGTTGTTAAAAGAAATGGTAACATTGTTGACTATGATATTTCCAAAATTAAAGTTGCCATTGGAAAGGCTAACCAAGAGGTAGAGGAAAAAGAAAGAGCAACCAATGAAGAAGTACAACAAATATTAAAATATATTGAAGGATTAAAGAAAAAAAGATTACTAGTTGAAGATATTCAAGATATTATTGAAGAAAAACTTATGTCTTTTGGTCACTACGAACTTGCAAAAAAATATATCATATACAGATATACTCGTGAGCTAGTTAGAAAAGCAAACACAACAGACCAAACAATTAAAGAATTGATTGATGGTGAAAGCGAATATTGGAACACTGAAAATAGTAACAAAAACTCAAAAGTAGTTACAACACAAAGAGATTATTTGGCTGGAATTACAAGCACTGATATCACAAGAAGATTTTTGCTTCCTGAAGATGTTGTTAAAGCTCACGATGAAGGAATTATACACTTTCATGATGCAGATTATTTTGCACAAAACGCTTTACACAATTGTGATTTAATAGATTTGGAAGATATGTTGCAAAACGGAACAAATATTAACGGTGTTATGATTGAAAAACCGCATAAATTTTTAACAGCAATGACAATCGCAACACAAATTATAACAGCTGTTTCATCAAGCCAATATGGTGGGGTAACAGTAACAATGTCTCATTTAGCACCTTTTGTTAGAGATAGCTACAATAAGTATTATGAAAAATATAAAGCAAGAAATTTATCTGAAGAACAATGTGTTCAATTTGCTAAAGAAGACACTGCAAAAGAAGTTAGAGATGGGGTGCAAACTTTCCAATATCAAGTTAATTCTATGACAACAACAAATGGCCAAGCTCCATTTTTAAGTGTTTGCTTGTATTTAGGTGAAACAGAAGAATACAAAGAAGAATTAGCAATGATAATTAAAGAAATTCTTGATCAAAGAATTTTAGGTATGAAAAATGAAAAGGGTGTTTATATAACTCCAGCTTTTCCAAAATTGCTTTATGTTTTGGAAGAAGATAATATTCATGAAGATAGTAAATATTGGTATTTAACAGAACTTGCAGCAAGATGTACTGCTAAACGTATGGTGCCAGATTATATTTCTGAAAAAGAAATGTTAAAATTAAAAATAGATAAAAATGGCAATGGCAATTGCTATCCTTGTATGGGATGTAGGTCATTCTTAACACCTTATGTTGACCCCAAAACAAACAAACCAAAATACTATGGGCGTTTCAATCAGGGTGTTGTAACAATAAACTTAGTTGATGTTGCATTATCTTCTGATGGTGATTTCGATAAGTTCTGGCAAATATTTGAAGAAAGATTGGAATTATGCCACAAGGCTTTAAAAATCAGACACGAAAGATTGGCACATGCAACAAGTGATGTTGCACCAATATTATGGCAATTTGGAGCTCTTGCAAGATTGAAAAAAGGTGAAAGTATTCATTCTTTATTGCATGGAGGATATTCAACAATTTCTTTAGGTTATGCTGGACTTTATGAATGTGTTAAATTTATGACAGGCGATAGCCACACAGATAATGGAAAAGGCGAAGAATTCGGCTTAAAAGTTATGCAAAAGTTGAATGACAAATGCAAAGAATGGAAAGAACTTGAAGATATTGATTATAGTGTTTATGGAACACCAATTGAATCAACAACATACAAATTTGCAAAATGTTTGAAAAAACGTTTTGGAACAGTTAAGGGAATTACAGATAGAGAATATATAACAAACTCATACCATGTTCCTGTTTTTGAAGAAATTGATGCTTTCTCTAAATTAAAATTAGAAAGCAAATTCCAAAGCTTAAGTCCAGGCGGAGCAATTTCATATGTTGAAACTCCAAATTTGCAAAACAATATAGAAGTAGTTCTTCAAATAATCAAATATATTTACGATAATATTATGTATGCAGAAATAAACACAAAATCAGACTAGTGCCAAAAATGTGGATACAGTGGAGAAATTTTAATCGATGATAATTTGGAATGGTACTGCCCAGAATGTGGTAATAGAGACCATGCAACTTTAAACGTTGCAAGAAGAACTTGTGGTTATATTGGAACAAATTTCTGGAATAAGGGTAGAACACAAGAAATAAAGGAAAGAGTTTTACACATAGACAACAAAGATTGTGAATAGAGGCGAAATATGAAATATAACAAAATAAGAAAAATGGATATTTCAAATGGACCAGGTGTTAGAGTTTCAATTTTTATGCAAGGTTGCACTTTTAATTGTAAAAATTGTTTTAATCCAGAAACTCACGATTTTAATGCAGGAACAGAGTTTACAGATGAAACTATTAACAAAGTTTTAAAGTTATGTGAAAATGAGAATGTGGAAGGTTTATCAATTCTAGGTGGAGAGCCTTTGCATCCAATTAATATTGACGGAACAACAAAACTTGCAAAAGCCTTTAAAGAAAAATTTCCAAATAAAAACTTATGGGTGTGGAGTGGCTTTTTGTTCGATAAATATGTGGTTGATAAAGAAATCGCAAAATATATTGATGTTTTAGTGGATGGTCAATATGTTGACGAATTACGAAATCCAACATTAAAATGGAGAGGTTCTTCTAATCAAAGAGTGATTGATGTTAAACAAAGTTTAAAAAGTAGTAAAATAGTTTCAATTAACGATTAAATTTTACTATGTGAATGTTAAAAAAAGAGCATAAGAAATGCTCTTTTTTTGTTTTATAAAACTAATAAATAATTTTGACTTTTTATTTAAATTGTTTTAATCTCTAATATAGAGGGAACGATGGAAATACGCAAGTTAAGAAAAAATGATAATTTTGAAGAAGTTGCAAAATTAATATATTTAACAGACCCATATATTTATCCTTACTGGTTTAATAATAACATTGAAGAGGGTATGCAAGTTTTATCTGAAATGATTAAAATGCCAACAATTTTTAATTACAAAAATTGTTTGGTTGCATTAAAAGAAAATAAAATCATAGGGCTTGTTGTTTATGCCACTAACAAAAGCGACAATAGTTGTTTGCAGGAATTAAAGAAATATAACTTAAACTATGAATACACAATAACAAATTATGTAGAACCTTTAAATAACTATATTAAACCAAATTATGTTTATATTTCAAACGTGTGCGTGCTTCCGGAAAATAGAAGACATAAAGTTGGAACACATTTAATGAACTATTTAATAGAAAATAATTTTAATAAAGTTTTAAATTTACATGTATTAAAAAATAACGTTTTAGCTATACAGTTATACAAGAAATTCAATTTTCAAAAAATAGAAAATCTAAAAGGTTTTAGTGGTTATAGAAAAAGAAAACCAGAAATATTGTTTATGGAAAGAAAAAAGACTATTTAATTAGTCTTTTTATTTTCTGTGTGAAATTTGATTAATAAATTCTTTGTAACCCTCTGTTTTAGATAGTGCAGTTGAATAGTTAATCATCTTTTCGCCACGACGTAGTTTAAATTCTTCCCATTTTTTATGCAACAAATAAATCTCTTGATAATACTCTTTATTTGGAACTATTTCCATTTTTTGAACTGTTTCATTGTTTGTGATTAAGAAAAATCTGTAAGCGAATAGTGCATTAATGCTTTTTATTGAAATAACATTTTCTAACACTAGTGATGCTAAAGTTTCGCACCATTGCAAATAAGTTACAATGTCGTTGTAATCTTCTTTTGTTATTTGTTGTTTGCCAGAAATATTTGTTGAATCAATTTTGTTCATAATTCTTCCCAAATCAATAGGGTCATAAAAAGTTGTGCTAAAGTTTGTTATAAAACTTGCTTCATTGATTTTTTTATCTCTCACAAACTGAACAAACAATGCTGCAGCACCGATTAATGCTGTGGTTAGTGTTATTATTTGAGAAATTCTTCCACCTATTACTTCATCAAAAAATAATGATGCAATTAAAGCAATTGCAATTAAAAAAGTGCTAATACTAGTAATAATTATATTTTTTTTCATTATACCCTCATTAGAAAATTCAAATTTTAAATATTATATAAAATATGTTAAAATCGGTCAATTATATAGTTCCCTATTTGCAGATTTTTAGTTTTAAAATGAATCATTTTAATGGTATAATTATATAAGGAGGAAAGGTAAATGTTAAAAATAAAAAATAACATATTAGCCATTGCGGTTGTTTTATTTGTTTTTACAATTTCAATGTTTTTAACTGCGTGTGGCGGAGTTAAAGAAGGAGAATACACTGAAAATGGTTTAAAATTCCAAGTAAAAAACAATTCTGCAACTGTTGTTGGAATTGAAGATAATGTAACAGAGGTTTCTATTCCATCTAAGTTCAAAGGTTTAAGTGTTGCAGGAATCAAAGAAAATGCTTTTGAAAATTCAAAAGTTAAGAAAGTTGCTTTTAATGAAGAAATTTATTCTAATTTTTATATTTCAGAAAATGTATTTAACAATTCCGATGTTGAAAATATTGAAAACTTGCCAGCGAATGCATCTTTAGATTACAGAACTTTTGAAGGAATAAAAAACTTAAAAAGTATATCAGTTTATGGTGATGGAAAATATAAGGTGGAAAATGGGGCTTTGGTTGAAATTAGTGGCGATGTGAAAAATTTAAAACTTGTGCCATCTGCAGCTATTCCACAAGCAAACTTTGAAAATGGAACATACACAATATCAGGTTATTACACAGTTTCACAAAACGCATTTGCTAACAATAAATTTATAACAGATGTTGTTATTGGTGAAGGCGTTAAATATGTTAATGAAAATGCATTTGCAAATATAAATCTTAATAGCGTTACAATTCAGAACACAAATAAAAGTGATTTATTTATTGATGATGAAGCATTCACAGTTCATAAAAACTTAAAAATTTTTGTACCTGCAACAACTAATCAAGAAATGAAAAGTTGGTTAAGTTATAGCAAAAACTTTGTGTATAGCTATAATTGGATCGTTCACCCTGTTGGTTGCACAGATAACACTCCACATATTCACGGATTAAGGGGTACAATGGTAAATGGTTCGTTGGAAGGTTATAGTTATAATCCGTCAGAAGAAACAGTTGATTTTGAAGTTGGTAGTTATTTAATTACAGGTGTTAAAGTTCCAGACTATGTTAAATAAAAACTAAATATAAATAATAAAGGTTTGATGATTATGAAAATTTATAATAAATTAGTAAGAGATAATATTCCAGAAATATGCATAAGCAATAATCAAATACCTAAAACTAGAATATTGGGTGATGATGAATATTTAAAAGAATTAAACACAAAAATTAAAGAAGAACTTTTTGAATATTTAGAAAGTGGAGAAATTGAAGAACTTGCAGATTTAGAAGAAGTTTTAAGAGCAATATTAGATGTAAAAAAAGTTTCATATGATGATTTTGAAAAAATAAGAAATTCTAAAGTTCAAAAAAGAGGCGCTTTCAAAAAAAGAATATTCTTAGAAAGCGTTGAAGAAAGATAAAAAGGTGTTAAAATGCACCTTTTTTTGTTATAAAAAATAATTTATTATTAATTAATTTAGTTGTGGGGATATATTAACTATTAACATTATTTGATTTGTTTAAAAATAAATAAAGTATTATTATAGATATATGCAGGTATTGAATAGATTTAACTTGAAACTAATTGCACTAATATCAATGTTTATTGATCATGTTGGAGCAATAATTGGTTATGATACGTTTCGACAAAATGATATAGAATGGTTATATTTTGTTTTTAGAATTATTGGGAGAATTTCATTTCCAATATTTGCTTTTTTCGTTGCAGAAGGTTGGTTTTACACAAGAAATAGAAAAAAATATTTTTTAAATATGTTGTTGTTTGCAATAATATCTCAACCTATTTATTACTTTGCATTAAATATTAATGTTTTTGATTTTAATATATTATTTACATTTTGTATTTCAATTTTGCTATTTTTATTAATTGATAATATGAAAAAATATAAAAGTTTGTCTTTTATTTATATAATGATTTTTGTGTTGATATTAACAATGGTTTTAATTTTAGATATTTTGGGATTAACTATATCATATGGTATTTATGGAGTTTGTTTGCCACTTGTGTTTTACTTATTATATAATTCAAACATAAAGCAAAATAGAATTTTTTTATGGGGTATAGTTTCTGTTTTAGTTGTTTTAAAGTGGTTTGTTTTGTTTATATTTAATCCACAATTTAATATTCAACAAATTTATCCGCTTCTTGCACTATTTTCTATTCCTTTGTTAATGCTTTATAATGGGGAAAAAGGCAATTATTCATTTAAATGGTTATTCTACATTTTTTACCCAGCACACTTATTTTTTATATATATAACAACGTTATTTATTTAATTTTAATAAAGTAAAGTTTTAATTTAATTTTGTAGTTAAAAAACAAAAAGAAAAAAGTGGGCAACCCACTTTTTCTTTGCGATTATTTTAATTTTTTACATATGTAAAAACCATTAACTTTGCCACCAAACATATAATCACCAGACTTCCATTCAACACTCATATATGTTTCGTTGTTGATTTTTTTAATCTCGTATTTACTAACAGTTGATAAATCTTTATCAATAATGTAATTTTTAGTCCAATTAATTTTTGCTATTTTATCATTTTTTATAGTTAAATTTGCTATTCCATTTGGTAAAAGATTATAACCCTTTATGTATAAATCAGTTTCAGTTTGTTTGTTTGGGTTAAAGCTGTTAAAATTTTCACAAAAGTCAACAGCTTCCCAAAAGCCCACAGCCTTTTTATCAACAACAAAAGGTAGGTCAGTGTTATCCTTAATTCTAACTTCGTTTATTGTGTAAATTTTGTTATCAACTTGTTCATAAACGGCATAACAGTCAATTGTGTTATTGTATTTATCAACAATTCCTACGTAAAGTTTTCCATTAATAATTTCGTAAGGAAATTCTCTATCTTTTAAAAATAAAGTTCCTTTTGTCCAACTAAAAACCCAATATCTTTCCCCATTTGGTAAAAAATACAAATTGTTAAAATCAAATATGTTAGATAAATTTTTATCAAAATTTTCATTTGTATTTTTTGATTTAACCACTCCTAATTTCTTCCATTTTCCAATAACTTTTTCATCATTTATAAAAGTTTTCATAATTAATTTTTCTCCTTCCATTTTTACTGTTAAAAGTTTTGAAATGTTTTGTTTTAATTTAGCAATTTCTTTTTCTAGTTCTTTTGCTTTGTTGTTAAAACTATTTTTGTTGATTGAACGAATTTCTTTTAAAGAAAATCCTAAGTTTTTTAGCTCTACAATTTCAGCTAGTCTGTTAATACTTGTTTCATCGTAATACCTATAGCCTGTCCATTTATCAATCTCAACAGGGGATAATAGTTTTTCTTCTTCGTAATATCTAATAGTTTTAACCGAAACTTTTGTTATTTTGCTTAAATCTCCAATTTTTAACATTTCTAACTCCTTATCAACAACAATACTTTAACATTACAGTTAAGTGGAGAGTCAATAGTAAACTTTTAAAAATTTAATTTTAATTTATTTTAACATTTAGACTAATATAATGAAATCAATTTTTGTTAAATTTTAATTATTGCATTGTTAAAATTGTATTTAATAAGTCTTATTGTTTAATTTATGTAAGCGTTTATTATATTTTTAGTTATAAATTCTTTTTTTTATTTCATACATAATTGTATGAAGAATAAAATCGTTTTAAAAAGTGCTATCGTTGCAACTTGCGTTATTTTAGTTGCATTTATTGGTGGAATATTTACTAATAGTGGAATGGATTGGTATGAAAGCTTAAATAAACCAACACAGTGGCCACCTAAATTTTTATTTCCGTTAGTTTGGACTATTATTTATGTTTTATCTTTTATTATTATGTTTTTACTAATAAAAAATGAGAACAAAAGCAATAAAAAAGATTTTATAATTTTTGCAATTAATGGAATTTTAAATGTGTTGTGGTGCATAGTTTTTTTTGGGTTGCAACAATTATTTTTAGGCCAAGTTATTATAATTTTAAATTTAATTATGTCATTTATTCTTTTAATAGAATTGGAAAACATAAAAGATATATATTTTTATTTATTAAGTATTTACCCAATTTGGTTAAGCATTGCAACAACATTAAATTTAGCCACTTGGATATTAAATTGAAAAGCAATTAATAAGTTGCTTTCCATTTAATCGCTTAAAGAATTAATTTTTAGCAAAAAAATATTCAAGTAGTTAATCATTAAAAAATAAGCTTAAATGTAATAATACATTTTCACTTTGTGACTTTTTAATCATATATATAAAGGTGATATGTAATATATATTTAAATTTTGATAAAGTGATTTTTAGTTTTGTTATTCAAATTATTCAAAATTTAGCAAATTTTAATAATATAAAAGCCTATTTTTTATTTTTGTTCTTTTTATTTGCATATTCTTCAATTTGTTTTTTTACATTATTAAAAATTTTTTCATTATATACATAAGGTTGTCTTGGCTTTACAAAATTTTGTGAGCCTCTTTCTTCATTCTTGTATCTAGGTATCAATTGAACGTGGTAATGATTCATGGGTCCATCACTCATTGTGCATAAGTAAACTCTTTCACAATTTAGAATATTTTTTAAAATTTTCATAAACTGTTTTGCAAATTTTATAATTTTTATATTTATTTTGTCAGGAGCTTCGCTCATATCGTGGTAATGTTTTTGTGTAGATATCATCATGTGTCCAACGGACCTAGGGTTTCCAACAAATAAACATTCAATTTCATCATCTTCATATATTTTTAATTTTGAATCATCGCCAAATATTGCCCCATGATATTTTTTGTTTAAACATGTTGGACAAATTCCTAAATCAGTTAATTCTTTCGGTGTTAATTTGATTAAATCTTTTTCTAACATAATTTCCTCACCATTTTTTTATTTAATTATATAGTATTATTATAATTTTACAAAATAAACATTATTAATCAATTAAATTAAAGAATAATAATGTTTGAAATTAATTATAAAAGTATGATATATTATATTAAGTTTACTTATAATTTTAAAGGATTTAATACAAATGCAAAAAGCTAAAATTAACAATAAAAGAAAAGAGCATGATGTAAAAACTTTTGAGATAACATTTGAAGCAACAGATGATATCTTAAAACAGGCTATAAAACTTGACAAAGATGTTTTTAGCAAAAGAGATGTTGGGAATTTTGAAACTTGCAAGGCAATGCTGGAAAAGAATAAAGATATTTACACATTTTTATTATACAATAAAAAATGTGTGGGCTATGTTAATTTTTGCAGAATATCTGATTATGCTTTTAAAAAGTTTCTTCAAGGAGAAATGAAAGATTTTGAACTTACAACGCAAGATGTTTTGCCTTTTGTTAAAAATGAAAAAAATAAATGTTTATTTACTTCTATTGTGGTTGCGAAAGAGTTTAGAGATACTTCAGCTATAATAAAACTTAGTGAGGGATTTTATAAACATCTAAATATTTTAAAACAACGTGGAATAATTATAGATGAGGTTGTTATCGATTGCGTTAGTATTGATGGTGTTAAATTTGTTATTGAAAATATGGGCGCAAAATATGTTTGTGATTCGTTTAATGGCAAAATATACCACACTTATGACATTTACAACAAACTTAAACCGCCAAAAATAAGTTTAGAAATGATTAATAAAGATAATTTAAAAGTTACAAGTTTAATTCAATATGAAATTTTTAATAATAATTGGTGTGGTTATTGTGACTTGTTAAGTGAGGTGGAAGAAAGACAAAAGGACCCCAATAAATTACTGCCTATTACATATTTAGTTAAGTATAGAAATAAAGCAGTTGGAATTATTGGTTTATATGAATTGAAAAATTATAAAAATACTATTTGGCTAAATTGGTTTGGTATTTTGCCTAAATATAGAAATAGAGGATTCGGAACGCATGCTTTATTTAAGATAATTGAATTAGCAAGGAAATACCAAAGAAAAGAGTTTAGGTTAGTTACATACAAAATATGGAACAATCAAGCGCAAAGTATATATCAAAAAACAATGCAAATATCCGAGTATTATACAAACAAAAATGACTGGCAATATGCAATAAAAAATGGTGTAGCAATGATATTTTCGACTAGTTTGTTCGATAAAACTATTACAAAGTGGAATAATAGATTTGTTGACCTTTTGTCTGATGAAGAGTTGCATAAAAGAAGCATAAAAAAATTAAAAGAAGATGGATTGATAAAAAATTAAAAAAAGAAACTTGCAAGTTTCTTTTTTTATATTTTACTAAATTGGCTATTATATAAATTATAATAAAAACCTTTTTTATTTAGTAGTTCATCATGTGTACCTTGTTCAATAATGTTACCTTTATTCATAACTAATATTATATCTGAATTTACAATTGTTGAAAGTCTGTGAGCAACTATAAAACAGGTTCTACCTTTCATCATTGTGTTAAAAGCATTTTGAATTAAAAGTTCTGTTCTAGTATCAATATTAGATGTTGCTTCATCAAGAATCAACATTGGTGGCTTTATTAACATTATTCTTGCTATGCAGATTAATTGTTTTTGTCCTTGTGAAAGGTTGTCACCACCTTCGGTAACTATTGTATCATAACCTTTTTCTAACGTCTCGATATAATCATGAGCCATTGCCATCTTTGCAGCTTTAATAACGTCACTATCTGATGCGTTAGGGTTTCCATATTTTATATTTTCTTTTATGGTTGCATTAAACAACCAAGTGTCTTGCAAAACCATTCCGTACTTATTACGTAAACTAGAACGAGTAATTTTTGTAATAGGTTTGTCAGAAACTTTAATTTCACCTTTGTCAACATCATAAAAGCGCATTAAAAGATTAATTATTGTTGATTTACCACAACCTGTTGGTCCGACTATAGCAACTTTTTTACCATTTTGAACAAAAACATTTAAATTTTCTATTAATTTTTTATTTGGAATGTATGAAAATGAAACATTGTTAATTTTAACTTCGCCTGTGCATTTTTTTAGAACTTCATTGTTTTTGTCGCTAATTTCATTTTCGATATCTAAAACGTTAGCAACTCTTCTTCCAGAAGCATAAGCAGATTGTAAATCTCCAAATACATCAGCAATATCGTTAAAAGGTCTAATGTATTTGTTTGCGTAGTTAAGCAATACAGATATATTGCCAATTGTTATTAAACCAGAAACAGCAGTTATTGTTCCCATAATTGCAACCACTGCATAAATAACTCCATTAACGAAACGTGTTATTGGACCTGACAAACTAGAATAAAAAGCTGCTTTTTCGGTATTCTGAGCTAAGTTTTCATTAATTTTTTCAAATTTTTCAATAGAATTGTTTTCATAATTAAAAGCTTTAACAACTCTTTGGTTCCCAAGCATTTCTAGTATAACTCCAGAAGCTTCTCCTAATGTTTTTGCTTGTTTTCTAAAGTATTTATCTGATTTTAAAGTAATTATTGATGTTATTAATACAGAAATCGGTGTTAAGAAAATTATAACTAAAGAAATTTTAACATTAATTGTGAACATAACATAGATTGTTAGTGCAACAGAAACCAAGGCATCAAATATAGTTGTAAAACCTTTTAAAAAACCGTTAGAAATTTCATCAACATCATTAATCATACGACTCTGCAAATCTCCATGGCTGGAACCATCTATGTATTTTAGTGGTACGCGGTTAAACTTTTTAAACAGTCCAATCCTTATAAACCTATCTGTTCTATAACATACTATATTGCTTGTGTAAACATATAGCCATTTAAAGAATGCAAAACCTATAATTGTTAATACCAAGTATAATGCAATTAATTTAAGAGAGTTAAAGTCAACATTTTTAACACCAACAATTAAATCTATTCCTTTTCCAATTAAAATAGGTATTAATAATTCTAAAATTGTGTTAATTATGGAAAATATTAAGCATGCAAATAATACAAAAGTGCTAGGTTTCATAAATGCAACAAGTTTTTTAAAAACTCCACCTTTTTTTGGTTTGTGCATTTTTTCTATTTTTGAGCCAGGTTTATCTATTATTACTTCTGGATCTGTTATTTTTTGTTCTTTTTGTTCAAGTTCTGAAAATGATAAATCTTTTTTATTTGGATTGTTTAATATTGGTGTTTTAATTTCAACTAATGGTTGTGCTTTTTCAGGGTTGTTAAAGCTTGGAGCGGGTAGTTTAGAAATTTCCTTTTGCAATTTTCTATATTCAAAGTTTTTATATTTTTCTTTTACTTGCTTGTTATTTTTAGGTGGGTTTTGCTTTTTTGTTGAATAATTTTCAAATTTTATATTTTCATCATTTTCCATATCAAAACCCCCTATTTAGTTTGAGAATCGTGAATTTCTTTATATATTTCACAATTTTTCATTAATTCGTTATGTGTGCCTATTCCAACAACATTTCCTTTATCTAAAACAACAATTTTATCAGCATTTTTTATAGAATTAACACGTTGGGAAACTATGAAAACTGTTGTGTTTTTTAAGTTGTTTTTTATTGATGCTCTTAAATTTGCATCAGTCTGAAAATCAAGTGCGCTTGCGCTATCGTCTAAAATTAAAATTTCTGGGTTGCCAACAAGAGCTCTTGCTATAGTTAGTCTTTGTCTTTGTCCTCCAGAAAAATTTTTTCCACCTGCTTGAACTTCAAAATCTAATTTTTCATCTAATTCCTTTACAAAATCTTCGGCTTGTGCAATTTTTAAAGCTTTAAAAATTTCTTTATCTGAGGCGTTTTGTTTTCGCCATTGCATATTTTCGCGCAAAGTTCCACTAAATAAAACAGATTTTTGAGGAACAATTCCAAACAATTTTCGTAATTCTGTTAAGTTATATTCTTTAACATCAATTCCTTTAACTTTAACAGAACCCTTTGTTGCATCATAAAAACGGGGTAGTAGATAAATCACACTGCTTTTACCACTTCCGGTGCCACCAATTATTCCTATGGTTTCTCCTTCTTTTACTTTTAAATTTAATTTGTTAATTGCATTTTTGGCAACATTGGAATATGCAAAACTAACATTGATAAATTCAATTTCGAAGTCATAATTTTGTTCACATAAAGTGTTTGTTTGTTTTTTAGGGTTTTTAATTGATGTTTCAGTATCTAAAATTTCATTAATTCTTTTATTGCAATTTATTGCTTTAATTAATGTGACAACGATGTTGGCAAGAGAAATTAGTGCCATTGAAATTTGTGTTAAGTAGTTAATAAAAGCAATAATTTGTCCTTGTGATAAATTTCCAATATTTACTTGAATTCCTCCAAACCATAAAATAGCAACAATTGCAAAATTTATAATAGTTGTTGTTAAAGGGTTAAGTAAAGATGAAACCACAGAAACATTAATAGAGCTTTTTTCTAATTTTTTTGTGGCAAGTTGAAATCTATTTTCTTCAAAATCTTCTTTATTAAAAGCTCTAACAACTCTTGATCCTTGCAAATTTTCGCGAGTTATGTTTGAAACTTGATCTAGGTTCTTTTGAGTTTTGTTATATAAAGGAACAGTTGATTTCATAACAACAAAAACTACAAGGGCCACCAAAGGCGTAACAGCTAAAAAAACCAACGATAATTTCAAATCAATCATCATTGCCATAATAATTGAGCCAATTAGTAAAAAAGGACTTCTCATAACTAATCTCATAACTATTGCTATTGCTTGTTGCACTCTTGTTACGTCATGGGTTAATCTATTATTAATTGTTGCAGTGGAATATTTATCTAGTTCTGCGTGAGAAAAAGTGTTTAATTTTTTATATAAATCGCTTCGTAAATTTTTAGCTATTCCAACAGATGCTTTTGCTGCAGATTTTTGGCATACAAGAGCCATTGATATTCCTATAAAATTTAAAGCAATAACTATTATTCCGTATAAAATGATGTGTTTGGTATCATTGTTTGCAACGCCTACATCTATCATAGATGCAATTAGCATAGGTATAATTAATTCAGTAACTGCTTCCATTAATTTACAAAATGGTCCTAAAATTAATTCTAGAGTGTATGATTTAAAATATTTTTTCAAGTTTTTCATATGTGCACCTTTATTAACAATTTATTTTATCAACAATAATAAAATAAACAAACAAAAATAAACAAAAATTTTATTGATTTTATAAAATTATAAATTTATAGTTAAAAACTTATTCATATAATAATTAATGAATAAATTTTTTAGTAACTTTAAATATGTTAAATAATCCAAGAGAAAAAGCAAAAGTGGCACAAGAGAAAAAATTATAAAATAATCGATTACGATGGAACTCCAATAAACCTATAAAAAAAGAAATAAGTTATTAAGTGCAACCTATTTAATTTATATTTTTTTATAAAGGTTTCTGAAAATATAAAACCTAAAATGAGTAAAAAAAAGAACTTTTTGAAAAAAGTTCTTTTTTTATTTTAGATATTGTTCTTTTATATTTATTAAATTTTATTTTTCAAAATAAACAATTCCAACGCATCCAGGACCAGCGTGTGTTCCAATCACAGGTCCAATTGAACAAATCTCGTTGCTTTCAATATTGCAAGTTTGCTTTATTAGTTGTTCAAGTTTTTGCAATTTTAAAACATCATTGCTGTGTCCAAATATTATTGTTTTAGATGTATCTACATTTTTACAATTGTTAGCAATATATTTTAATCCCATATTAAGTCCAATACTTTTTGAAACTACTTCGACTTTTTTATTTTGAATTGTTACAATTGGTTTAATGTTCAATGCTCCAGCAATAGCATCTTTTGTTTTTGATAATCTGCCACCTTTAACTAAATATTTTATGTTATCAATAACTGCAAGCAACTTAACTTTACTTTTTAAAATCTCTAATTCTTTATTTAATTCTTGTAAGCCAATTCCGCTTTGTATTAATTTAACCGCTTCTAAAATTAATGCTTTGTATGCAAAAGTAACAGTTTCAGTGTCAAATATAATTAAATTTTTAGAATTTAATTCATCACTTGCAATTCTCAAACTATTAAAAGAACCAGATAATTCGCTTGATAAACACATAACCATAACTTCATTGCCATTATCTAATAATGGTTTAATTCTGTTAATATATTCCTCTGCATTAATCTGTGTTGTTTTAGGTAAGTTTTTGCACTTTGAAAGTTTTTCATAAAATTCTTCAGTTGTTAAATTTTCTCCAACAACATATTCTTCTTCGTCAAATAAAACTTTCATTGGTATTAACTGAACTCCAAGCTTTTGGGCTTCTTCTTTTGTTATGTCACTTGTGCTGTCAACAATTAATTTAATCATTTTGTTCCTCTTAATATTTATATTCACTTTACTTTAAATTATATAAGTGTTACATTTGTAACAGTATGAATTATAACAACTGAAAGTAATTTAAACAATAAAATATTTTCAAAAATTTTTAACTGTGATAAAAGGTGTGAAAATGTATCAGATAGTAAAAAAAACTAACAAAACAAACCTATTTGTTAAAAAATGCATAACAGAAGCATTGTTTGCTTTAATGGAAAAATATAGTTTTGAAGATATAACCATTTCAAGCATAATAAAAAAATCCGGCGTATCACGAATGGGGTTTTACAGAAATTTTTCCAGCAAAGAAAATGTTGTTGAACAATTTATACTTGATAAGTTTGTAGAAACTGTTGATGATATAACAAAAAAAAGACAATTGAATTTCACAATTATCAACATTATGGAATCAACACTAACAAACTTTCAAAAGTTCGCAAAATATATTAAACTGTTTTTAGATAAAAATTTAGATGGTCTTTTGTATAAATGTTATCATAAAGCATATTACATTTTGTATGGCGGGAATAAAACAAGCATAATTCATAAATATTCTAACGAAATGTTTATTGGTGAACTTTTTAATTTAGAAATGTGTTGGTTAAGAAATGGTATGAAAGAAACACCGCAACAACTTGCAAAAATTTACTATAACATTTTAAAATTAAGGCAAAACAAAAATTACGAATTTAAAAATTAACATTTAATTTAGTATTTTTTAAAGTGTTAAAAAATTTCTTCAAAACGGATGTGGGTTTATTAAACATATAAAATAAAAAATGTTTTTAAAATTTTAGAAAATTTGATAAATTTATTAATATATAATGCTTAAAATTGTAAAAATGGGGGGGGATAGTATGAAAAGAATTAGTTGCAGAGCAATTATTATTGAAAATGACACAATGGTTTCTATGTATAGAGAGTTAAAAGATAGAATTTTCTACACTTTTCCAGGTGGCGGTTTGGAAGAAAATGAAACTGAAGAAGAGTGTGTTAAAAGGGAAGTGCTTGAGGAGTTTGGCTTAAATGTAGAACCTGTTAAAAAAGTTTATACTTACGAAAGTGAAAGAAGTATTGAACATTTCTATTTGTGCAATGTTGTTGGTGGTGAATTTGGCAAAGGAACAGGTGAGGAATTTCATAACAATAATAATGGAGTGTATAAACCAACTAAAATTAAAAGAAATAAAAAACTTGCCACTTATGCCTCCAGAAGTAGCAAAAGCATTAATATTAGATTATAAAAATTTTGGTAAAAATTTAAGAAATGATGTTTTATTTATTAATGGAAAAATGGTGTAAGATATAAAAAAAGAAGAAGATTATAACTATAATCTTCTTCTTGCTTTTTCTTTAATCAAATTATCAATTAGTCTTAAATTCACATCTTCTGAATTTATAAATGTGTTCTGAATAAAAGAGTTGTAGTTTTTGTTAAAGAAATCAACAATTTCTTTGTCTTGGTTTTCAATGATTTTTTTGCTTGGGTCAACTTTAATTAATCCATTTGGGTTAATAAGAGAAAGATATTCAATTTCTTTATTAACCTGTTCTAAAGATTTATAACTTTTTGAGGCCTTTTCAATCATTTTGGCTTTTTCAAATTGATCAGCAAAAATATAAAAGTAGTCGTTAATCAAATCTTCAAACATAGATGGCCTAGAAATATCAATGGCTGCCATAATTTCTTTTAAAAATTTGTAGTTGGCTTCTTTATATGCCATTTTTTCCATTTCAGAATTAAGACTAAAAATTGTTGAAAAGCTTTCGTTTGGAATATAATGTAAATAGTAATTCAAAAATCTGCGTTCTTGTAAAATTTATCTTTATCAGCAGAGCCACTAACAATAAGGTCAGACTTATTAAAAAGATAATCATTTTGCAATGCGTGGAACCCTTCATGATTAATTGCGCGTAACATACGCAAAACATTTAAATCAGTGTCATATAATTTAATTTTGGTTGGGTCAAAAGATTCAAAAGCTGCAGCAGCACATTCATCAATAAATTCGGGTCTTTTTTCTTTAACAATCTCTCGTTCTTGTCTTTTTTGTTTTTTTGCATTATAACTTTCCCACATTTGAAGAAGCTTCAACTTTTCAGAAAGCGTTGCCTTTTTCCATTTAAAATATATTTCAACTAACAATGTGTCATTCATAAAATAATCTCTCTAAAAACTTTAATATAAACAATTGTACAACATAATTAAAATTTCTTCAATAGGGAATTTTGATTTATAAAATACAAAATGAATATTTTGTAACATAAAACTTAAAAAATCACTTTGAAAAAAGTGCACAACAATAATGATATATATAAATTAAACAAAAAAACACCCAACTAAACAATGTGTTCAGTTGGGTACATGTTGGCGGAGGAATAGGGATTCGAACCCCAGGATGCTCTCACATCAACGGTTTTCAAGACCGCCGCTTTCGACCGCTCAGCCATTCCTCCATATTATTTAGTTTTTCCTTTTTGTTAATATTATTAACAGGAAAGGTATATTTGTTTTAAATGGATTTGTTTTTCCATTTAAAACATGGTAATTTTAGCAAATTGAAACATGTTTGTCAATAAAGTTATAAAATTATATTGCAAAATTTTAGAAATTTTATTATTTTATTTAAAATATTGCTTTTAATGTTATCAATCTTTTAAAAGTTTGAATATTAACTATTAATAAATGTAAAAATATGATATTATATAAAATAACAAATTAAAAGGATTTTTTATATGCTAAAAATATATAACACACTAACTCGTAAGAAAGAAGAATTTGTTCCAATTGTTGATGGTCATGTTGGAATGTATGTTTGTGGTCCAACAGTTTATGGAATGCCTCATTTAGGTCACGCAAAAAGTTATGTTAATTTTGACGTTGTACATAGATTTTTTAAATTTTTAGGATACAAAGTTAAATATGTTCAAAACATAACAGACGTTGGACATTTAGTTGGCGATGGAGATAGTGGAGAAGATAAAATTAACAGACAAGCAAAGTTAGAAAAATTGGACCCATATGAAATTGCATACAAATATGAATGTGAATATTTTAAAAGCATGGATGCATTAAACATTTTAAGGCCAAGCATTTCTTGCCGTGCAACAGGTTTTATTATTGATATTATTGAAGCTGTTAAACAAATTTTGGACGCTGGCTTCGCATATGTTACAAAAGATGGTAACGTTTATTTTGATGTTCACAAATATGCTAATTATGGTCAATTATCACACAGAACTTTAGATAAAAATGTTAGTGGTGAACGTGTTGAAATTGCGGACGATAAGAAAAACGCAGAAGACTTTGCTCTTTGGAAAGCTGTTGATAGCAACGCTTTAATGAAATGGAACAGCCCTTGGGGAGTTGGTTGCCCTGGTTGGCACATTGAGTGTTCTGTTTTGGCACGCAAATTCTTAGGTGATGAGTTTGATATTCACGGTGGCGGAATTGATAACATTTTCCCTCATCATGAATGTGAATGCGCCCAAGGTGATATTTTAACAGGTAAAGTTCCAATGCATTATTTTATGCACAATAACTTAGTAACTGTTAACGGAACAAAAATGGGCAAATCTTTAGGAAATTCTGTAACTTTACAATCTTTATGTGAAAAATTTGGAGCACAAACAATTAGATTTTTCATTTTGCAATTCCACTACAGAAGTATTCTTGGAATTGATGAGCAAAACATTATAACTTGTGGAAAACAATTGGAAAAAATTAATGCTTTTGTTAACGCTGTTAGAGATATTGTTGGAGAACAAGTTGAAACTCCAGAAAATGAAATTAAAGAAATTTTTGATAACTGCGTTGAAGCAATGAATGAAGACTTTAACACACCTGTTGTTGTTTCTGAACTTTTAAAACTTTTAAAAGTGGGCAATACTTATATATCAACAAAAGATATTAAAGTTTTAAAACAAATTAATTATGTTATTTCTAAGATGATGGAAGATGTTTTGGGTTTAGTTTTTGAAAAAAGAAAACAAGTGGAATTAACTATTCCAGCAAATGTTAAAGAACTAGCACAAAAACGTTGGGAAGCAAAACAAACAAAAAATTGGGCAGAGGCTGATAAGTTAAGACAACAAATTGCTGATTTGGGTTTTGTTGTTAAAGATTCCAAAGATTCTTACGAAATTTTAAAAGGTGAGTAATTGAGACATTATTTTATTGATAGAGAAAGAAAAATTGATGAATTTTTCTTTTTTGAAGAAAGTTTTTTAGATGTTAACTTTAAGTTTAAAAGTTGCAACGATGTTTTTAGTAAAAATGAAATTGATGAAGGAAGCAAACTTTTAATTAAAACCTTTTTAGAAAATGTTTCTAGCGATTGCAATTCAAAGGTTTTAGATTTGGGTTGTGGTTATGGTGCAATTGGCATAAATTTAAAAAAACATTTAAACGATATTGATTTAACAATGAGTGATGTTGTTGAAACTGCAACAAATTTGGCTGAAACAAATTTAGAAATAAATGAAGTTTGTGCAAAAGTTGTAACAACAAATTTGTTTGACAATTTGGATGAGGATTTTGATTATATTGTTTCTAACCCTCCAATTAAAACAGGAAAAACGTTGTTATTTAAGTTTGCGGAAGATTCAATAAAACATTTAAAACAAAAAGGCGAGTTGTTTGTTGTTATTAGAAAAGATTTGGGAATGGAGAGTTTGAAAAACAAACTTAAAAGTATTTATGGCAACTGTGAGGTTGTTAAAAAGAACAAAGGTTTTTATATTTTAAAAAGTGTAAAAGGTGAGTAATCACCTTTTTTTTGTGAATATCATAATAAATTAAAGCATAATATATTTTAATTAGGAGATGGATTATGGATAAGAAAATTGAAGAGAAAAAAACATTTCCCAATCAAACTGTTAATTTGGATAATAGAAAAATTTTAATGTTAACAGGTGTTACAAAGATGATAAGTGCAAATGAAGATTGTGTTATTGCTGAAGTTGGAAATAGCAACTTAAGAGTTGAGGGGAAAGAATTACATATTTCTAAACTAGATGTTGATAACGGAAATTTGAACATAACAGGTGTTGTTAATGCTTTAAAATATAGTGGCAGTAATGTTAAAGAAAGTTTTTTTAAAAGGATATTTAAGTAGTGTTTTACAATAGTGTTAACCAATTAAAAGTTTTTGCACTTTTGTGTTTAATTGGGTTTATTGTTGGTTTAATTTTCGAAATATTTTTTATTGCAAGAATGATTTTTAAAAACAAAAAAATAACAAATTTTGTTTTTGATTTTTGTTTTGTTGTTTTGTTTGCTTTAGTGTTCTTTTATTTTGTTAACATATTAAATTTTGGAGTTGTAAGGCTTTACACAATTTGTGCTTACGTTTTAGGGTTTGTTATTGAGCAATCAACAATTAAAAATTTAGTTGCTAAAATATTTTATAAAATATATAATGGTATAAGTAATATGTGGACTAAATTTAAAACCACAAAAATGTTTAAGATAATATTTAAGTAGGTAAAAAATGAGTAATTCAAAAGCAATTAAATGGATAAGTGTTGTAACTGTTGTTCTAATTTTTATTCTTGCAATAGTTCTTGTTTTTGAATTTGTTAAAATAAATGAATTAAAAAACAAGGAAAAATTGTTGCTAAACAGCGTTTCAAATTTGGAACAAAGCATTGTTGACTACACAAATGCAAATGATTATTTAAATAGCTCTGATTATGTTGAAGATTATGCTAGAGAAAATTTAGGTTGGGGCGCTGAAAACGAAATTAGGTTTGAAAGCAAGTAAAAATATTAAAAAGTGTTAAAGTTTTTTAAAATTTTTAAAAGTTTGCAAAAAACTATTGACACTTTTTGCTTTTTTAAGTAAACTATAAAAGCCTTATGTGTTAAGGAAATATCGCGGGATGGAGCAGCTCGGTAGCTCGTTGGGCTCATAACCCAAAGGTCGTGTGGTTCAAATCCCACTCCCGCTACCATTTTGGCGGCGTAGCTTAGCTGGTTATAGCGTTCGGTTCATACCCGAAAGGTCGAAGGTTCGAATCCCTCCGCCGCTACCAAATTTAAGCTAACGCATAAACAAAAACAAAAGATACTTGGTCCCATGGTCAAGCGGTTAAGACATCGCCCTTTCACGGCGGTAACAGGGGTTCGATTCCCCTTGGGACTACCAATTAAACAATATATTGTATGAGTATTTGATTAATACATACAATATATGAGTAAAAGAAACGACTTTTTAAGTCGTTTTTTTATTCGTGAGTAGAATGTGAGTAGAATTTTGAATTGTTTAATTTATTTATAAATAAATTATTATCACTGTTTATATGAGTATAAACTTGTGAAGTTACTTTTGATCCTATTTCATGACCGACCCAACTTTGTATAATGTGTTCTGGTATGTTTTCATTTTTACAGTTAGTTATAAAAGTGTGTCGTAAATCATGTAAAGATATATTTGGCAAATTAGTTTTATTTATAATTTGTTTTAATGTTTCACGTGCAGTGTAATAACTTAAATTAAAAATTCTTTTTTCTTTTAGGTTTTTAAAATTTTGTAAAATTTCTTGTGTTGGTTTAAAAATTGGAATTATTCTATTGCTTTGTTCATTTTTTGTTGTATCTATTTGACCATATATGTTAATTGATTTGTTAATTATTAATTTATTGTTTGTTAAGTCAATATCATTTCCAGTTATTGCTAAAGCTTCACCAATTCTTAATCCTTGAAACAATATTAATTTTATAAAATAACCATATGTTTCTTTATTGCAAGATTTTATTAATATTTCTTGTTGTTCATTATTTAAAGCAATACCTTTTTCTTTTGAATGTTTAGGTTTTTCTATTAAATCAAAAATATTTTCTTTAATTAATTTATGTTTAACAGCTTTGTCAAACATTGCTTTTAATAATTCATATAATTTTTGTTTTGTTCTTTCTTTATCAATTGAATTTAAATTTTTAATAATATCATTTAAATTAATTGTTTTTATATCTTTTTGCATTACGGAATTATCAACATTTTTTAATATTTTTTCATAATCTTTAATAGTTGATTCTTTAACAATATTTATTTTATATAAGTTTAACCATTGATTGTACCATTTTTCAAGAGTGGTACAATTTTTGTTTTGTCTGCTTTTAGTTTCAATATTTAATGCATTTTTTAATTTATTTAAAACTTCTGTTTGGGTTTTTCCGCTAATATAATATTGTTTTCCGTTTTGTCTAAATCTAGTGTAGTATGTTTTACATTTTTTATTTTTAAAAATTGTTTTGCCGTTATATTTCATAATTTCTTCATGCTCCTTTTCGGCTATCAGAGCACTTTTATTATATTCTACTTTTTTTATTTTATCGTTTTTTAAATTATTGAATTTTATAACTGTGAAATTGTTTTTGTTCTCATTTATTTTTTCTTCAATAAAATCGAGTTCTCCAACAGTTTCTGCAATATAGTTTAAAAGTTCATTTAACTTTTTTTAAATTACTTAATTTTAGCATTTGTGAAAATACCTTTTATATTTTTTTATTTTTTCCTTTTTATGAATTCACCTAATTTTCTAGGCATGATATCGTCCATTCTTTTAATGTCTTTTTCAGTTAAATCTATTCTGTTATAATCATTATCATTATATAATTTAATTTTTTGTTCTTTGCGTTTTATGTATTTTTCATTATCTTCAATTCCCCAAAATTCGATGTAAACATTACCTTGTGGTAAATAAAAATCACTAAGTACTATAGCTTCTGGGTCAGTATCCATGTAAACACTTTTTTCGTATGCGTGTAAATAACCATGGTTATATAACCAGTTATCAATTAACATTTCAGATAATGATCTTACATAATGACCATCTTCGCATTGGTGTTCTCTTGGCCACATTTCTCTAAAATCTTTATCATTAAAATTATCGTTTTGTTCAGAATTATTTTTGTTTAAGTTTTGTTTTTTGTTATTGTATAAAGATAATATATCAGAATAAACTCTGGAAATTAAATAATCATTATCATATATATTATAAAGTTCTTCAGCAAGAGCTTGCATCATAACAAAGTAGTCTTCTATTTGTTTAACTTTATTGGTTTTTTGAACTAAATCTCTTATATCAAAATAGTGAGATTGTATGTCTTTTTCTTTACGATTATGGTTAAACTCTTTTTTTATTTGTTTTACTTTATTATAACAATCGTAACAGAATAAGTGTCCTTCGTAACATTCTTTATTACATAAAATACATTCTGTATTTTCTTCGTTAATATCGTCATCTAATAATATCCATTTATTTGTTTTATTATCTTTGACAACTTTTCCTTCATCTTTTAATTTTAAGTGTTCTTTACATAACGGGTATATTCCTGAATTTTTACCACATATTTGACAAAATTTTCCCATATTAATCTCCTGTAACTTTTAATTAGTCCAATCAATATAATTTGTAATGATTTTTTTATTGTTTTTGTTTTGGTCTTCTAATAATGATTTGGCATAGCCAATTAACTTGCCTTTTCCAATGTCTTTTAGTTGGTTAAAAATTGTTAAAATTTCTTGTTGTTCTTTTGTGTAATTAGTTGAATTTGTTCCTAAAAGTTCATTTATATCAATATTATATAAATTTGATAATTTAATTAAAGTATCTATTGATGGTTCGCTTTTTCCAATTTCATAACAACTATAAGTTGTCTGGTCAATATTAAGATATTTAGCTATATCAATTTGTGTGTAATTATTTTTTTTTCTATACTCTTTTAATTTTTCCATTTGTTGTCTCCTTTAATTAATTTTAAAATTTTTTATGAATATTTTCAATAATTATTATTTTTTTGTTGACTTTTATGAAAAATATTCATAAACTTAATTATAAATATGAAATATATTCGTAAACATTGAAAAATTTTCATATTTTGCTAGATGTCATATTCTAGTCTTCTTAAAAAATGTGGTGCTACTCCTTTTAAAATTTTTCCATTTTTCATTCATTAATCTCAAAAATTAAATTTAAGCACCACATAACTATGACTTAAAAGTGCGCATGAGCACCAATGAGCCACTAATAAATTATGGAGAAAAATAAGATGGAAAAAAACAATAAATTAGTAAATAAATTAGTTTTGGAAACTTCAACACACCAATATTATTTTGAAGATAGCGAATTAGGTAAGAAACAATTAAAAAAGAAAATTAGAGCTTTAAAGGATTTATTAATTGATTATAAAGTTTACTTATGTAACTTTAAAGCACTAAGTTGTACATGTTTAAATGTTACAGCATTGTATTAAAGGTGGTGGCAATTATGAGTTTTTTTAAAAAAGAGCATAAAAAGTTAGCTAATAATAGTTTTTCATTTTTACAAGATAAATATCACGATAGTGAAGATGATTTGAGAGATGCGTGTAAAACTGGTAAGAAAAAATTAATGCGCAAAGCTATGAAAGAACATCAAAAATATGAATATGCTTTGTTATATCGTAAAACACCAGAGTTTAAGGCTTTATCGCAAAATAAAAAATAAAGGCAGGTATATATGAGTAAAAAGAAAGTATTGGTTGGTTTTTTAATATCAGTTGTTGCTGCAACTTCTGTTGCTGTGCCAGCTGTAATTTATAAAGATGAAATAGTTGAATTTTATCAAGAAAAAATCGTTCCAGCCTTTGATAATCTATTTAATGGAAATGTATTAATTGAACAAAGTGTTGATAATACAATAAAGCCTGTGTTAATTAAAAAAGGAACTAAATTAAGTGATTTGGAAATTCCAAAAAAGGAGCATTATCATTTTATTGGTTGGGCTAATTCTGATGGTGAGATTTATGATAAAGACTTTAAAATTGAAAAAGAAATAAAAATATTTGCTGTTTTTGAAATTAATCAATATGTTGTAAATTTTCAAAATGGAAATGAAATAAATGCAGTTAAAGTTGACGCCTTAAGACAAATTGAAGAACCATTGCAACCATCAAAAGAAAATTCTGTATTTATTGGTTGGTTTACAGAAGATGGTGTTAAATTTGATTTTAATTCTAAGATCGTAAAAGATATAACCCTTATAGCTAAATTTGAAACAACTAAATACAACGTGACTTTAAATATTGATGGTGTTCAAAACTTTTACGAAGTTGAAAGTGGTGAAAATTTAATAGTAAAAAATCCAGTAAAAGAACATTATTTTTTTGCAGGTTGGTATACAGAAGATGGTGAAAAGATAGAATTAGATGAATATTCTATTAATTCGGATTTAGTTTTATTTGCAAAGTTCAATATAAAAGTTTATGCTGTAAATTTTTATTCAGAATTTGGTAACTATCAAAAATTATGTAATGCATTAACCAAAGTTGAAGAACCTAATATTAAAGCAGATGAACATTATCAATTTTTAGGTTGGTATACAGAAGATGGTGTTAAATTTGATTTTGATTCTGAGATTGTAGAAGATATTAAATTGTATGGGAGATATGAGCCATATGTTTATAGTATCACTTTAAGAATTGAAGACAAAGAGCAGTCATATGATTTGAAATATGGAGAATATTTAAGTGTTGATAATCCAATAAAAGAAAATTACACATTTGTTGGTTGGTATAATGAACTAAATGAACTTGTAGATTTGAAAAATACTTTTATTGGTGAAGATACAATTTTGACTGCTAGATTTGAGATAAATAAATATACTGTAACATTTAATAATGATGGAAAAATAACAACAGAAACAGTTGATTATGGCTTAAAATTTACTGAGCCAACTGAACCTACTAAAGATGGTTATGTATTCCGTGGTTGGTTTTTAAATGGTGTTGAATATGATTTTGATAAACCAGCAACTGAGAATATAGAGTTAGTTGCTAAATTTGAAGAAGAAAATGTTGCAACAGCTTTACATTCTGTTACTTTAGTTGGTAGAGATGGCAAAAATATTAATACGTTTTCTGTTGAAGATGGTTCTGTAATTGGAACACCAGATATTCCATTTGTTGATGGTTATAATTTTATTGGTTGGTTTAATGGTGATAGCAAATACGATTTTTCTAATCCAATAACTTCTAATTTGACTTTAACAGCAAAATATGAATTTTGGGATTTGTATTATTCAAAAATTGGTAGAGAAGAATATTTAAAAAATCCTGAAAATTTTTTAAAACTAAATTTAAGAATTACTGATTTAGATTATAATTCAAGTTTTAAGTTAGAGTTATTTTCTGAAAGTAAAAGTTATTATTCAGATGCTTCAAAATTTTGTAAAGCATATTCGTATAATGGTGAATTGATTGAATTATCTGCATTAAGTAAATTCTTTCCAGATAATTTTTTAAAGCAATATTCTTTTGATAAATTTGAAGAACCAATAAATTTAGAATTGTATATTCAATTTACTAATAAAAATTATAATAATCTTTATAATTTTAAAGTAAGTAATATTTTTGAAGCAAAAACTTCTTATGAAATTTTGAATGTAGAAATGGGTTCTAATACAGGTATTGTATTAAATAACTTTGGTATTGGAACTAAATTAATTCAAATTATAAATCCATATCGTTATAAATATAAAAATATAGCTTTTAAAGATAGTTATGATTTTTCTTTAGATAGTACATATTTTGAAGAATACAATGAACTTGAGTTAGATGGCTATAAATATTACTTGAATGGTGAAAACAAATTTTTACAAGTTAATGAAGTCCTTAATTTAAATTCTTCTGTTAGTTTTACTTTAAAATATCGTCCAAAATCAGAATATGTTAATAACGAATATAAAACTATTTATGAACAAAATAAAGAAGATTATGTAAAAGTGAAAGTTTCTATTAGAAAATTTTTTGGTAGTAATTTTGAATGTATGTCATCATTGCAATTTGTAAATGATAGCAGTTTAATTGTTTATTCTTATGGTGGATATACAGAAAATTCTAAATTTTCAAATTATGGAACTGCATTTGGTGAAACTTTTAATGTTTCTAGCAATAGTTTTTATGAAAAAGTTTTTAATTATGATGGTGGCGCTTTTGTAACAGAGTTTTATATTAAACGTAATGAGCAAGATATTTTAGAAAATAAAACTGTTTCATTAAGTGATATAAAATTTAATAAAACTACTCAAATTATTGAGATTTTAGAAATTGAAAATGGGTCTAATAGTGGCATTGATACTTCAGCCCTTGTTATAGGGGGTTAGTTTATGAAAATATTTGTATATATTTTTTTAATAGCAATTTTAACAATAGTTTTGGGACCTATAGTTTTGAGATTGTTAAGTTGGTTGTTTACATTTTTAGGTACTTCTTTTGAATGGATAGCAAATATTTTTGATTGGCTTAATTTTGGTGGAATATTGGGTGGTGCAAAATGAGTTTAATAAAAAAGATTTTCATAGTGTTTGCATCTGTTTTAGTTTTATTGTGTGTTTGTCTTGATGGTTGGTATTTATATATTAAATTTTTTGGACCAGATAAAATTGTTTCAAATACATATGAAGTTGGTTTACAAGAAACAACAGATGGAAATAAAAAATATTTCGCAGAAATAAACTATTTTTCAAATTATAATTATAATGGTCTTGAACTATTTGAAGTAAAGTTTAATTATTTTGTTGATGAAAATAAAGAAAATTTTTATTCACAAGGTTTGCAGTTCGTGGCAAACTCACAAACTGATATATTGCAATGGCAGTACAATTATTCTGAAGCGGTAAGTGATAAAGACCCTTATAGAGAAGAGTCTGGTTGGCCATTGGCTAAATATTATTATGCCAAATTTAGTTCATATGGGTTGAAAAATGGTGCTAGTATTTATAACTATACTAGTTATGATGATTATGAAACTACAACTTTTTCAACTAATCCTTTTAATAAAGATTCATCTTTTAAAATTCAGTTAGGCGATGATTTATTTCTTATGAAATTTAAATACCGCAATTTTGATAATTTAAAAGATTTAGAAAATATTCCTTTTATTTCTTCTGGAGAGTCATATTTTAAAACTGCTTTATTATGGAATTGGGCGGATTATTATAATTATTATTCTTATTTAGACGTTTATTATTTTTCACAACTTTTATATAATTCAATTCGTTCTTTAAAATATGGAACAAGTCAAAGTATTGTTTTTGAGTTTGGTGATATGTTTGATTATTATAAATTTGAAGATGGCGATTATGTTGATACAGCTTTAAAAGAAACAGATAAAGTAATAACTGATTTAAAAAGTTATTATTCAATTAAAGTTAATATAAGTGCTGATGGTGCAATGCGAGCTTCTACTGATAGTATATTTAAATCAATTCATGGTGAAGTAAATTATAATACTATAAGTGAAAGTGGTGATGACGTTTATTTTATAGGTCGTACTGTTATAAATTGTAATGAAAATGATTTTGAACCTATTGAATTGGGAGAAGGAGAATTTGAATTAAAATTAAAGCAAGAATTTATAAGCTCTTTTATAGAATATAAAGATTCTATTGTTTTAAATGTAAATATAGATTTGGAAAGCTATGGAGATTATATTAAGAAAATTAAGTTAAGCGAAAATGCATTTGGACCTTTTGTTGTGTACAAAGTGAGTGGCATAGATTATATGCAAAAGGCGGTGGCATAATGTTAAGTTTGTTCTTTGATATGTCATTTTATTATGATATTTTAATAGCTGTTTGTATTATTGCTGTTGTTATTGCTTGTATTAAATATCCAGGTGGTAGATTATTTCTTTTAACAGGTTTGTTTATTATTCTCGTTATTTCTGCTGTATATTCATGTATTCAATTAAATTATTACTATAAGGCAAAAGGTGGAATATACGGACAAATTGATGGTATTTTTAAACCAAATAATGTTGAGATAGTTCAAGATTTAGAATTTGATTTTAAAGATATAATGATGACAGAATCTTCTGTTAAAGATAGATATAAAGCACGTTTTATAGATAATAAAGTATTAAGTTTAACTAGTGATAAATATTATGGTGTTTTTGTTAATGATTACCCTTGTATGTTTAATGAGATTGGCACAGATTACGTTTTGGCACAATATCAATACAATTTTTATGATGATAACAAAAATTTATTATTAAATGATACTTTAACATTTAAATTTGCATTTTATTCTAAACAATGTGTTTTGGAAGTTTCAACAGATGGTGGATCTGAAGCAAACGATTTCTGGAATAGTTATTTTAATAAAAATGTATTTAAAGTTAAAGTTAAAGAATTAGATAATCAATACATAACTTCAAATGTGTTTAGTAATTATTCAAAAGTTGATTTTGAGTTTGATAATGAAATAATAAAAAAATCTTTAATTAAAAATGGTAGTTTTGCTACAGATTTTATACCTAGTGATAGAAATGATAAAAGATTTAACTATTGGATGGTGGACAATGTTCGTGTTAATGTTTCTGAATATAAAATAACAGAAGAAACACATTTTGTTGCTAGTTTAAGTGAGTTAAGGAATGTTTATTTTTATGATGGAGAAAACCTTGTAAATCATCAAAAAGTTATATTAGGCGATTCTCCTAATTATGTTGAAAACACTAATAGTGGTTTTTTAGGTTGGTCTTTAGATAAAATAAATGTTGTTAATGTTTTAGAAACTTCAATTTATTTTAATACAGATTTTTATGCAGTTTATGATGATTATGATTATGTTGCAGATTTAAATATTACAATTTTTAAAGAAATATTAACAAAAATTAATGCGTTTGATGAAAATGTTGAAAAGGTTGTTTCTGTTGATAATTTTTCATATATCGGAAGGGCTTCAGATGATTCCGATAAGGTTGTATTTATAATGTCTGGAAAAACGGATTATTTAGATGATTCAATAAAAAATATGCATAATGTTAAGTACATTCTTTCAGATTCTATGTTAAATGAAACACAAATAGAAAAATTAAATAATTTTATAAAATTTTATAATCAAATTTTGCAAAATGATTTAACTAATTTTAATGAGTGTAAATCATTATTAAAAGAAATTATGTCTTATGATTATTTTGATTATGAAATTGTTACTAAAGGTTATTTTTAAAGCGATGATGGTGGAAAATGCTTAATAACTATCCACCACCAGTTGAATATGGCGCGCGTATTCACAAATTTATATTTTGGGGGTGTGTAAAAATATAAGTAAAAGAAAAGAAAAAAGAGTTTCAAAAAGTGAGTTTAGGTTCAATTATGACACTAAACATATGAACTATATTTTTGAAAAAGATGGTAATAAGTATCATAGTTTAGGTTTGACTCATAATAAGAAAACTTTTAAACGAAAAAATATGCCTTTGTTAGTAAATCCAAATAAAAAGGATAATAAAAAGGCATATATAAGAAATGGTTATGTAACCAAAAATATTAAATCTTATTCAAAACATAAAGATAAAAAATATAAATTTTCTAAAAGTGATTTTGCTAATGTAAAGTCAAAAATTAGAAAATATAAATCTGTAAGAAAAAAATAAAAAAACAAGCATTGTTTAACAGGGTATGTCCCTAGAATATGTTTGTACATATATCAAATGCTTGTTTAAAGTATTATATGCAAAAATTAAAAAAAAGTCAATATTAAATTAAAAATAATAAAAATAGGAGCACATAGGTTATGGATAATAAAGCAATTAAAAATATTAAAGTCGTAGAGAGAACAAGTAAAAAAGGTACTGTTTATGCGGTGGCAGAAGTAGAATTAATTAATGGTATTAAAAAAGATATAATTATAAGTAATGATACATTGACATTAATTGATTTTTATGGACGTGATAAAGTTAAATTTAATTATGTAGAACGTCTTTCTAAAGATAATAAAACATATCAAGCTATAGAATTATCTCTACCCGAATATTCAGAATTGTTATTCTTACCACGTCAGATTACAGCATTAATAAATGCAATTAATAGTAAAAAATAATGATTAGAAACTAATAAGATATAAAAACAATTTATAAACGAAACAAAATTCCTTAAATAAATGGAATTTTGTTTACCAGTAGTTGGCCGGACTGGTACTGAAGAGTTAGGCTAGTTTTTCCATTTTTCATTCGAAACCTACCATTAATATGGTAGGTATATAAAAGGTTAACCGCTTTTATACTGATGAGAAAGGTTAAAATGGAGTTTGTATGATAACAATAGTGTTTGGACCACCAGGTGCAGGTAAAACATGTTTAATGACACATTTAGGCGTTCAAGAATGTTTTAATCGTGAACGCACTTATTTAATGAAACAAGAAATATTACATAAAAATTCTACTGGTTTTAATTTGTCTATACCTTTACATACTTTAAGTTCAAATTATGATATTATTGCTCATAAGTTTGGTTATAGTCCACGTTTTAGTAGGCGTATAAATCCTTATCGATTAGGTTTTAATAATAATTTTGTTGAAACACATTTTAACATTCCATATGAATGTATTTGTATAACGGAAGCGCAAAAATATTTAAATAGTAGAATGTCTATGTATTTCCCTGAATGGCAGTCTCGTTGGTATGAGCAGCATAGACACAACAACTTGGATATATTTTTAGATACACAACGTCCAATGCTTATAGATGTCAATATTCGAGAACTTTCAAGTTTCATAGAAATAGTTAATTTGTCTATATCGAATGATAAATATGGACGTATTAAAAAATTAAAATGGAAAGTTAGATTAATTGAAAATTCAAGTTTGTTTGATAGATATATGTCTTCTGGAAAAAAAGATAAAGATTGTTATATTGAAAAAGAGATAATTGCAGATTATAACGTTTTTGATTGTTATAATTCTCAAAATTGCAAACCTAAGTTTTATGAAGGTCATATGAATGAAGATTTTGATATTGATTTATCAAAGTTGACTGATGATTCATTTGATGGATATGTTAAGTTTCTTCAAGAATTTGATGATGAATTGCCAGACAATTATTATACGAAAAGGGGGAAGGTAAGTTGATTGATTTTTATAAAAATAAGCAAATAAACAAAGTTTTAAATCAATATTATAATACATTTTCTTTAACTTTGGATACGCGAGACTTTGTCCCAGATAAATATACTAATAAGATACATAAATATATTTTTAAAAATATGAAAAAGAAATTCAAAGAAGTAGATAGAGATGATAGACAACATTGTAAGGCTATGAAGATTAAAAATAAATCAAAAATTCCAAAGATAACTTTTAGGTCTTTTATAAAAAACTTGTTTCAAAAACAAAAAGAGCGAAGTGAAGTTGTCAACGATAAAGCGGACTATTTTTGCAACGCAAAAATCGACGAGAACGCAAGTTCTTCCGCCGTTGACAACATAACAAGCGTGTAACCTATTATGGGAAAACAAAACAGTTTGCTGGTTTGTTTTCTTAGTTAGCATAAAGGAAAATATAAAAATGTAGCCCAAAACCCGGTAAGCCTGCGCGGGTTTGGGCGGACTTTATGTTACAAGGTTCATATAGTATTACTTATGAACCTTGTAACATTGTAACATAGCCCTTTATTACGTGGGTTTTTATATATAAAAAATTGTAACATATGCTTGTAACCTTGTAACATGTTACAAATTCGAATGGAAAAAAGGATATAATTATGGCTACAGATAAACAAGCACGTAGATATATGGTCACAATTAATAATCCGTTCTTTACTGAAGATTTTGAAGAAATTGATATAAATAATATAAAGAATCAAGATTTTAATCAATATAAATTACAATATTTGGAAGAAGATAACGTAAAAGATTTATTTGATTTTAAATATGTAAAAAATAAGTTCAATTCTTCTAGTGAAGACTTAGATAAAGAAAAAATATATTTACGACCATTTTTTAAAGATATTAATTCAATATCAAAATATGTTGAACAATTAGAACATTTTAAATATTGTATATTTCAATTAGAAAAGGGAGAAGAAGAAAAAACTCCACATATACAAATGTTTATATCTTTTAGTTCACCAAAGTATTTTTCAACAATTAAAAATTATTTTCCAACTGCTCATATAGAGTCTGCTAAAGGTTCTAATTCACAGTGTCGTGGTTATTGTTCCAAAACTGAAACAAGAGTTGATGGGCCTTATGAATTAGGTACTTTTAGTGAAATTGGCTCACGTAGTGACGTTAAAGATTTTTTAGAATTGGTTAAAGCTGGAGTTGATAAAGAGAGTCTTAGTGCATTAAATCCATCTTTGTATTTACGTGAAATAAATAAAATTGACGCTATTCGTCAGAATTATTTATATGAGACTTACAAAAAGCAAGAACGTGATATTCATGTTACATATATTTATGGTCCACCACGTAGC
Organism: uncultured Clostridia bacterium; assembly: GCA_944341445.1. Taxonomy (GTDB): domain Bacteria; phylum Bacillota; class Clostridia; order Christensenellales; family UBA1242; genus CALVLZ01. The sequence goes on along the minus strand of CALVLZ010000003.1, from coordinate 120,781 downwards.
GGAAAAACAAGTTATGTTAAAAACAAATATGGTTTTGGAAATTTTTATCGTGTTACAAATTATAATTCTTCTGCATTTGAAGATTATGATGGTGAAGACGTGGTTGTGTTTGATGAGTTTGACAGTTCTTTTAAAATAACTGATATGAATAATTATTTAGATAGATATCCTATAAGACTTCCGTGTAGGTATGCAAATAAAACTGCTTGTTTTACTCAAGTATATATAATTTCTAATTTGCGATTAACACAGCAATATTTAGTAGAGCAAACAACTAAGCCTGCTATATATGATGCGTTTAAGTCTAGGATACATGAGATAATTTTTATTGGTAAAAATCATAAACCAATAAAAGAATATCCAGTTGAAAAGTTTGAACAAGTTTCAATTCAAAAAATGATTAATGAAGAATTGCAAGAAATAAATGCAGAAGAATTAGCGGAGATTTTTTAATGACAAAACAATATTTAAAAGAAAAACGTAAAAAAGAAATTCAAAAATTAACAAATATGTTAATAGTATATAAATTATCAGAAATTGAAAAGAATTACATATTAAAGAGAATAGAAAAATTAGAAAAAGGGGGTGTTTAAAAGTGAGATTATTTTTCAAAGCATTAAATTACATATTCTTTTTAGGAATTGGAGCATTGCTTATGTATTTAAGTTTTGCAAGCATTGAAAGTTCAATGGTTTTAAGTTGTGCAATTTGTGCTGTTGCACTATCATCTGCATTAATAGTTTCTGCAATAGTTTTATTTGTAAAACTATTTAGTAACTTTAATTGGTTTGAATTTTCAACCATATTTCTAATATTGGCAATATCAATATTTGCTTTAATTAAAAATTTAATGATTATTGGATAATAAATTATGAATAAAAATAAGTTTATAATATTAGATAAAATAAAAAGATATTGTCCCATATGTGAAAAGTTCCACGTAGTTGAGTTAGTTGAGTTTGAAACATTGTCATTGATTAAGGGGCAAAAAATTATGCACAAAGATATAATGTATTTTTGCAATAATCAAAATGAAGTTTTTGAAACTGTTAATATGTGTGATAGAAATCTCGTTAATGTAACAGAGATATATATAAAATATAAAAATAAAGGAACTAGGTAAATGCCTAGTTTTTTTATGTGAGTAGAATTTGAGTAGAATATTTTTTAAAAGTGCTGTATTTAAGCCATTATTTTATTTTTCTATGTGTTTCGATTCCCCTTGGGACTACCAATTATAAACATAGCAGTTGCTATGTTTTTTTGTTTTTAAATATAAATTTGCAATAGTTAAATATATTTTAAATTTAAACATTATTTTTTAAAGTTAGACAAGTTTGTACATTTTTAATTTTTATATTTTTTTTCTACATATTTTATAATTGAGTGTGAAAAGGAGATTTTGAATTTGACTAGCACTAAAAATTATAAAATTTATGAAAATATAAAAATTGTTGCCACATTTTTTATTATTGTTTTAATAACAATTCTATTGAATAATGCAAAAATACACGGAACAGATTTTAACGTTTTTGGTGTTTCTTTTGCAATTGCACTATTAATAATAAATTTAAATGCCTTTAAATTTATCATACCTTATTTTATTGGCAGCATTGTTGTTAACATTACTTTAACAAATTTATTGGTTGTGTTAACAGAAAGTGCATTAATTATTTTAATTTTTTTATTAAGCAAAAAAGTTAAAATTAAAAATGAAAGAATAAAATTTGTTATTTATTCAATTTTGTTAGTTATTCCAAAAATTGTTTTTAACTTTTCAAAGAATGAAAAATTTGTGGTTTTAATATTTTTGTGTGTTATTGCAATTTTTTTAAGTTGTGCAATAATAACAAGTTTAAAAGCATTTTTAAAAAGACACTTAAAAAATAAATATTTAATTGATGAAAAGATTTCATTTTATATTTTTTGGTTTGTTTTATGTTTAGGTGTTTCTAATTTTTGTGTTGCTAACTTTAATTTAGTTTTTTTGGTTGCGTTAATGGTTGCAATGATTGGTAGCAGGTTTTTTGATAATAACGAAACAATAATTTTAAACGCACTTGCTGGGGTTAGTTTGGCAACGGCAACAATGCAATTAGAGTTTTGTGTGTTGTTTTGTTTGTATGCCTTAGTGGGAATGATATTTAAAAATGTTAATGCGTTTGTAACCTTAATTGCGGTTATGGTTTGCGATGTGTTTTTTAATGCTTTTTTTATTGCAGATGTTGTTTTTAAAATTGATAGTTTAATTGCGTGTTTGGTTATTGGAATAATTAATTTGTGTATAACCAAAAAGAGATTAGGAAAAATTAAACAATATTTTTTCACTAAATATTTTGAATATTCAGAAGTTAGTTATATAGAAAAAGAAAGAGCAATAATATCTAACAAATTGTTTAATATAAGCAATATTTTTAAAGAAATGCAAAATGTGTTTTTGCAAATGGTTAAAACAAACATATCAGATGATGAACTAAAAAGAATGATTGCAGATGAAATTTCCGTTAAATTGTGCGGGGGTTGCATTAACAGAAAAAAATGTTATTTTGTTAATGGAAAAGAAACAACCGAATTTATTGATGCAATTATTGAAACTGCATATAGAAGAGGAAAAGCAACGCTATTAGATGTTCCGCCATATTTGGCATCTGGTTGTGAAAAAATTAACACAATAATTAACAAAATTAATGAATTGCTAAAATCTTCAAAACAAGGTTCGGTTATAACTGAAAACTTAAATTCTAGCAGATTGTTAATTGCAGATGAATTGGGCGGAATTAGCAATATTTTAGAGGAATTAGGTGTTATTTCAAACAAAGGTGTGCAGTTTGATGAGGTTGTTTCAAACATAATTAAGGAAGACTTGGCATATTCAAATATGTTATGCGTTAGTGCAACAGCAATAAAAAATAAAAATTGGTATAATTTTGTGTTATGTATTCAGGGAAGTTATGATAACAACAACATAATACAAGTGCTTAACAATGTTGTTAAAAGAAAGTGCGAAATTATTAACATTGAAGATGGTTCAATTCCAACACAAAAAATTATTTATGCTCAGTCAAAACCCGAACTTGATTTTGTTTTTGGGAAAGCAAGCAAAAACAAAAGTGGAAACATTGTTTGTGGCGATAGCAAAACTGTTATAAAAGTTGATGAAGGCAAATATTTAATTGCTGTTGGAGATGGAATGGGAAGTGGAACGGACGCAAACAAAACAAGTTCGCTTGCAATTTCATTAATAGAAAATTTTTATAAAGCAGGATTTTCTCATGATATAATTATTAACAGCGTAAACAAATTGCTTAATAATGTGTTAGAAGAAAGTTATTCAACGCTAGATTTGTGTGCTCTTGATTTTTATGCGGGAAATGCAGATTTTATAAAACTTGGTGCTCCATATAGTTTAATTAAAAGAAATAATAAAATAATAGAACTGCAAAAAAGTGGTTTGCCAATTGGGGCGGTTGATAGTGTTAGCCCTGTTGTTACAAAAGAACTTATTTTGTGTGATGATTTAATTGTTTTAATTTCTGATGGTGTTAGTGATTTGTTTGATATTGAAGAACTTAAAGAGTTTATATTAAACACAACAAAAACAAATCCGCAAAGCTTGGCGGAAGAAATTTTGAACATTGCATTGCAAAAAGTTGATGGTTTTGCAAACGATGATATGACTGTTATTGTTTTAAAAATTTTTAAAAATTAGTGTTTAGTTGCTTTTCTAAAAAATAAAATTTTAATTTTGCTATTGAAGAAATTTTATAATTATATTATAATGTTAATATACTTTGGAGAAAACTTATGAAAAACGTTGAAAAATTATTAAAAAATTTAGTTGTATCTGGCGATATTGTTGGTGTTGCTTGCTCTGGTGGAAGCGATAGCATGTGCTTGCTTAACTACTTAAATAGTGTTAAGGACGAATATGGTATTAATGTTGTTGCAATAACAGTTGACCATAGCATTAGAGAAAATAGTTCAAAAGATGCAGACTTTGTTGAAAACTATTGCACAATGAACAACATTAAATGTTTAAGATTTAAAGTTGATGCTTTAAAATTAAGCGAACAAAAAAATATTAGTGTTGAACTTGCTGCAAGAGAATTAAGATATAAAGTTTTTAATGCTTTAATAAAAAAAGGTGAAGTAACAAAAATTGCGTTAGGTCATCATTTGCAAGACCAAGCAGAAACCATATTGCTTAACATATTAAGAGGTGCTGGTGTTACAGGCGCTGGCGGGATGAGTGCTATAAGAGATGGTGTTTATATTAGACCATTGTTAAAAACAAGCAAACAAGAAATTATGGTTTACAACAACACAAACGAAATTCCTTTTGTTGAAGATGAAACTAATGCAGATAGCGACTACTCAAGAAACTATTTAAGAAATATGGTTATGCCATTAATTAGAACAAAATGGATGAATGCAGATTTAACTATTTCTAACTTTGGTGAACATTGCAGAGAAGATGAAGAATTTATTAATTCTTTAATTCCTGAAAACTGCATAATTAGTGAAAATAATGGAACTGTTAGAATAAAAACTAGTGTTTTTGATGAACATAAAAGCCTAGTTGCTAGAATTTTAAGAAAAGCTTTTAAAATGATTAACGCAAGCACAGATATTGAAAAGAAACATTTTGCAATAATCACAGGTCTTGCGAAAGAAGGCGAAAATGGAAGCAAAGTTAATTTGCCAAATAAAATTATTGCAATTAAGGAATATAGTTACATAACATTAACAAATAAAATATATTCTCAAAATTATTGGGTAGAAAAAGTTAAACGTGGTGTTTTGAACGTTCCAGATTTTGGAATTGTGGATATGAACTTAACTCGTAAATTAGAAATTGGAAAATACAACCATTTAATTGATTATAACAAAGTTCCAAAAGATGCCGTTTGGAGATTTAGAAGAGATGGTGATATGTTTGAAAAATTTGGCAGTGGAAGAAAGAGTTTAAGTGATTATTTAATTGATAGAAAAATTCCTGCAAGACAAAGAAACATAATACCTGTTTTGGCAAGCGGAAATGAAATTTTGGTTATTGGCGGAGTTGAAATTAGCAACTTAGTTAGAATTGACCAAACAACAGTTTCTGCTTGGGGAATTAATGTTGTTAAATTTTAAAGATTAAACTTCAGGTTTAATCTTTTTTTTACTTGTTTATAGTTATTGCTTTTGATAGAATTTAATAATAGAGGTTAAAAATGAAAATAGAAGTTAGTGATGATTTAAAAAGTTTAGCAAGTTTATTTACGCAACACGGCAAAAAATTATATATTGTTGGTGGTTTTGTTAGAAATAGTATTTTAAATTTGAAAGAAACAGACGTTGATATTTGTGGAGAAATTTTGCCAGATGAAGTTATAAAACTTTCAACTAAACTGGGTTACAGAGCTCAGGTTGTTAACAGTAAATTAGGAACAGTTTTAATAACAACAAAAAACGGCAATCAATACGAATACACAACTTTCAGAAGTGAAAGTTATGTTAATGGTAATCATTCGCCAGAAGAAGTTGAATTTGTAACAGATATTAAGCTAGATGCAAAACGTAGAGATTTTACTTGCAACGCATTGTATTATGATATTGAAGAAGACAAAATTTTAGATTTTTATAATGGTGTATCAGACATTAATAATAAAATATTAAAATGTGTTGAAACTCCAAACTATGTTTTTTCATCTGATGGTTTGCGATTATTAAGGCTTGTTAGGTTTGCTAGTTCCTTAAATTTTAAAATAGATAAAAAAACAATAATTGGAGCAAAAACATATATAAAAAACTTATTAGATATAACAAGTGAAAGAAAAATTAAAGAACTAAAAGCAATTGCTGAATGTGATAAAAAGTATGGCATAAAAAATGCACATGTTTATGCTGTTAAACTATTTAATAAGTTAAATGTTTGGCATTATGTTTTTCCAAATTTGAAATACAATTATAAAATAAATATAAATAACAAAGATTTTAATATTTATAAAAATTGCAATGAAGATTTTAGGTTTGTTAATTTGTGTGCATTAATTATAACTAACCTATTAAAAACAAAAAATGCTAGTGTTGCAAACATTGAATTTTGGATAAACAATTTGTTTAACACAAAAAGTTTAAGATTATCTAATAAAGATTTAATTGAAATTAAAAAAATGTTAGTTATTATGTTTGCATTTAAAAACTTAAAAATTGCTAGTATCGTAAAATTAAGAGAAATTGCAATTAGCATTAAAAACGAAAAGATTGGCGAATGTGTTAAATTTATAAATTCAAAAAAGTATGATGTAATACTTAACGAAATAAAAAATATGGAAAAACAAAACATTCCGTTTGAAATAAAAGATTTAGCTATAACTTCTAAAGAAATATTAGATTTAAACATTGTTGAAAATTATATGTTATCAAAACTTTATCAAGAATTATTTATTCAATGCGTGTTTAATAATTTAAAAAACACAAAAGAAGAATTAGTTAGTTACATTATTAAAAATTATAAAAAATAAGCATAAAGTAATTGGCTTTATGCTTTTTTATTTTTCTTACATAAAAACAACAAAATTAACCAAACTAAAGTAAAATTTAATTTTGGGGAATCTTATGAAAAATAAAAAGTCAAAAACTTTAAATTATAACGAAAATTTTGAAAGGAAAAGTAAGTATTTATTATTAAGCATATCGTTAATAGTTGTTGTTTGTATTTTAATAGTTGGCGGCGCAATTGTTGGTGAAAGTGGCGATGTTGAAAGAGTTGTTTTAAACAACACAAATGTTAATGGCTTAAATGTTGGTGGATTATCGGAAAGCAATGCAAACTTAATGTTAAAACAACATTATGAAAAACGTTTAGAAGATTTTAACTTAAAATTAACTTATAAAGATAAAGTTTGGGAGTTTAACAATGAAGATTTTGTTGTTTCTTCCAATATTCACACAATAGCAGAAGAAATTCAATTAAGAGATAAAAAATTAGCAAATAAAGAAGCAGAGAAAAAGTACATCAAAGATATGGTGGAAAAAGGGGAAAGTTTAAATGTCGCTTTTAATTATATATTTGTTGGAATTGATAGCAAAGTTAATGAAATAGCAAAAGTTATTAATTCAGAACCTGTTAATAGTAAAATAAATTTTTTAGCAGAAAAAAATAAACCTTTTGATATAACTGATGATATTTGCGGTGTTCAAGTGGATGTTGATAAGTTATATGCCGAAATTGAAAAACAATTTAACAATTCTAACAACATTGAAGTTGAAATTCCTATTATTGAAATTAAAGCAGATGTTACAAAAGCTGATAATTTAAACAAAACAAAACTTATTTCAACTTTTGAAACAAATGTTGCAGATAGCACAGGAAACAGAAAATATAATGTTAAAAAAGCGTTAAGCAAATTTAATGGTTTAGTTGTTATGCCAAACGAAGAAATTTCTTTTAACAAGTTAACAGGTCCGCAAACTTTAGAAAACGGTTATAAGGTTGCAACAATTATACTAAACGGAAAGTTTGTTGATGGTGTTGGTGGCGGAATTTGCCAAGCAAGCACAACATTGTATAACGCCTTAATTCGTTCAAACGTTAAAATTAATGAAGTTAATAAACACACTTTGCCCGTTAAATATGTTCCGCTTGCGCTAGACGCAATGGTTAGTGAAGGAATTTCAGATTTGAAATTTCAAAACACAAGCGAATATCCAATCTATATTCAAACATATTCAACACCAGAACGTGTTGGTGTTAAAATATATTCTCACGAATTAGAAAATGGCACAACAATTAAAGCAAGGTCTAAAATAATTAAAGTTTTGCCACATTTAGGAGATGAAATTAAAGTTGATGTTAACAAACAATATCAAGATAAGGTTTTATTTAAGGGTGAGCAATACAGAGTTTTGTGGCCAAGGGAAGGCTATGTTGTTGAATCATATTTAGATTATTATGATAAAAATGGAAAATTAATAAAAGAAGAATTAATACGAAAAGAAACATATAAACCTCAAAAGGGTTTAATTGTGGAAGGGGCAGAACCTGTTCCTAACGGATTAGATAAAATTGAAACAGATGTTAAAAAACTTGAACAAGCGGAAAACGCTCCTAATGTTTCAGAAACTGAAGCATATAATATGGCGTATGAAAACGCAATTCCTGTTAATTATTGCCCATAGAGAATGTGGATAACTGTGGATAAAATTGTTAATAACTGTGGATAACTTCAAATTTTCAAACATTATAGAACATTTTTGGCACAGTGATTGTGGATAAATGAGTAATTTATTGTGGATAAGTGTATAACTTTATGCAAAAACTGCGAAAATATACAAAAAAATGCTTATTTATACACAAATTTATAAATATTCAGTAAAATTTATAATAATTAGCGTGTGCAAATGTGGATAACTTAATATTTTAATAAATATTCTTGTCATATCTTCAAAAAATGGCTATAAATATTTAATATAATTAAAAGTTATGCACATTTATGAATAAATACTAATACATTTTAAAATAAAACAGAGAACCTTTAAAATTAAGGTTCTCTGTTTTTTCTTTTGTTGAGATAGAGAGTAAACATATAATAAACAACTAATAAAAAATAAAAGTTGGAAAATAGATAAGTGTATATGAAAACCATATACACTTCATATTATGTTAATATATTTATAATTGTTACATATTTGTTAAATTAAATTTGATTATATAATAAAAAATGATAATATATATATTATAATGTTTAGAGGTATAATATGAAGATTGCTGTAATAACAGGTGCATCTAGCGGTATTGGTTTAGAAACAAAAAAAATGCTTGAAAAAGATGATTATTTAGTTGTTGATTTAAGTAGAAATGGCAGTGGTGTAAATTCCATTCATTGTGATGTTTCCAAAGAAGAAGATGTTATTAATGCTTTTAAAATAATAGCAGAAAAATATGGCAAAGTTGATTTGTTAATTAATAATGCAGGATATGGAATTAGTGGGGCAATGGAATTAATTCCATCTGAAAAGGCAAGAAATATTTTTGAAGTTAATGTTTTTGGCGTGTTGTATTGTTGCAAACATTGTTTGCCATTAATGGAAAAAAATTCTAAAATTATTAACATTGCTAGTGCAATGGCATTATTTCCTTTGCCTTTTAGGGGTTTATATGCATCAAGCAAAAGTGCAGTTTTAATGATGAGTGATTGTTTAAGAATGGAATGTGGCGATTTTGGTGTTAAAGTTTGCAGTGTTTGCCCAGGTGATGTTAAAACAAATTTCACAAAAAACAGAGTTAAAATTTACGAAACTAACGAAAGATACGGCAACAGAATTCAAAGTGCAGCAGATGGGGTTGATTCAAGAGAAGATAAAAGAATGAGCCCAGATAAAGTTGCAAAAACAATTGTAAAATTAGTTAAAAAGAAAAATCCAAAACCAACAACAATAGTTGGGTTTAAATATAAAGTTTTATATGTTTTAACAAAATTTTTCCCTAAAAGAATGGTTTTAGGTGTTATTGGAAAATTTTTTGGTGGTAAAAAATAAGGCAAAAATTTGCTTTATTTTTTTATGATTTTGTTGACATTGTTTTAAATAAAATCATATAATAGTTAGGTACCTAACTAAATGGAGAAAATTATGAGTGAAATAAACTTAGGGTTTGAAATTAAAAAGTTAACAAACTTAATGAAAAGGAAGTTTTTATTAGAGTTAAGTAATGATAAACATAACAATGTAACAAAAACTCAAGGTATGGTTATTGGCTATTTAATGGCTAATAAAGATAAACAAATTTTTCAAAAAGATATTGAAAACGAGTTACAAATTCGAGCAAGCAGTGCAACAGAATGTTTAACTGTTATGGAACAAAACGGGTTAATTGAAAGAAAAGATGTTGTTTGCGATGCTAGAAAAAAACAAATTGTGTTAACTCAAAAAGCAAAAAGAATATATAAACAATTTAAAGAAAGAATATCAAAAGCTGAAGAAGAAATGCTAAATGGCGTAACAGAAGAAGAAAAACAAGTGTTACTTCACATATTACAAAAAATGCAAAACAATTTAAAGGAGCAATAGAATGTTAAAATTATTTAAACACTTAAAAAAGACAGATTACTTAATGATTATTGCAAGTATAATTTTTGTTGTTGTTCAGGTTTGGTTAGATTTGAAAATTCCAGATTATATGGGCGATATAACACAACTATTAAAATTGGAAAGTGGAATAGTTGGTGAAATTTGGTTAATTGGTGGAAAAATGTTGCTATGCGCTTTAGGAAGTGCAGGTTTTGCGGTTTTGGTTGGATTTTTTACAGCAAAAATTGCAGCAGGTTTAAGCAAAAAGTTAAGGGAAGATGTTTATAACAAAGTTCAAAATTTTTCCTTAAACGAAATTAAAAAATTTTCAACAGCAAGCTTAATCACTCGTTCAACAAACGACGTTATGCAAATTCAAATGTTTGTTGCAATGAGTTTGCAATTAATGATTAAAGCACCAATAACTGCAATTTGGGCAATATGCAAAATATTAGGCAAAAGTTGGCAACTATCAATAACAACATTTGTGTTTGTTGCAGTGTTAGTTGTTAGCATTATAACAATTATGTTAATTGTTATTCCAAAATTTAAGAAAATGCAAACATTAACAGATAATTTGAACAGAACAGCAAGGGAAAACTTAACAGGCATAAGAGTTGTTAGAGCATATAATGCAGAAGATTTTGAAGCAGAAAAGTTTGGAAAAGCAAACAAAGATTTAACAAAAAATAACTTATTTGCTCATAGAGTAATGTCTTTTATGGCTCCATTAATGACTTTAATTTCAAGTGGTTTAACACTTGCAATTTATTGGATAGGTGCAATTTTAATTAATTCTGCACAAGCTTTCGATAAAATTGTTGTGTTTAGTGACGTATTAATATTTTCATCATACGCAATGCAAGTTGTTATGAGCTTTGCAATGTTAACTATTATTTTTATAATGCTTCCTCGTGCGGCAGTTTCTGCAAAAAGAATTAATGAAGTGTTAGAAACAGAGAATAGTTTAGTTAATGGGAATATGGATGGTGAAGAAAATATTGTTGGAGAAATTGAATTTAACAATGTTTCTTTTAAATATCCAAACGCTGATGAATACATTTTAAAAGATTTCAATTTAAAAATAAACAAAGGTGAAGTTGTTGCGTTTATTGGTTCAACCGGCAGTGGTAAAAGCACATTAATAAACCTAGTTGTTAGGTTCTATGATGTTACTGAAGGTGAAATAAAAGTTGATGGTGTTAATGTTAAAGATTATGATTTGCACAATCTTTATAATAAAATTGGATACGTTTCTCAAAAATCAGTTTTATTTAAAGGAACAGTAAACTCGAACATTGCTTTTGGGGAAAGCAAAAATGGAAAACCAAGTGAAGAAGAAATTGTTAATGCTTCAAAAATCGCACAATCACACGAATTTGTTTCAAAAATGAGTGAAGGCTATGATTCTGAAATAACACAAAACGGAACAAATGTTTCAGGTGGTCAAAAACAAAGAATTTCCATTGCAAGAGCAATTGCAAGAAAACCTGAAATTATAATTTTTGACGATAGTTTTTCTGCGTTAGATTTTAAAACAGATAAAGTTTTACGCTCTGAAATTAGCAAAAAATTAAAAGGCACAACTTGTTTAATAGTTGCACAAAGAATTGGAACAATAAAAAATGCTGATAAAATTGTTGTTTTAAACGATGGAAATGTAGTTGGAATTGGAACACATAAAGAATTAATGAAAAATTGTGAAGTTTACAAAGAAATTGCTTATAGTCAATTAAGCAAAAAGGAGTTAGAAAATGAATAGAATGGGTGGCGGAAATGCTAATTTCGGTAAAGCCAAAAACTTTAAAAAATCCATTGGTAGTTTGGCAAAATATTGCAAAAAACAAACATTTTGGATTGTTCTTTCAGTTATCTTGTCTGTAACAGCAACAATTTTAACACTAATAGGCCCAAACTTAATTAGTAAAATAACAGATTTAATTGAATCTGGTTTAACCAGTTCAATTGATATTGAAGGCGTAATAAAAATTGCAACAATTTTAATCGTTATGTATTCAACTAGTTATGTTTTATCATACGCACAAGGATTTACTATGAGCACAATAACTCAAGTTGTTGCTTATAATTTGCGTAAAGATATAACAAATAAAATTAATAAGTTACCTTTAAAATATATTGATGGAACAACACATGGAGATATTTTAAGTCGTGTTACAAACGATGTTGACACAATAAGTCAAACTTTAAATAACAGTGTAACAACACTTATAAGTTCACTAACACTTTTAATTGGCTCGCTTGTTATGATGATTGTAACTAACCCTATTATGGCTGCGGTCGCTGTTGCTTCTTGTATTATTGGTTTTGTTATTACTTCATTTATTATGAAAAACACACAAAAATATTTTATTGCACAACAACAAAGTTTAGGAGATATTAACGGACACATTGAGGAAATATATTCTGGGCACACTGTTGTTAAAGTTTCAAACGCAGAAAAAGAAACTTTTAACCAATTTGATGCAATTAATAAAAAACTATATTCTAGTGCTTGGAAAAGTCAGTTTTTCAGTGGAATAATGATGCCATTAATGCATTTTATTGGAAATTTAGGTTATGTTTTTGTTTGTGTTATAGGTGGTGTTTTAATAAGCAAAGGGGCAATAACTTTTGGTGTTATTAGTGCTTTTATGATTTATATTAGATTATTCACACAGCCATTAAGCCAACTTGCACAAGTTTTCACAAACTTGCAAAGCACAGCTGCTGCAAGTGAAAGAGTTTTTGAATTTTTAAACGAAAAAGAATTGGATGATGAATCAAATAAAACAAAAGTATTAACAAATGTTTTAGGTGATGTTGAATTTAAAAACGTTAAATTTGGCTATGATGAAAATAAAATTATAATAAAAGATTTTTCAGCAAAAATTAAACACGGGCAAAAGGTTGCAATTGTTGGTCCAACAGGTGCAGGGAAAACAACTTTAGTTAATTTATTAATGAGATTTTATGAAGTTAACGATGGTGATATTTTAATAGATGGAGTTTCAACAAAATCAATAACTCGTGAAAATGTTCATAATCTTTTTTCAATGGTTTTGCAAGATACTTGGATGTTTGAAGGAAGCGTTAAAGATAATATTAGATACAGCGAAAAAAACGTTACAGATGAGCAAATTGTTGAGGCTTGTAAAGCTTGTGGCTTACACCATTTCATTAAAACCTTACCTAATGGTTATGACACAATTTTAGATGATAACACTTCAATTAGTGCAGGGCAAAAACAATTGTTAACAATTGCAAGAGCAATGGTTCAAAATAGTCCAATGTTAATTTTGGATGAAGCAACAAGTTCGGTTGATACAAGAACAGAAGCATTAATTCAAAAGGCAATGGATGAATTAACAAAAAATAAAACATCTTTTGTTATTGCTCATAGGCTTTCAACAATAAAAAATGCAGATTTAATATTGGTTTTAAACAATGGCGATGTTGTTGAAAAGGGTAACCACGAACAACTTATTGCAAAAAATGGTGTTTATGCAGATTTGTATAACAGCCAATTTGAAGAAAAATAAAAAATAAGCATTTTAAAATGCTTATTTTTTTGTTTTTTAAACTTTTTCAATCTTAACAATTAAATTGCTAATGCTTAAGCTTGTAACAGAAGAACCTGAAACAGGTGAGAATATTAATCCGAACACTTCACCACTGTTAGCATTTAAAGTTTCAGAAACAGAAACATTTAAAGGTTGGTTTGCAGTTATATCAAAAATTCGAGTGTTGTCTGGATTATATTGTATTTGTGTTGCAAACTCGCCAGTGTTATTTGAATTTGCAGTGAAAGAATATGTTATTTTGTAAGTTCCACTTTTATTGATTGTGAACTGATTTGTTGATTGATTGTAACTTATGGCATTTCCTGAACGAGAAACTAAATTGCCTAATGTAAACAACTGAGTTGCTCCTAATTGAGCAACTTGTAAGTTGTTGGTTGTTATAAAAGAACTTACTGGAGTTACAGTTGTTGAAGTTGTGTTAATTAAAAAATTATAATTAGCACAAGGGTCACAACACAAATAATAATGTGGTTTGCAACAACAAACAACATTTCTTCTGCAGCAACAACAGTTTCTTCTGCAACAATTATTTCTAAATATAAAAAACATATAAAAACCTCCTTATTTTATATGTATAGAGGCTTTCATATTATTGTATTAAATTTGTTTAATAATTGTTACTTTTATTTTTTTAATATTTTGTTTAATGCAAGCATTATTCCTAATCTGCCATATTCGTAAGTTATACCGCCTTGCATAAAAGCAGTGAATGGTTCAACCATAGGTGCATCACAACTAAGTTCAATTGTGGAACCTGATATAAAACTGCCACCAGCCATAACTTCATCGTTTGGATATCCAGGCATTGGAGCAGGAATTGTTGTAACGTAACTTTCAACAGGAGAACCATTTTGAATTCCTTGGCAAAATTTCACTAAGTTTTCAGCATTTCCTAAATTAATAGTTTGAATTATGTCTGTTCTGAATTCATCAAATTTAGGGTCAACATCAAAGCCAAGTTCTTCAAGCATTTTGCTTGCAAAAACCATTGTTTTTAAACTTGAACAAACACAACTAGGTGCCATATAAAGTCCACGATAGAATGATAAATTTTGGTTTAAGTTTGCACCCAAGTCTTTTCCAATTCCAGGGGCAGAAAAACGTTCAGAAACATCCCAAATTAAATCTTTCTTGCCAACTATGTATCCACCTGTTTTTGCAACTCCGCCGCCAAGATTTTTCATCAAAGAACCAACAATAATATCTGCACCAACTTCAATTGGCTCTTTTTCTTCAACAAAATCTCCATAACAGTTATCAACCATTATTATTGTGTTTGGAGAAACTTTTTTAATAACTTTGCAAATGTTTTCAATTTTTTTAATGGTTATGCTTTTTCTTTGAGAATAGCCACGGCTTCTTTGAATTTCAACAAGTTTAACAAAACTTTTGCTTAATCTTTCAGTTATAGATTTTTCGTCAAACTCGTTGTTAATTAGTTCAATTTGTTCATAATTAATTCCGTTTGCAATAAGAGTGTTTCTGCTGTTTCCACTTGTTCCAATAATTGTTCTTAAAGAATCATATGGTTCACCAGAAATTGAAATTAAAGTGTCGCCGTGTTTTAATAAACCAAAAAAAGCAAGGCTTAGTGCATGTGTGCCAGACATAATTTGGGCACGAACCAAAGCATCTTCTGCGTGATAAATTTCAGCATAAATTTTTTCTAATTTTTCTCTGCCTGTGTCTGAAAATCCATATCCGGTTACTTCAGCAAAATCTGTGCTAGAAAGCCAATTGTTTTGAAAAGCTTTTAAAACTTTTGAACTATTAATTAAAGAAATGTTTTCAAAATTTTTAAAAATCGGAGTAAGTTCTTTTTCAACTTTTTCAGATAATTTTACCAATTTTTCATCTATATCATAATTGTAATACATTGTTTTTTACCTCAAGATATAGTTTACTATTAACCCAAAAAAAACACAAATTATTTTTTATTTTAATTGTTTTAAAATAGTGTTTATGTGTTTAAAATGCTTGAATTTTAGGTTTTTAATTAATATTTTTTATCACTTTTTTCAAAGTTTTTTTAAAAATATTGACATTATATAAAAAATAAAATATATTATTATATAAATAAAATTAAAGGAATTGAATTATGGTAGACGTAAACGATATTAAAAATGGTATGACTTTATTAATTGAAGGTAACATTTATCAAGTTGTTAGCTTTTTGCATGTTAAACCAGGCAAAGGTGCAGCATTTATGAAAACTAAATTAAAAAATATGAGAACAGGTGCAAACCTTGAAAGAACTTTTAACACAAACGTTAAATTTGAAGAAGCAAGAATTGATAGAATAACTGTTCAATATTTATATGAAGCAGGTGGTGTTTACTACTTTATGGATGTTAAAAATTATAATCAATTTGAACTTTCAGAAGAACAAATTGGAGATAATAAATACTATTTAGTAGAAGGTGGCACTGTTGAATTAACACAATATCAAACTGAATTGTTAGGAATAACATTGCCAGAAAAAATGCAATTCACAATTGTTAGATGTGACCCTGCTGTTAAAGGCAACACTGCAACAAACGCAACAAAACCAGCATACACTGAAACAGGTTTAATGGTTAGAGTTCCAATGTTTGTTGAAGAGGGTGCAAAAATAATTGTTACAACAGTTGATGGAAAATATTATTCAATGGCTTAATTAAGCCATTTTTTATTAACTAAAAGAGGTTTAAAATGAGAACAGCATTAATAACAGGTGCAAGCCGAGGAATTGGAAAAACCATTGCTAAAACTTTGGCAAGTGCTGGCTTTAACATTGTTTTTAGTTATAACAATAATAAAGAAAGCGCACTAGAATTGGAAAAAGAATTAAATAACGGCGTGATTAAATGTGTTGCAGTTAAATGTGATATTTCAAAAGAAGATGAAGTTCAAAATTTGGTGGATATTGCATTAAAAAATTTTCAAAAAATTGATGTTTTGGTTAACAATGCAGGCATTTCTATTGATACTTTGTTTTATGATAAAACCGTTGAAAATTTTAAAAGAACATTGGAAGTTAATTTAATTGGAACATTTTTAGTTAGCAAATATGTTGGAAAAACTATGTGTGAAAATAAATATGGCAAAATCATTAACATAACTTCAACAAACGGAATTAACACATATTTTCCAATGTGTTTAGATTACGATGCTTCAAAGGCGGGGATTATTTCTTTAACACATAATTTGGCAATTCAATTTGCTCCACATGTTAACGTTAATGCAATTGCTCCGGGATTCATTGCAACAGAAAGTGAAATTAGTGGAATGGATGAAGAGTTTATCAAAAGTGAAGAAGAAAAAATCTTTTTAAAAAGAGCAGGAAAAGAAGAAGAAGTTGCAAACTTGGTTGAATTTTTAGCAAGTGATAAATCAAGCTATATTAACAGCGAAGTGATAAGAATCGATGGCGGAATGTATGGCAATTATTAAAAAATAAAATCGCACAAATTGGTATAAAATTTTTAAAATTACAAACCATATTAAAAAGGGAGGTTTTAAAAATGATAGTACCTAATTATGTGGCGTTTATTATTTTATTAATTGGTGGCTTAAATTGGGGTCTAATTGGCCTATTCAACTTTAATTTAGTTGAATATATTTCAATGAAAAATAAAATGGTTGAAAAAGCAATTTACATTTTAGTGTTGTTATCAACAATTTTCTTGATTATTTCAGCCGCTATCTATGGTGGAATAATTTTATCAGAAACAATGAGATTGTTATAAAATTGTAATAAAAAAATGTGCTATGTTTAGCACATTTTTGTTTTTTAAAAACAATAATCATTTCCAAAAAATCTAGCAATTTCTTCATTTGCTGTGTTAATTCCATCAGATGCGTGAATAACATTTTTAGAACCATCTATTGCATATTTGCCTCTAATTGTGTTTTTTAGCTCTGGGTTTTCATCTTTTAAAATTGCAGCTTTTGTTGGTCCAACAATTTCTCTAATTTTTTCAATCAAACCATCTTCACCTTCAAAAACATATGCAATAACAGGTTCGCTTAACATATATTTTTCTAATTCAGGGTAGAAGTCCTTATCTGAAATGTGTCTGTAATGTTCTCTTAACAATTCTTTTGTTAAAGAAAATTCTTTTCTTGCAATAATTTTAGAATTTTTAATTTCTAACATTTTTAAAATTTCTTTTTCTAGATGTGTAAATCCAGGTTTAATCATAACATAACTTCTTTCCATAAATACCTCACTAAAATAATTGTAACATTTTTTTTGTGTTGTTGAAAAGCAAATAAAAACCAATAAACTTAAAATTTTAGCAAAAATAAAATTTTTCATTTCTGTTAAAAATATAATACATAAATAAATATAATTTGTAAACAGACTGAAAAAATAAAAAACTCTATTTTTATAGAGTTATTTTTTATATTTAATAATGCTTGCTTTTTTCTCATTAAAAAAATAATTACATTATTTTTTTAGTTTTAAATTAACAACCATGCCACCAAAAGCACATGCTTCGTTAATTTTTTTAAAACCTAATTTTTTATATAACTTTAAAGCGTTAGTGTTTTCTTTTAATGCTTCAAGTGTGATTATTTTTTCTTTATAACTATTCATTAATTTTGTTCCAATGCCTAAATTTCTGTGTTTTGGGTCAACACATAAATTAACAATATAAACGCCCTCGAGTTGGTCACTTAACAATTCAAAGTATTGCTCATTAATTGTTTTAACATTTTCAATATCAATTTCTTTAAATTTTTTTGCAATGTTAAAAATTGTTTCAGAATGATTTTTAGGAGGCCTTTTAATGCCTAACACCAAACCAACAATTTTGTTATCTAAAACTGCAACTTTAATGTTTTTGTAGTTAAACACAGTGTTTGCTTTTGCGTATTCCGCCATTAATTTTGAACCAAGCACTTCATCGTTGTTTGAAAGGTATGGATAAATATAAATATCTGTTAAATAAAGCAACCTTCCAACTTGATAAAAATCATCACTCAATTTGCACTTTCTAATCTTAATTTTCTCTTTTTTCATTTAATTAATGCCTTTTTTGTATTTGGATAATAAAAGTTCTTGTTAATAAATAAAAACTGATTTTAGGTTTATCAGTTTTTATTTTTTTAATTGTTATTAATTGTATTAAATTTAATATCTTTAGTTGTTTTCGGATGTATTTTCGTTTTCTAAATTTTTATTAGAGTTTGTATTGTTAGATTTTTTATTAGAAGTTGCATTTGTTTCTTTAACGTTCTTTTCTTTAGCAAAACTTTCAGTTGCGATAGCTTCTGTTTTGTTGGTTTTATCAACTAAAACTTTAATAATCAAAACAGTATAAGTAACAATTTTTGCGATATTAACAAATGTGTTTAATATAGAATATGCTTCGTATGCACCAGTGGAATAGTAATGAGACCATAAACTTCCAAAATAATTATAAAAACTTAAAATAGCTGAAAGACCTGTAAAAATTAGTGTAACAATAAGAGCAAGTTTTACTGTTTTCTTAACATCTTCATCTTCGTCTTTTTTATACCAAACAACACCGCCTAACACAGCAAACGAAATTGCACTCAAATATGCACTTAACAAAATAAAAACTTTTTTCCACATCTTATTCATATTTTTCACCTCACAAGATAATATATTATAAAAATTTATATCGTGTTAAAAACACATATATTTACATAATTGTACAATATAAACATAAAAAATCAAAGCAAACATCAACTGTTTGTGTTAAAAGCATAAATTAACATTAAAATTAAATTTACAAACAATTTGTAAATAATCATAAAAAAATTGCCGTTTGAGTTCAAACGACAATTGTTTGGCGGGAAGACCGACAACCAATTCTAATAATAAAATATATTTTTGTGCAAGAAGCAGTATGATTAAATTAAAAATTAAATAATTAATAATTTTAACTATCAAACCGAATATTACTGTATTAAAAGTTCTTAATAAAATTTAACACAAATTTAAAACTTTTTCTTCTCAAATGGCTATTGCAAAATTTCAATAAATTGACTCTTTGACAAATTTGAAATATCTTTTACTTCATTTTTAATATCTTCAGTGATTGATATTTTTATATCAACAATTTCTAAATATTGAAAATTTTTTATGGTATTTTCCTTTATTTGTTTAATGCTTTTTATTATTTTTTGCAAAATTTTTGAATTGTTTTTAAGCAACCAAATACCATTATCAACATCTACAAATATTAAATGAGTTTTTTTATTTATTAATAATGAAATTTCGTTGTTTGTTAGATAGAAACTTCCTGTTTGTATATTTTTTACTTCAAATCCAATATTATTAATAAATTCAATATCATAGCCGTAGTTTTTAATATTGGAGACATCTCTAAAATCTTTATTTTTAATAAAATTTAGACATTCCAAATAACTAATAAAATATTTTTCTGCTTTTCTTCCGCTTATAATTAATTTTGATGATATGTTGGATGTTCCAAAAATTGTTTGATTTGTTTTTTTATACAATTCTCCCATTGGAATCGTGTTTTGCAATTTATTAATATCAAAATATATATTAATTTTATTGTCTACAACTTCGTTAATTAAATTTATTGACGATGCATCTTCGTTTTCACATGAACCTTTGAATGAATTTATGTATTTTAGTACTTTGTTTATAAATTCTTTATGTGCTACTTTTAAAGCATACCACCTTGGGTCTTGTCCATAAGTTTTTTCATTGTTTATTGTCTTAGGAATTAAAAAAGTTCTATTTTCTACAGGTATTAGTGTTGCGTCTTCTTTGTTGCAAATAAAATAGTACTGGTTGTTGTTTATGTCTTTTAAAGGTTTCTCATATATTTTAGCATTTTTGTAAAAACCAACAATTCTTGCTATGCCTTTTGGTGAAGTGGAAAAAAAGATCACAATAGCATTGTCTAAAAATCTATTATTATTTATAGTTTTTATCTCTGAATTATATCGTTTAGCTAATTCTTCTATATTAATTTTGTTATTTTTGCATTGAACAAATCCGTGAACGCAATTGTCGGGCATCACTTTAAAATTATATTTTTCTCCGGCATCGTTATTTTCTCTAACATATGCAAACCCGGATTTGTTTATTTGTTCCATTCCATCATAATGATACATCCATGAAATATTAGCAAATAATATTGGAGTATTAAAATATTTATTTTTAAGAAAATGATAAAAATGTGGTATGGCTGCTTTAACAAACCCATCTTTCAAATAAGAAGATTTTCCATTTGATAATAAAAATTTATAAAAATTTTGATAAAATTTACTATCCTTGTTTTTTATGTCATTTTCAATTGTTTGTAAGTACGAAACAGTTGTTTGGTTTATTTCCTTAATTTTTAAAAATTCAAGCAAATATTTTATTGCATTAGAATATGAAGACGATTTTCCTGAATCTATTCCAGGAGTCACGCATGTTTTTTTAAACTCTTCAAATATACTATCCATAAAAACTCCTTATAACATACTATAACATATAAATATATGTTTTGTATATTCCTGTAAATAACGAAAAGAAGTTTTTCAACTTCTTTTCGTTTTATTTTATCGATTGTTTCGCAAATGATTATAAACAGCATTTGCTGATAGATTAGGAAAGTCTCCCTTTGCTTCATCAAAGGTTTTTGAATAGTTAGAATTAAGTTGTTATACATTAAGAATTGAAAAGTTTTTACATATTTTATTCGAAAAAAATTATAAAGTTTTAATTTTTATTAAAATTATAAGATTTTAAGTTTATTTATTTTTTATTTACTAGTATGATAAAATTATAAATAATTTTGCAAAAGGAAAAGTTATGGCTAATATAAAAATGTATGATAAATTATATGAAAAAGAATGGCGTGATGTTTTTGCACAATATTGGATATATATTACTCATAACAAAGTAAACGAAGAACAAATTAAAAGTTGTCAGGATTATATACTAAAACAAGTTTTGGAAAATAAAGTATTTATGTCTTTATGTTTTAATAATAACAAAGTTATAGGATTTTCAATTTTTCAAATAGATAATCAAAATAGTGATTGGGAAAAGTTTTCTGGTTATGGATTTATAAGAGAATTTTATATTTTATCTAATCAACGAAGAAAGGGCTATGGAAATAAGCTTGCTCAGCACACTATAAGAAGTTTATTTTCAAAAGGTGCTAAAAATATTTATCTAGATACAGATAAGGATGCTAAAGATTTTTGGATTAAATGTGGTTTCTTAAGTACAGGCAAATTTGATAAAGACAATTCTAATGAAATATTGATTTATAACTTATAAATATTTTTTACTTATATAGTTGAATTGATAAAAAAGGAAATGGAAGAATTAGACTTCTGTGATTTATAAAAAAATCTTCTTAACTATGCACAGTTAAGAAGATAAAAAATTTGGCGGGAAGACCGACAACCAATCCTAACACTAAAATATGCGTTGGGGTTGACTGGATTAAGTTAAAAGTTTATCTAAAATAAATATTATCAAGATTTTTACTTTTTTCAATGTTTTTTCCCTGATTGTGTAATGATTTATGATTAAAATTTTCAATTAATTTTTTAAATTTTTGAAATCTCATGCCGGTATAAAATTTATATATTTTGCCGTTTATAATAATAAAAACATAAATCCTATTATTTTTTTGAATTTCAGAAAAATCGTAGTCTGCTGGCCATAGTCCTAATTGTAATATATCTCCCTCCTTAACATATGTTGGGAGTATTAGTTGTTCTGTTGTTATGTGTGTATTTGAATTTCCACGATGTTCAATAATTGTATTATCTAATTTTTTCATTCCTTGAATATAATTGACAAAATAAAATTTCCTATCAATATAGTATCCAATACAAGTGCAAGTAAATTTTGTGTGTCCATTGTTTAAGATATTAACTTGCTGATACTGATGCTCTCTAAAAGCATTTATTTTTATTTTTTTGTCAATTATCTTAAACTTTAAAGTTTTTGATTTCTGTGCTAAATAAAGTGACACACAAATTGCTAAAAAAGTTAAAAAGCAGCAATGGAACTGATTAGTTCAGACGATCCAAAAGACCAATTACTATTTAATAATAAACTCATACAATTCTCCTAATCATATTATAACATAAAAAGAAGGATTTTTCAATCCTTCTCGTTTCGTTTTATTGATTGTTTTGCAAATGGGTATAGTATACATTTGCAGATAGGGTAGAAAAGTTGTTATTTTGTTTCAGTAAATGATTTCAAATTTTGAAAAAGGAGAAAATTTTATCTATCTACTTTAAGATTAAATTGATTTTATTTAATTTAATAAAGATAACTTGAAATTAACTTTTTTATATAAAGAATAATATTATCTATTAATAATTATTAAAGAGTAAAACTATTTTGTTTTAAGTTTAAGCAGATTGGAAAAAATAATAGACTTTTATATGTTTTGAAGTTGATATTGAATTTTAAAAAAGTTATTTTTAATATTGAGATATACAATATGTAGGGTTTTATAAATTAATAATATATATATTTTGTATTTTTGTGATGACATGATCATCCTAAAAAGTAGTTAATATCTTGACTTTTTGGTTGTTTTTGTTATATTATATATTTAATTACAACCTTTAAAAGGAACTAATACTAGAAAATTGTATAATTTATTCTGCGGTTTTCATCATAATCATAAGTTTCTTTTCTTTTATTGGTTGTTAAAAGCAACCTTGATATGAAAGAATGGACAACAATATCATTTAACATTAAAACGCTTCCAACTATTTAAAACAGATGAATCGTATAATATAATTTATTAGTAGAATTAGAGTTTACAGGGATCTCTTTAAAAAACTGGAAGGAGGGCGTTATGAAAAAACTTTTTAAAAAGTTCAATAAGAAATTTGACTTATTGTGTACAGCCTAGTCGAACATTAATAACGAGAGTGAATTAATTCACTCTCGTTATTAAATAAAAAGGATTGATTATGAAGAAAGATATAATTCCAACGTCTTTAAAACTAAATATTGACGAAGTTTTAGAAAAACAATTATTCAATGCAAATAGATATTTTGCAGAAACGAATAAAACGATAAGCAAACAGATGGATAAAGAGATTAAAGATAAATCTGTTAATTTTTTATTTAAACTTAAAAATCGTTGGAATTGGCATAATATGTTTTATGAATATAAATTAGAGCCTGCTTATGAATTAACAACAAAATATAAACTAGAGGAATTAAGTCCAATATATGTTGAATTTTTATCTGAAATTTATAAAACATGTTGTTTAGTTGATAATGCAACTCTAATTATGTCAGGAGCAATAAAAAAACACTTGCAGTATCATATTGAAAACCCAGCAATACAATTCCAAAATGTAGAAAATTTTGACATTAATATAATTTGTACGCCACCAGAAAATACTTTTTTTAGTCAGTACAAAATAGATCATATAATGTACATATATTTAAAAAGAGTGAATGTCCAGAAGTCTGAAGAATGGAAAAAATATCTATTAAAGCAATACCATATAGATGATGAATTGATTTTTAATACAAGACTAAAAAAAATATATGAAATATATGATAAACTTTCAACTTCTCAATTAATTAAAGAAATAGATGATTTAACAATATCTGATGATTATAAATTGGAATATAGATCATTTGTTGTAAAAAATCCTAAAACTCGTGCATTTACAGAAATTGTTAAATTTGACAATGTTGATGAGAAATTAATAGCGATTCGATTAATTGGAATATCTGGATTTTTATTTCGAAAATACATTTTAAGTATATTGAATGAATCTAAAATACTAAAAAACGATGGCTATATTTACCAATTTACACCAAAAGAAATTGGTGATGCATTAAACATATTAAAAAATGAGAAGGAAATTAGAATGGAAAAAAACATACATCCATACAAACAAAAAGGAATGACTTGCGCAATATCTTGCATGTTGATGGTTTTAGAATATTATGGAAAGTTAAAAGCAAACGCTTTATTCGAAAAAGATTTATATAGAAAATATAGATCAAAAATTATAGAAGGAACGCCTTTATCTGCAGTTGCATTTCATTTTGCAAAAGTTGGATTTAATGTGGATATTGTCCATTCTGAAAAAAAATATTTTTCAAATGAAAAAAAATTATTAGATCCTGATATTTTTGAAAAGTCCATGATAGAGTATACAAACTATATTGAGTGGGGTATGGCAAAAGGTGTTAAAAGCTATACAGACTACGAAATTACAGCAGATGAGATTAGGAAAAGATTAAAAAAAGATGAATTAATAATTTTATCTGGGCAATTAAAAAATGTTTTACATGCAGTTTTAGTATGTGGTTATGAAAATGAAAAATTCATTGTTTGTGATCCATTGTGTAGCAAAAAAACAATAATGTCACAAGATGAACTTATAAAATTTAGTAAAACAGATATTGGACAATGGTTTGTTTCCGTGCATCCTCTGATAAATAAGGAAGAACAAGAATTAAGAGATTGTTTAGAGAAATTTCAAACAGAATCAAAAAATTTCATTGATGGAAAAGAATTAGATTAAGGTATTAAATATGATAAAAAATAATTTTGTTTGTTATAGTGAAATTCTAAAAAACGATAAAAAACTTGCAAAAGAAAGTGTTTTGTATGCATATATAAATGATAAACTATATTTGGGGCCAATAATTGATAATAAATTTAATTATAATAATTTAATAAAGAGATTAAAAGCTTCTGCACTATATAATCCTTATAAAATTAAGAAGATGAATATTGATAATGTAATAAGTAATTATATAAAATATAGTTCTGATTTAAGTGGAGACTTAATATTTGTGATACAAAACAATGAATTGTTAAAGGAATATAAGCTACGTAATATACCAGGAGATGACTATGAATAAAATATTAGACGACAAGCAAATTAGAGATATTTTATCTCAAACAAGTTGTGAGGATATTTATAAGTCATTTGATGAAAATTTGGGGATAATCAATGCTGTATTGGAAAGAAATGAATTAAAAGATTATGGTTTGTTTATGTATCAATCTTTAAGTGCGGATACAAGAATCCTTTTTGGGCATGACAAAGATGTGTCTAGTGGTGGATTAGGTGTTAATGAAAATCGTGAAAGTGCTTTGATTGCTTGTTTCGCTGAAGCAATAGAAAGGTATTGCATGGCGTATTGTGATAAAGAAGAACTAATTTATGATAATTTGGAGAATTTGCCCACAAATCATAGATTAAAAAATTTCCACTTATATACCGATGAGCAATATAAAAAAAATAAAGATTTTATTAATCCATATACTAATAAAATCCATTGGACAAAGATCGATAATATTAAAGATGAAAGTTTTGTATATTGGCCTGCAAGTTTGATATATTTACCTTTTAAATATGATAAAAGGATTGCTGAAACCACTTCTACAGGTATGGCCGCTGGTTCTTCATTGGAAGATTGCGTGGAAAATGGTTTGTTGGAATTAATTGAAAGAGATGCTCTTATGATTAATTTTTTAAATAGATTAAATCCTCCACAAATAAATGTTGATTCAATTAAGAATATTCCATTGCTTAATAATGTTAAAAAAGATTTTAGAGTAGATGTTTACAAATTATATTCTGATATAGATGTTCCTATTTATCTTTCATATATTTCAAAAGAAATTAATGGCAAAGTAAGATATGGAATTGGAGCTTGTGCAAATTTTTCATCTAGTGTAGCAATAGAAAAATCAATTAAAGAGTGTTTGTTTACATATTTTTATTCGGAACATTTATTAAAATATAAACAAAAAAATCCTAATAAAATAAAAACTCTATATGAACATTTTTTATATTATCAAGGAAAAAATTTTCAAGATCTTTTATTCAACAGTGAAATTAGTGATTATCATGAAGAAATTACAACATATAAAGAATTAATTAATAGTTTAAATAATGCAAATTTAAGTGTATATTATAAAGATATTACAACTAGTGATGTTATTGATACAGGAATGAAAGTGGTAAGAGTTATTGTGCCTGGACTTGTTGATTTAAATAAATCACATTTACTACCACGTTTGGGAGCTGATAGATTATGGAAAGTTCCTAAAAAATTAGATCTTAATTGCATTAATGATATAACATCCATGCCACACCCTTTTCCATAGGAGACAAAAATGAATGTGATAATTGAAGTTAAAAAAATCTTAAATAATAATGATTTTACAATGTTTCAAAATGAGTGTGAAAAATACAATATTAATAATATTGAAGATATTAGAGATCTTTTAATTGATATTATTTTTGAAAAAGGCGATTTTGATATTATTGTTAAACTTTCACGTTCTCTTATTGCTAAGCGATATCCGAGTTTGTTCTCTATAGAGAGTATGGAAAGAAGATATGAGATATTACAAAAGTATGAAGTTTGCAAAATTAGAGGGTTGAATGCAAATCATATAGAAATTTTACAATTGTTTAATCAAGTTAATATATTTTTAAACACACTAGAAGTAGAATATTATCATACTAGTGGATTTATGGCGTATTTATTATTAGGTAAAGATTTAGTAAGATATCATCACGATATTGATATATTTGTAGATGAATCTAGATTGCAAGATGTTGAATCAAATTCTTCAAAGTTTGGATTTTCATTTGTGAGGATGAAGGGTGATAGAGAAGATGGAACTCAAAGGCGAATTATAAAATTAATACATAATAAATATAAAATACCTATAACTATTTTTATGTTTACTGAAAATAAAGATGGTTCAATAATACAAGATGATTATTATTACAAAGATTCAAATTTGTTTGTTGATCATATTTATAATTCTTCACTTTGTGCAAAAATTAGTTTTGATAAAATTATTCATTTTTATAATAATATTCCGTATAAATCTATAAGTTTAGAGGCATTATATGCATCCAAACTTCAAACAAACCGAAATAAAGATAAATTAGATTGTGAAATAATTAAAAATAATATAAATAAACAAAATCTTGATTTGCTTTTGAAAGAGTTGTGTAACTGTTCCATATCAACAAAGAAAATTGTAGATACTAAAATAATTAAGTTTTTTGGAGAAAATGAAGATTATGCCATTAAAAAAGTTTGATAAAAATTGCTTAAAATTATGTTTATGTACAAATGCTTCAAAATATGGCGTAGAAAAAACACTTTTAATTCTTAAAAATGCATTAAAAGCAGGAGTAACTTTGGTGCAAATAAGAGAAAAGAATTTGTCCGATAGAGAATTGTATAATTTTATTATTAAGGCAAAAAAAATATGCAATAAATACAATGCCCCAATTATTATAAATGATAGAATTGATATGGCTTTAGCCACAAATGTTGATGGAGTCCATTTAGGACAAGACGATTTGCCAGTTTATGTTGCTCGAAAAATTTTAGGACCAGATAAAATTATAGGCCTTACAATTTCTAAAGTTGAACAATTGAATGATGATGTATCATCTGTTGATTATATAGGTGTTGGTGCAATTTTTAAATCAGTAACAAAACCAGAGGCAGCGGTAGTTGGGTTAAAAGGTTTAAAAGATATAAGAGAATGTACAAATTTGCCAATAATTGTTATTGGAGGTATTAATTTTAAAACTATATCTGAATTTATAAACATAAATATTAATGGTTTTGCCATGATTAGAGAAATTTTTGAATCTTCACATCCATACAAAACAATAAAGAATCTAATTCGTATTATTGATAAAGTATTGTAGATATTTATAAAAACACCTTTTTGAAATAGTGCGTATAACTATTTTATAGCATTTATGTATTATTGTGATATAAAGCATATTTGATTTTTGCAGGAATAAAAAGAACAAAGCTATTATTGTTAATATGGATAATAAAATAAACTAAAAACAAATATACTAGAAAACTATTCAATAAATTATATACATTATACTTTGATAACATATTGTTACAAGATTTAAAAATTTATTAAATGTGATGAAAAGAAATAATTAAAAACTGAGATTTGAATAAAGGCTACGATTTATAAGCCTTTTTTTCATACAACAGAAAATTATGCGTAAAAACTTGTTTGTTAAATTGTTTATATATAAAACTTTTAAATTTGATTTAATGTTACAAAAATTAAAATATAAAACGTGCAAATACAAGGGTGTGTGAGAATGTAAGTTAAATAAAAATTATATTATAAATTTCTTCAAATATGTATTTTAAACATTTATATGAATAAAATTAAACAAACTATAAATTAACAAAAAAAACCACCCATACCAAATGGTACGGATGGACAAGTTTGTTGGCGGAGAAAGAGGGATTTGAACCCTCGCGGCCTGTTACAGCCCTACTCCCTTAGCAGGGGAGCCCCTTCGACCTCTTGGGTATTTCTCCATATTTGTTTTGTGTTTTTTATTTTAAACAATGGTATTTTATCAAACCATTTTCAGTTTGTCAATTATTAATATATTATTTTTGCCTGTATTTTTTATTTATTTGTTGGAAATATTTATAAAAATTAATATTTTGTATAATTATTCACTAATTATTGTATTGTTATATTATTTATTGACAAATTTCTTAACTTTTGTTACAATTCTTTTAGATTTGTTATATATGGGAGTATGTTAATGAATTCTTTTTTAAAAAAATTCGGAGCAGTGTTGACTTGTGTTGCAATTTCAGGTGTAACAGTGGCTCTTTCTAATAATTATTTAACACGTATTAAGCAAAGTGATGTTGAAACTTCACAAAAATTAACAGATATTATAAATGATTGGTATGATAAAAATGCCACCGAAAATGATTTAATAGAAAACAATCATAACAATTCTAATTATGACCCTAGCATAACTGTTAAACCAGATGGCGGAAATGGCTCTAGTGGTGGAGATGGAGAAAATCCAATTGAAGTACCAGAGTTCACAAGTGGTTTGCAAGCATTCCAGTTTGCTGAAAACTTATTAAATAACTCTAAAACACTTTTGGTTACAACAACAGGAACAGTAACTTCAATGGGTGTTACTCAAAAAGTTAAAAACACAAGAATGAGAGATGCTAGTGGAAATTTGTATTACAACGCAGTTTCTTCTAGTTCAATTGTAAAAGTTGGTTTAGAAGCTTATTACAACAAAAGATTGTTTAAGTATAGCAAAACAGAAAATGTTTCTGATAGTTTAGTTGCTAACTTTTCACCAAACGATGATATTTATAATCAATTCACATCAACTGAAGATTTTATTTCAAAAATTGGATTTTTACCAGATGAATTGAATTACATTGTTAACGAAGAAACTGTTTTAAGAACTGAAAATTTTAACAATGAAGGAACAAATGTTACTTTTAAACTTGTTTTAGATCCATCTAAGGCAACAGAAAAATATAAGAAAAGTGTTAAGTTTATGTCTGGAGATAACAATTATCCAACATTTTCAAAAGTTGAATTAGATGTTGTTATTCAAAAGTCAACAGGAAAGTTAATTTCTATAACTTCTCATAATGAATATAAAGCCTTAGGTTTTACATGCAAAGAAAATTTAACAGATTTGTTTGTGATTGATTCTCCTGTTACAATTAAAGTTCCAAGTTGGTTTTAATTATGAAGAAAAGAATGAAAAATGAGAACAATTTTGCAATATTAAAGGGTGTGGCAATTCTTTTGATTGCCATAACCTTTTTGTTTTTGTTTAATTTTTTTAAAACGAAAAATGAAGCTATAAGTTTCAATAAATTTAATAAAACATTATTAGAAGTTAATGATGATAGGCCAATTTATGTTGAAGATTATGAAATTATTGATGTTAACTTATATAAAGCATTATTAGATTTTTATAATGAAGATAAAGTGGAATCTGAAAAAGTTAAAACAATAACAACATATATGTTTGATTCTTATGAAAGCATTGATTTATCCAACAAAAAAATAAATAATTTAAGCGGATTGGAACTGTTGCATTTTTCTAATTTGAAAAGTATGAATTTAAGCAATAATGAAATTCAAACAATAAATGAAGATTGCTTCACATATGCTCCAAATTTAAAAGATATTAATTTGTATAACAATGAAATAAAGACTGTAAGTTTTAAAAGCCTGCAAAGTGAAGAAAATGCAAAAATTGAAGATATAAACATCAATTTATCACATAATTTAATTTCAAAAATTGAATTAAATAATATCAAAAGTGGAAATATAGATTTATCTTATAACTTAATTAATTCAACTTATGATATTTATTGTGATGATTTAGATGGTGATACACTGCAAATTGATTTATATGGTAATAATATTACAAATTTAGATAAAACATTTAATAATGTTAAGTTAAACATTGGTTTGCAAGGAACAGGATTTTATAATGCCACAATTCAAAAATTTGAGAGAACTAAGGATTTGAAAATTTTTAAAATTGCAGACGATAACGTTAAATTTGTTATTTTTAGTGTTTTAGACTTAGAAAATCCTGTTTTGGAAGTGTTAAATTCAGAAATAACAGAAAGCTACACACAATTTAATTTGCAAGTTGGAAATTATGTTTTGAAATATTATGATGCAACAACTAACGAAAATTTATTTGATGCCACAGACGAAAGCACATATAAATTTCAAGAAAGAAATTTAAATATAATACCTGTTTCTCCCACTATTAGATATTATATAAATGGAAAAGAATATAATAGTTGTGTTAAATTTTCCGGCACTGCAAAAGTTAAGTTTTTTTCCGAAGATGAAAATGCTGAAATTTATTATTGCATAGATGGTGGACAATGGACAAAAGGAACTGAAGCTGAAATAAAAAGTGGTGGCAACTATTTAATTCACTTTAAAAGTGTTGTTAATGGAATTGAGAGTTTCACAGTTGTTAGCGGAGTTGTAAGTGATATAAGCCCTTACATGAGTGATGGAGTATTATTATTTTTAATTGTTGCAACAATTGTTTTGTTTATTGGTGTTGCAATTCCATTAATTAGAAAATATATAATGAAATAAAATGGCGTTAAGCCATTTTTTTGTTTTGAATAAAAATCAATTTTTTACATAACCTAAAGCAAAGGTGATTTATGAAAAAAGTTGGGAATATTATTTGGATATTATTGTTTATTATTGCTATTGCAGGAATTGTTTGTGCAATTGTTTTCGGAACAAACGCAAATTTGAACAAGGGTTATGTTCAGATTGATGCTAATGCGAAAATGGAATTTTTAACAAACTCAAAAAATGAAGTTAAAAGTTTTATACCAAAAAATGAAGTTGCAAAGCAACTTATTGCGGAAGAAAAATTTGTTGGTCTAAATATATGCGATGCAACTGAAAAATTTATTGATTTGTGTTGCGTTTCTGGGTTAATAAATGTTAATGAAAAACAAAATGTTGTGCTTCTTGGAATAAATGGTGGTTTAGCACAAAAGTTAAATAACGATGTGTACACAACAATGAATAACTATTTTATTGAAAATAAAATTTTTTGTTTAATTGTTGAAAATGATGATATTTTAGAAAAACAAAAAGAGGCAAAAGAATATGGGATTTCTGCTAACAAGTTAATGTTAGTTAAATCTGCAATTAACGATAATGAAAATTTAATAAAAGAGTATAGCAAAAAATCTGAAAGTGAATTGATTGAAATAATACAAAATAATCAAAAAGATTTTTTAAACAGTTATAAAGTTTCTGAAAGTGATTTGATTAACAAAACAAAATTAATTGATTTTAACAGAGTTAAGTTTAATAATCACAAAAATTTAACAGAAAGTGTGAGCATTAGAGACTTTAAGGAAGAGTATGATAAATTTTATAAAGAGAATTTAACAAACTTCCAAAAGAACTTTTCGCAAAATAAAGAATTATGGTTGCAAATACTTACTGAATTATAAATATAAAAAGCAATTTATTTGCTTTTTTTTGTTAAATAAATTAAACTTAATTTAATAATTATAAAGGGTGAAATTATGAAAAAAGGTTGTTTAATTATTATTTCAGGTTCAAGTGGTGTTGGTAAAAATACAGTTATTAAAGAATTAATTAAAAGGAATGATAATTTCAACTTTTTATGTTCTTACACAACAAGAACTTTTATTCGTGAAAATGAAGAAAATGGCAAAAATTATTATTTTGTTTCAAGAGAAGAATTCGAGCGTAAAATAAATAATAATGAAATGCTAGAATGGGACGAAATACATGGCAATTATGTTGGTGTTGCGAAGGAAAGCGTTGAAAATAACATAAAAAACGATTCTATTATGTTTAAAGATTTAACATTGTCTGGAGTTAATGCTTTTAAGAATTTATTGAAGGACAAAGTAAAAATTGGCACAATTTTTTTAACAGAGAAAAAAGATATTTTAAAAAAGAGATTAATTGCTCGAGGAGAACCTGCAATCGAAAAAAGATTAAGCATTTATGAAAAAGAGCAACAAAATGCAGAATATTATGATTATATAATTAAAAACTCTTTAATTGGTTTAACTTGTGAAAAGATTGAAGCAGTAATTGAACAAGTTAAAAATGAAGAATTTTTAGAGCCTGTTAGATTTAAGAAAAAATATATTTCAAGAAAAATTAATAAAATTGTAACCAATTTAAAAAATGGTAAAAAGTATAAACCAATAAAAGTTTGTTTAATTGATAATAAAATAAAAATTGTAAAAAACGAATATTTATATTTAGCAAGCGTTATTTCTTCAATAAATGTGGCAAAAATTTTTGTGGATAAAAATAACAAAAAAATTAAAAATAACGTAAAAAATAATCAGTGGTTTGAAATTTTAAATAATAGAGGTTTGCATGAAATTAAGAAATGAAATAAGTGAAGAATTTAAGTGGAATTCTTCAAAATTTTGTAAATCTAATGAAGAGTGGTTTGAAAAATTAGAAGATTTAAAAACAAAAATTTCGGAATATAAAAAATATAAAGGCACATTTAATAATCCTAATAAGTTATTAAAATTTTTTGAATTTGATTCAAATGTGGAAAAGTTGTTTGAAAGGCTTAGTATGTTTTTAAGTTGTAACTTAAGTGTTGATGCCGATAGTAGAGAATATAATGAAATGAGTGCAACATTTGATTATGTAATAAACGATTGGTCACGCGAAACAACTTTTGTTACTGTTGAATTAAACAATTTAAAAAGCGATTACTTAAAAAAAATAATTAAAGATGAAAAATTTAAAAATTATGATTTGATTTTAAAAAATATTTTAAAAAACAAAAAGAGAAAGTTAACAAAGAAAGAAGAAGAATTGCTTTCTAAAATAACTTTTTCAAGTGCTGGATATGAAATTTTTCATGCTTTTGATGATTTGAATGTTAAGTTCGATAAAGTTAAAGTTGGAAATAAAAGTGAAGAGTTAACAAATTCTAATTATTCAGGTTTTATGGAGAATCCAAATAGAAAAGTTAGAAAACAAGCTTTTTGCAATATGCATAAAGCTTTTAAAGATATGTGTGCAACACTTTCTACAAACTATATTTATTATTTAAAAGAAAATTGGTTCTACGCTGAAATTAGAAAATATAAAAGTTGTTTAGATGAAAGTTTGCAGGATGATGATGTTAAAAAGGAACTATATAATAAACTTATATATCACACAAGAAAAAATGTTAACTTGCTACAAAAGGGTTTTAGATTAATAAAAAAAGCATTAAAAGTTAAAAATTTAGAATACTATGATTTGTTTGCAAACATAACAAATAATATAACAAAAAAAGTTGATTATGATTATGCAATTGAAACAATTAAAAATGCAACAAGTGTGCTAGGAGAAGAATACACTAAATTAATTGAAACAGCAAAGAAAGATAGATGGATAGACGTTTACCCAAACAAAGGGAAAGAAAGTGGCGCGTATAGCAGTTCAATTTATGAAGAAACACCTGTTGTGTTAGTTAATTTTGAAAATATCTTGGAAGATGTTTTCACATTGGGGCACGAGTTAGGCCACGCAATGCACAGTTATTATTCTAACAACTATAATGTTTATGAAAAAGCGGGATACAGCATTTTTAATGCAGAAGTTGCAAGCACCGTTAATGAAATATTAATTTTAAAATATTATTACAATAATGCAAAAACAAAAGAAGAAAAATTGTATTTTTTAAAGAAATATTTTAGTATGTTTAAAAGCACTTGGTTCAGACAAACTATGTTTTCTGAGTTTGAACAATTTGCACATAACTTAATTGAAACAAAACAACCAATATCAAAAGAGATTTTGTGTGAATATTATGCAAATTTAAACAAATTTTATCACGGAAATGCAGTTAAACATAATGATTTAATTAGTTATGAATGGCTAAGAATTCCTCATTTTTACAGACCTTTTTATGTTTATAAATATTCAATTGGCATTATTTCTGCAGTTTGTTTTACAAACAAAATTTTGTCTGGTGATAAATTGCAAGTTGAAAATTATATTAATTATTTAAAAAGTGGGGGAAGTGATTATCCTTCTGAAATTCTAAAAAAATGCGGTGTTAATTTGGAAACAAACGAACCATATATAATTGCTGCAAAAGAATTAAAATGGTTAATTTCTGAAATGCAAAAATATATTTAAAAAAGCATTTGTTTAGTTTTTAAAAAATATTTATTGTTGTATAATTAGAAAAAGGATATGCATATGAAAAATAAACTTATAGTTATTGAAGGAACAGATTGTAGCGGAAAACAAACCCAAAGTGAGTTGTTAATTAAAAAACTTAATGCGTTAGGAATTTCAATAAAAAAATATAGTTTTCCTAATTACGACAGCCCAACAGGGAAAATAATTGGAGCACAATATCTAGGCAAACCTGCAATGGGTGAAAGTGTTTTTAAAGAAGGTCCAGCAGAAGTTTCTCCTTATGTTGCTGGTGCATATTATGTTGCAGATAGATTTTATAATATGCCAACAATTAAAGGAGAGTTAGAAAATTGTAATGTTGTTCTAGACCGATATGTTGATAGCAACATGGCACATCAAGCAGGCAAATTTTTAAACAAAAAATTAAGAAAAAGAATGTACAGGTGGTTTGAAAAACTTGAATATGGCTTGTATAAATTGCCAAAGCCAGATATAAGAATTTTGTTGTATGTTCCATTTGAAGTTGGTGAAAGTTTAAGAAAAAACAGAGAAGAAAAACTTGATGGTTTAGAAGCTAGTTCTGAACATTTAATGTGTGCTGAACGAGCTTATTTAGAAATTGCAAAAAGAAACAAATATAAACTTATTAACTGTTCTAAAGATGGCGTTATGAGAAGCATTGAAGATATTAACGAAGAGTTATTAGCATATGTTTTGAAAAAATTAAAACGAGGTAATAAAAAATGATAATTGATGAAATTAAAAAAGCAAATATTGAGGCATTGAAAGCAAAAGATCAAGTTTTGCGTGGAATTTATAGTGTTATTATGAATAAGTATATGCAAGCTGGAATTGAAGCAAGAGCAACAGGAAAAGAAGTTGGAGATGCTGAAATAACAAAAATAATTCAAAAAACCATTAAAGAATTGGAAGAAGAGGCAAACAACTATTTTAAAGTTGGAAATCAAGAAGAATGCGAAAAAATAAACAAACAAAAACAAGCAATTGAAAAATATTTGCCTAAGATGTTAACAGCAGAAGAAATTTATAATGAAATATCTTTAATGGAAGATAAAAGCGTGCCTGTTGTTATGCGTGCGTTAAAAGCAAAATTTGGTGCTAATATTGATATGAAACTTGCAAGCGAAGTTTTAAAGAAATTTTAGGAAAAAGTTATGTTTAAGTGTAAATACAAAATATCAAATGAAAATTATAAAGAATTATATAAATTCACTTTAAAAAGTAAGTTAAAATCTATTTTTATAACTTGTGCAATTGAAATTTTAATTGCAACAATATTATTAGTTGTTTCCTTAACAACAAGTTATAATTTGTTAGATACTGCAATTTTTGTTTACATTATTGCAGTTATTCAGTTTCCTTTGGTTGCACTATTAAGTTTTATAACCTATAAAACAACTTTAAAAAGCCAATTAGAATATTTTGGAAAAATTGAAATTAATCTTGATTTTGACCAATTTGAATTTAAAGAAACAGATTATTCTGAAGGTAACTTAGTTGGTTCAAGTGTTGTAAAATATGAAAATATTGTTAAGTTGGGTGAAAGTAAAAATATTTATTACATATTTTTCACTAAGTATAATTGTGTTATGGTTCCTAAAAATTCTTTTGTAGAAGGAGAATGTGATAAATTTGCTGATTTTATTAAAAGCAAATTGCCTTTAAAAAAGAAATAAAGTAAAAACTCTATTTATAATAGAGTTTTTTTATTGAATGTGTTTTAATTTAACAAATTAAATAATTTCAACTTTAGTGTTAATTTTATAATGAAAAAATAATTAATTGTGATATAATGCAAATATGAAAAAGAATGATGAATTTATTGTAGAAATTATAGACTTATCTTCAGATGGTTACGGCGTTGCAAAAGTGGACGGCGAAATTGTTTTTGTTCCTAATGCCATAACCAACGAAAAAGTTAAAATTAAAATTATCAACACTAAAACAAAATTTGCAATTGCAAAAGTTTTAGAATATTACACACAAAGTGAATTTAGAACTATACCAAAGTGCAAATATTTTGGAAAATGTGGTGGTTGTGATTTGCAACATATAAAGTATGAAAAACAACTTGAGTTTAAAACCAATCAAGTGAAAAATTGTTTTAACAAATATGCAAACATTAATTTGCAAGTTGATAACTGCGTGGCATCTTCTAACATATTTAATTATAGAAACAAAATTGCAATTCCTGTTGTTGAGGAAAATGGGGAAACTATTATTGGGCTATATAAAGTTGGAAGCCATAATGTTGTGGAAATTGAAGATTGCGTAATACAAAAACCTTTTGTTTCTAAATTGCTTAAAATAATTAAATCATACATAAATAAAAACAACCTAAAAGGTTATAACGAAGTTTCTAAAAGTGGAGATATAAAACACATTGTTGCTAGATATTTGCAAAACAAACTATTAGTAACAGTTGTTACAACTAAAAAAACTTTACCAAATTTAAATGAGTTATATAAAGATTTGGTTAATGAATTTAAGGAAGTTGGTTTGAACTTAAATATTAACAACTTAAATAACAATGTTATTTTATCTGACAAGTATGTTCACATTAACGGAATTAAAGAATTGAACATAACTGAATTTGGCACTAACTTTAATGTGAATGCAAATAGTTTTTATCAAGTTAATGATGAAGTTAAAAACAAAATTTATGAAAGAGTTTGCAATTTGTGTAAAAATGCCGAAGTCGTGATTGATGCATATTCTGGAGCAGGTTTATTAACATCAATAATTAGTAAACATTGCAAAAAGGTTTATGGCATTGAAATTGTTGAAAGTGCAACAAAAAATGCAAATGAGTTAATGAAAATAAACAACATAAAAAATGTTGAAAACATAAATGGAGATTGTGCTAAAGTTGTTCCAAAACTTGTTAAAACATTGAATGCAAAAAATTTAACTGTTGTGTTGGACCCACCAAGAAAGGGTTGCGATGAAAAAGTTTTAAAAGCAATTATGGAAAGTGGGATTGATAAGATAGTTTATATTTCTTGTAACCCAAGCACTCTAGCAAGAGATGTTAAGTTTTTAACAAAAGATAATGATTATTCCGTTACAAGCGTAACACCATATGATATGTTTCCGCAAACAAAGCATGTTGAAACATTGGCTGTTATAAACAAAGTAAATTAACAATAAAAGGTGGTTTTATGTTAAGAAGTGTATACAACAAAACAATAAATAAATATAAAAGAACAACCAAAACAACAGTTAAAAACAATTTTGCAGTTTTTATTTTGTTGTTGATTATAACTGTTTTAAGTTGCGTTGCTGGTTTTTTTGTTGTTAAAAATATATGCAAAAATGATGTTTTTGTTTTAAACGGAGAAAAGGAAATTGTTTTAAACTTAAACGACGAATATGTTGAAAGTGGCGCAAAGTTAATTGAGTTTGGCAAAGATAAATCTAGCGAAGTTGCAATTATCGGAGAAGTTAATACCAGTGTTGCTGGAACTTATCAATTGCAATATGTGATAAAATCTGGAAGATTTAAAGATATAAAAAGAGTTAGAACAATAATTGTTAAATAGGAGGTAGAATATGAAAAAAAGTTTTAATTACAAATTGTTTTTTTGTTTGTTGCCTCTTGTTATGATTATTGGATTTATTGCTGGTGCGTTTGGTTATTTATATATTAATAAACCAACAGGAAGTGACAAGTTATATGGTGATGATGTTAATTTCATTTTTATGGAATTAGGTAATGTTTATGCTGGTGATAGTTTTTTAATTAAAAGTGGCGATGTTGAACTTCTTGTGGATGCTGGTTCAAAAACTTCAAGCATTCCAACATTAAAATCAAATTTAGAAAAATATGTTACTGATGGAGTTATAGAATACACAGTTGTTACACATGCTCACGAAGACCATTATGCTGGATTTGCTGGAGATGGAAATTATGCAAGCTTGTTTACATATTTTAAATTTGAAACAATAATTGATTTTTCTAACACTAATCAAAAATCAACAGCACCAATGTATAATAGATATTTAGATTCATTAAATAATGAAATAAAAGATGGGGCAACACATTATAATGTTTTAGAATGTTATAATAATGAAAATGGTGCAAAAAGAACTTACTCACTAGGAAATAACATTGAAATTGAATTTTTGTATCAAGAGTTTTATGAAAATAAAGCATCAACAGAAAACAATTATTCTGTTTGTTTTATGATTAATCAAGGTGATAAACACTTTTTATTCACAGGTGATTTAGAAGATGATGGCGAAAAAAGTTTAATTGAAAATAACGATTTAAAAGAAGTTGAACTATTTAAAGCTGGGCATCATGGAAGTAGCACTAGTTCAACAACAGAATTGTTAAAGGTTATTAAGCCAAAAAATATTGTTGTAACTTGTGTTGCTGGAAGTGTGGAATATTCTCAAACATTAAGTAACACTTTTCCAACTCAGGAATTTATTAACAGAATTGCACCATTTACTAAAAATGTTTATGTAACAAGCGTTGCACAAATTAAATACAATGAAGCAGAAAAAAAATATGAAAATGTTTCATATTCTTCAATGAACGGTGAAATTATTGTGACTTCTAAAAAAGATGAAACAATTGTTAATTGTTCAAATAATAACACAGTTTTAAAAGATACAGATTGGTTTAAATTGAATAGAGAAATGCCAACAAGTTGGGCTGCATAATTAAAAGGTGTTTTTATGAATAGTGAAAATAAAGAAAATGAGAAATTAAAAAAAGAAAAGATTGAAAAATTAAAACAATATAAAAGAAAAAAACAACAGGAAAACAAGGAAGCATTCAAGAAAAAATATTTTGAGTTTTATGATGATATTAAAAACAACATAAACGGGAAATGTGATTGGTAAAAAACGAGAATGTTCTCGTTTTTTTTGTTGTTTAACACACTAATTTAATTTTATAATTGTGTTACATTATAATTTGTTATATACTATAATTGTTTATGTTGGGGTGTAGCCAAGCGGTAAGGCCCGGGATTCTGACTCCCGTATTGCGTAGGTTCGAACCCTACCACCCCAGCCAATTTAATTTTTAAAAGAGGTTTTTATGTTGGAAGTGCTTGCTCCTTGTGGAGATATTAATAGTTTTAATGTTGCTGTTAATAATGGCGCCAATGCAGTTTATTTAGGATTATCTAATTTTAATGCAAGAATAAAAGCAGATAATTTTAATTTTGAAAACATTGCAGAAATTGTAAGACAAGCACATTTAAGAAATGTTAAAGTTTATTTAACAGTTAACACTTTAATTAAAGATAGCGAAATTAATGATTTTATTAATTTAATTAAAGTTGCAGTTGAAAGCAAAATAGATGCTTTTATTATTCAAGATTTAGGTGTTGCAAAAATAATTAAACAAAATGTTAAAAATGCTGTTATGCACGCAAGCACACAAATGGGAATTCACAATTTATATGGTGCTTTGGTTGCAGAAAGTTTAGGTTTTAAAAGAGTTGTTTTATCTCGTGAAGCAACATTAAAAGATATTAAAGAAATTAAAGAAAACACAAATTTAGAAATTGAATTTTTTGTTCAAGGTGCGTTGTGTGTTGCATTTAGTGGTAATTGTTACTACAGTGCATTTTTAAAAGCACAAAGTGGAAATCGTGGAAGATGTTTGCAACCGTGCCGTTATGAATATTGCGGATTAAAAAATGATGCAAAAACAAAAAATGGTTACTTAATTTCTCCTAAAGATTTGTGCTTATTATCTAATTTAAAAATGTTAATTGATGCAGGCGTAACAAGTTTTAAAATTGAAGGAAGGTTGCGCCGTTCTGGTTATGTTGCAGTTGCAACAAATGTTTATAGCAATGCTATAAAAAACATATTAGATTTTAAAGAAACAAAAAATAATAATTATGAAAATTTACTAAAAGAAGTTTTTAACAGAGGAGATTATAACAAAAATTCATATTTATTTAACAACAAATTTGGAATAATCAATTCTAAAAATCAAAACCACATTGGTGTGGAAATTGGAAAAGTTAAAAGTGTTGAAAAGTTTAAAGACATTTTTAAAGTTGGAATTATATCAATTGAACCAATAAACAAAAACGACGGATTAAAATTTTTTAAAAATGGGCAAGAAGTTTTATCTGCTGGTGTTGGTAATGTTGAATATAAAAATAAAGTTCATTATATTTTCACAAAAGTTAAACCAGAAGTGGGAATGGCTGTTAACAGAATTTTAAATAATGAACTAGAAGAAAAATATATTTCCAACAAAGCAACAAAATTGGTTGATATTGATGCAATATTTTTAGAAAACAACAAAGCAAAAGTTGTTTTAAAATGTGATGGTATAACTGTTGAAGCGGAAAGTGAATCTGTGTTAGAAAAAGCAAAGAATTTTCCACTATCTGAAAAAGAATGCGTTGAACAATTAAGCAAATTTAATAGTGAATATTTTGTTGCGGGAAGTGTTAATGTTAAATTAGATAATGTGTTTATTGCAAAAAGTGTTCTTAATAAATTAAGAAGAGATGCCTTAGATTGTTTGGAAAAAGCAATTATAGCAAAGTTTGAAGAAAGCAATAATATGGAGTTTGTTGAAAACAAAACAGAAAATGTTGAGTTTTTAAAAAGCAAAAATTATGTTTGCATTAATGATAATGTTAACATTGAAAATTTAAAAAATTATAAAGATTTTTGTGTTGTTTATTCACCAATAGAGTGGGATGCGGAAAAAATAAAAAGTGCAATAAAAAAATTTAATTTAGACACAAACAAAATATATGTTTCGCTACCAATATTTGCTAATGGGGAAGAGGTTCAACATATTGTTAATGTGCTAAAAAATTTAAAAATAAAAAATGTTATTTCAAACAACATTTGGGGTTTAAAATTAATAAATGATTTTAATGTTGTTGCAGGTTTTAACCATAATGTTATAAACACAATTGCATATTCTGTTTTAAAAGATTTAGGTGTTAGTGACGTTATTTTAAGTATGGAAACCAGCCATAAAATGTTGCAAAACTTTGAAGATGCTTGCGTATATTCCTTTGGCACTCCAACAGTTATGACATTTTGCCATTGCATAAATAACACAATAACAGGTTCAACTTGTGATAAATGTTCATACTCAAATTCATTGTGTTTGCAAAATGGGGATAGTAAATTTAAAATTAGAAGATACAGAATTTTAAACTGTTATTTTGAATTGCTTTTTAATAAAACTGTTAACATTTTAGAAAAACATAATAAACATAAATTTGTTGATTTAAGAAATGATACTTTAGATTATTTTAGTGGTTTGTTTTTTAATGAAATACAATAGAATTTTTAAATTAGTATAATTTTAATTGAAGTACAATACGAAATTAAATGCTAAAAAGAGGTATTTGTTATGAAAAATTATTGTTTGGCTTATGGAAGGAATTTAGATTTAAAAAGAATGAAGGAAGTTTGCCCACATTGCAAATTAGTTGGAAGTGGTGTTTTGAATGATTGGCAATTAGCCTTTAAAAAATATATCACTGTTGAACCAAAAATTGGGCAAAATGTTCCTGTTGGAATTTGGGAATATAACAAAAAAGGTGAAGAAGAGTTGGATGCTATAGAAAAATTTCCAATTCTTTATAGAAAAGAATATGTTGATATTTTAGTTAATGGGAAAATTGAAAAAGCCTTAGTTTATCTTATCAACGATGATACTCCAACTTATCCAGATGATGCATATTTTGAAAGATTGTTAACAGGTTATAATGATTTTGGATTTGATAGAAAATATTTAGACGAAGCACGTAATAGAGTTTTGAAAAATTAATTTATAAAAAAATAAGATTTTTAAATGACAAACAAAAAAAGGAACTTATGAAAGCTCCTTTTTTTTGTTAATTTGAATATCAAACTTTTATAATTTGTTTTTTTTCATAATAAAGTGGGTTATGCATTAAAATTTTTTTGCGTGTGTTTAAGGCAGCAATTATTTTTTGCTTTTTATAATAATGTTTGTA
This sequence comes from uncultured Clostridia bacterium, assembly GCA_944341445.1. Classification (GTDB taxonomy): domain Bacteria; phylum Bacillota; class Clostridia; order Christensenellales; family UBA1242; genus CALVLZ01. Next base: position 77,659 of record CALVLZ010000003.1, on the reverse strand, counting down.
ACAAATCTACGATTATAGCACTAAAACTATGCATATTGACTTATATGTATTAGCATGGTATAATTGTTCAAAGAATCTTAAGAGGTGAAACAAATGAACTTAGAGTTATTATTTGAAGATGGTGTTAAAGGGAATTGTGTTAAAGATAATAGTTTAAATGAAGAATATTTATATTCAATTGTTAATAGAGATGGAAAATATAATGTTTATGTGCTTGATTTTATAAATAACTCTCTTACAAAATTAGGTAAATTGTTTAACGAGGATTATTCTAACATAAAAATAGAAACAATTAGAAAATCTTATACTACTTATGATTGGGATGGAAGTTGTTGTTTTGGCCCATACAAAGGTTTTGTATGCACTCTTCCAGATAAAACAATAGAAGTATACTATTTTATTTCACGTGATGCACAAAGAGCTACTAAAATTTTTTCAAAAGAAGATAAAATTGTAAATTTTGAACAAGTTTTTTTATACCACGGACAATTTACAGATAAGCCATATTACATCGTAAAACATTTAGATGGAACAAAAAGTTTAGTAAATATGGAATTACATAGTCCAGAAGAAGGGTTGAAATATGTGGTTTCACATGCTTTAAAAATGGATAATATAAATAATGATGGCCGAATTTCAATTACAGAAGCTAATGGTGTAGATCAAATTTCTTATACTTATAATTTGCACACATTTAGAAAATCTAATGTGCGAAAACAAAATGGTCAATTTGCAAAACTAGAATCTTCTATAAATGAAAATTATAATAATTTACAAAGTCCAAAAAATAGATAAAATAAACACTTAACCACAAATGAAAACTTAAATAGCAGTAAAGCAATATTTATAATATAAACTTAAATGCTTTAATTTTTATATGTGCTATAAAGCGAATATTGCATTATAAGTATTAAAATAATTCTTGCTGGTCAATTATGCTTTAAACAAAAAAAGGAACTTTGAAGTTCCTTTTTTTGTTTTAATTAATTTGTTTAAACTATGATTGAAATTCGCCATGACCCATTTTAACACGAGCACGATCTTGTTGAATTAATTCAGATAAATAATTATAAACTTTTTGAAAATTTGCAACATTTGTTAAATATACTTGTGGGCTAGATGCATCATTACAAAAAATTGTTATTGAACCAACACCAAAAAGTTTATCAAATATGCTTTGATGAGTTTGTAAGTCATCAATTCTGTATAGCATTAGTTCATCGGTTCTTGTTGATAAAATTCCAGATTTTATAATCAACTTTGTCCACGAATTTTGTTTTTGAACAATTTGGTATGAAGTAAAAGTTATTGGTAAACCCATAAAACGTTTTCTATCTTGCCATAATATTTTAGTATCTCTGCCATATTCAGTTCTTGCCATATCAAATCTCCTTAAAAAAAGATTTTTATTATAAAGTTTATCACATAATTATTTAAAAATCAATTTTTATTTAATAGGATTTTTATGTTACTGATTTTACTATAACGTAATTAGTTTTTTAAATTAATTAGTTTTTTATTTATTAACAACAATAATCAAAAATTTTTATACAAATTTTAAACCACCAATTATTAATTTATATACGTTATATATAATTATATGTAAAATTAATTATAATATATTAAATTGACAAAAAACATTTTTTAATGTACTCTAATCAATAGGAGATTTAAGTATGATAGAAGCAAGAAATGTTAGTTTACAATTTGGTGGAAGAAAATTATTTGAAGATGTTAATTTAAAATTCACAGATGGTAATTGTTACGGTATTATTGGTGCAAACGGAGCAGGTAAAAGCACATTTTTAAAAATATTGACAGGCGAAATTGAACCTAATAAAGGTGAAGTTATTGTTGGTAAAAATGAAAGAATTTCTGTTTTAAACCAAAATCAAGAAGCTTTTAATGATTACACTGTTTTAAAAACTGTTTTAATGGGTCACAAAAAATTAATGCAAATTTCAGATGAACGTGAAGCATTATATTCAAAAGCAGATTTTGATGAAGCAGATGGCATGAAGGCTGCTGAACTTGAAGCAGAGTTTGCAGAACTTGGCGGTTGGGAAGCAGAAAGCGATGCGGAATCTTTATTAAATGCTTTAAAAATACCAACAGAAATGCATAATAGATTGATGAGCGAAATTGATAGCAAAATTAAAGTTAAAGTTCTGCTTGCTCAAGCATTATTTGGTAACCCTAATATTTTAATATTAGACGAACCAACAAATAACTTGGATGCTAAAACTATTAGCTGGTTAGAAAATTATTTAATAAATTTTGAAAACACAATAATAACTGTTTCACACAACAGACACTTTTTAAATAAAGTTTGCACACATATTTGTGATGTTGATTATGGAAAAATTAATATGTTTGTTGGTAACTATGATTTTTGGTATGAAACAAGCCAATTATTAATTAAGCAACAAAAAGAAGCAAACAAAAAAGCAGAAGCTCGTGCCAAGGAATTGCAAGAATTTATTAGCAGATTCTCAGCAAACGCATCTAAAAGCAAACAAGCAACTGCAAGAAAAAAAGAATTGGAAAAATTAACAATTGATGATATTAAGCCATCAAACAGAAAATACCCTTATATTGATTTTAAACTTGAAAGAGAAATTGGTAACGAAATTTTAACTGTTGAAAATTTGACTAAAAAAGGTTTGTTTGAAAATGTTTCTTTTACAGTTAACCATGGGGATAAAATTGCAATATTAAGTGATAACTCTTTAGCAACAACAACTTTATATAACATTTTATTTGGTTTAGATAATGATTACACAGGCACAGTTAAATGGGGCAAAACAATTATAACTTCATATATGCCACAAAATTATAATGACTTTTTTAATTGTGATTTGAATTTGATTGAGTGGATTGGCCAATATTCAAAAGAACAAGAAAGTTCTTATTTGCGTGGATGGTTGGGTAGAATGTTATTTAGCGGAGAAGAAGCTCTAAAAAAAGCAAATGTGCTATCTGGTGGAGAAAAAGTAAGATGTATGCTTGCTAGAATGATGTTAACAAGTGGAAATGTTTTGTTGTTTGATGAACCAACTAACCACTTGGATTTAGAGAGTATAACTGCTTTAAACAAAGGAATGATTAATTTTAAAGGAAGTATTTTGTTTACAACTCACGACCAAGAAATAATGCAAACTGTTGCAAATAGAATTATTGAAATTAACGGCACAAAAGTGTTTGATAGACTTATTTCTTATGATGATTATTTGGCATTAAAATAACAGAGGTGATAATTTGCAAAACTCAAAAGATAAAAAAACAAAGGATAAAAAGAAAATAAAATTAAAAGATGTTATTGCTAATGATAACAAGCAAATAACTTTAGGTTTTACAATTGTTAGTGCAATATTAATTTTATCTTTTACGCTTTTATTTGTTTTTTTAGGAAATCCAACTTTGGTAACAATTAGCAATATGGGTAACCGAAGTTTTGAAGGAAGAATTGCTTTTATTGTTTGGGGATGTGTTAGTGCTGTTCTATTTGGACTTATTATGATTAGAATGTTTAACACATATAAATACACATCAAAGAAAGCAAGAAATTTAGTTAGGTTAAGTTACATATTTTTAATTGGGTGCGTTTTGCTTCCTTGCATGTATGAGTTTCCTTTTTTAAGCAAAGTGCACGTTGTTTTTGGTGTTAGTTTTGCTTTTTGTGCGTGTTTATCTATATTTTTCTTTTTAAGGTATTTAAAAAGCGTTAACAAAAAAATTGGTAATGTTAGTTTAATATTATATTTTTCAGCATTGTTTTTTCCAGCTTTAACATTTTTCATTTTTGGGCATTGCGGTGTTTATGAAATTGCGTTTTTCGTTGTTATATCAATATTTCTTGTTGTGTTTGAAATATATTTAAGAAAACATAAGAATTCACTTTTTCCATTGGAAAATGAAGAAAAAGTTATTTCAGAGATAGTTAACAAAGAAATGCAAGAGATTATGGAAAAATATAACGATAAAATTGCCGAAAGTAATGAAAAAGAAGATAATCAAATTTCTATGTTTAAAAATAACAATGATAACACATTAAATCCTGACATTGTAAAAAATGAAAACAAAAGCGGTGAAAATGAATAAGGTATTAGAAAAGTATTACAATATTTTTAAACATTTAAAAAGTTGTGAAAATATTGTTAAAGATATTAATTTTTTAGAATATTATTCTGAACATCTTGATGAAAATGCTTATTTAATTGAAGATGAATTTGTTGAGGCTTATGAAAACAGCATAAACAAAGTTGGTAAATTTTATCAAAACAGATATGCCACTTTTGATTTTGACTTGTTAATAAGCAAAAATTTTGAAGATATTTATAACGATTTGCAATTTATTATTAATTGTATAATAATTGATAAATCAGTTGAGTTAAAACTAAGTAACAGCATTAATGATATAGTAAAAGAGATTGAAGAAAATGGTAATTAAAACAAAACAATCAAAAACACTTTTTAAAAGTGGGCAACTTGTGGATTTGCACATTCACACAAATTATGTTGATGGGAAAAACTCCGTTGAAGAAATTTTAAAAGAAGCGGAAAGAAAAAATATTAAAGCAATAAGTATAACAGACCATAACACAGTTGTTGCTTATAAAGAAATTAATAAAAAAAACTTGAAAAAACTTTATTCAGGCAAAATTTTCGTTGGTATGGAAATTAATGTTACTTATAAAAATTATGCTTTAGAAGTTTTAGCATATAATTTTGATATTAACAAAATAAAAAAAGTTAGCTGGTTCACAAAAGAAAACTATGAATTAGTGCAAAAGAAAAGAATTCAAAGTTTAATTAAAATTGCAGATATTTTAGGTTTGGAATATAATTTAAAAAATTTGGAAAGTTATAAATCTAATGGCGCAGTGTTGTTTTTTGACGAAATTTTAAAATATGAAAAAAATAAACAAATTTTAAAACAACACAAAGTTAAAAGTTTAGAACACTTATATAGAGAACAATATCAAAACGAAAAGGGGTTGTTTTATACAGGTTATGATGGACTATATCCAACAATTGAAGAAATTAAAAAGATTATTAATGATGCAGGCGGAATAATAGTGCTTGCGCACGCTTTTAATGTTTATAAATATAAAAACGAAACAAAAATTGCAAAAGAACTAGCGAAAAATGGTTTGATTGATGGTATAGAATGCTACCATAGAAGATACAAACAAAGCGATATTAATTGTGCAATTAAAATTGCAGATAAATATGGTTTGGTTAAAACAGGTGGAAGTGATTGCCACGATTTGAAAAAACATCCATTAGCTTTTGCACTAAAAAGCAAACAGGACATAATTTTATAGAGGTTTATATGGAAGTTAAAAAAGTTGTTTCAAACATATTAGAAAGTAACACTTTTGTGTTAAGTGAAAATGGTAAAGCAGTTATTGTTGATTGCGGTGCTGAATTAAAAGATGTTATAACCGCAGTTGGAGAAAATAAAGTTATCGCAATTTTATTAACGCATGAACATTATGACCATTTGTTTTATGTGAACGAGTATATAAAACATTTTAATTGTGCAGTTTATGGTTCAGAAGAAACAATAAATTTTGTTAAAAACCCTGTTTGGGAAGATGATGGAACTTTGCCACGTTTAAACGAATTTAAGGTGGAATATAATTCTAATTTTAATGTTTTAAACGATATGCAAGTTTTAAATATTGAAAATTTTAGCATTAAAATTATTTATTGCAGTGGGCATAGTTTGGGTGCAAGTTGTTATATTGTTAACGGTGCAATGTTCACTGGTGATGTTTTGTTTAGCACAGGCATTGGCAGATATGATATGATAAAAAACGGCAAAGAACTAACTAAAAAAACATTGGAAAAATTGCAAAATGTTGAAGATTACAATATCGTTTATTGCGGTCACGGAGAAGATAGCAATATAGATAAGCAAAAAAGAAATATTAGATTGTTTAAAGCTATCTTAAACAAAAATTAGAAATTGTTGACAAACAAAATTTGTTCATATATAATAAGTAAAATTTAATAGAAACGATGACGGTGATTAAGTAGTTATTAACTCACTTTAACAGAGAGAAAGGTTGTGGCTGAAAGCCTTTTAAAGAAAGATTAATAATGAATTTCGGCACAAGAGTTCTTATGTGAAAAGCATAGGCGTGTTGTTACGTTACAAACAAAACAAGTAAGGCAATGCCTTAGAATTTGGGTGGTACCACGGAAATTTTCGTCCCATAGTTGGGACGATTTTTTTTTGAAAAAATAAAGGAGAAAACTATGCAAGAAAATTTAATAAAAATTAAAAATGATTTCTTATCAAAGGTTGAAAAAATTCAAAATGCAGAAGAATTAAATTCTGTTAGAGTTGAATTTTTAGGTAAAAATGGCGTTTTAACTGATGCAATGAAATTAATTAAAACTTTGCCAAACGAAGAGAAAAAACAATATGGCCAAGATGTTAACGTTGTTAAAAATTTATTAGAAGAAGAAGTTTCAAAAAAAGAAAAGTTTTTAGAAGAGAAAAAACTTAATGAAGAAATAAATAATGCAAAAATTGTGGATTTAACAACACCAAACAGCCAAGAAATTGGAAGTTTGCATCCTGTTACAATAACAGAACACAAATTAATTGAAATTTTCCAAAGTATGGGTTTTGCTGTTGAAGATGGCAACGAAATTGAAACAGAGTTTAACAACTTTGAAGCAGTTAACGTTCCTAAAAATCACCCAGCACGTGATATGCAAGACACTTATTATTTAGATAATGGTCAAGTTTTAAAAACACACACATCTGCTAGACAAAACTACATTATGAAAAAATATGGCGCACCTTTAAAAGTTGTTTTTCCAGGTCGTTGTTTTAGAAATGAAGAATTGGATGCTGGACACGAAAACACATTCTTTCAATGTGAAGGTATGATGATTGATAAAAATATTAATGTTTCTAACTTAATTTATTTTATGAAAACAATGCTTTCAAGCGTTTTTGGTAAAGAAGTTAAAGTTCGTTTACGCCCAGGATTTTTCCCTTTTGTGGAACCAGGTTTTGAATTGGATTGTTCTTGCCCTTATTGCGAAGGAAAAGGTTGCTCAGTTTGCAAACAAGGTGGTTGGATTGAGTTATGTCCTTGCGGAATGATTCACGAAAAAGTTTTAGAGATGGGTGGAATTGACCCAAATGTTTATCAAGGTTTTGCTTTCGGTTTAGGTTTAAGCAGACTTGCAATGATGAACTATAACATAAACGATATTAGAATTTTAAATAGTGGCAACTTAAAAGAACTTAGCCAAACAAAAATTAATTAAAGGAGAAAATTATGTTAATTTCTTTAAATTGGATAAATGATTATGTAGATTTAAAAGGCATTGATTATAAAGATTTAGTTAACAAACTAACACTTAGTTGTGCAGAAGTTGAAGGTGCAGAAGTTGTTAATGGAAACTTTGATAATGTTGTTGCTGGTAAAATTATTGAATGTGAAAAACATCCAAAAAGTAATAAGTTGCATCTATTAAAAGTTGATGTTGGCAAAACAGTTTTAGATATTGTTTGTGGTGCAAAAAATGCACGTGTTGGAATTATCGTTCCTGTTGCTTTAATTGGAGCAAAGATTGGAGATATAACAATTGATAAAGCAGTTGTTGGCGGATACAACAGTTACGGAATGTGCTGCAGTGCAAAAGAATTAGCAATTGGTGATGATAATTCTGGAATTATGGAATTGGATGAAAACACTGTTGTTGGAACAGATTTAAGAAGCGTTTTAGGTGTTAAAGATGTTGTTATTGAAATCGATAACAAAAGTTTAACTAACAGACCAGACTTGTGGGGCCATTATGGAATTGCAAGAGAGATTGCAGCATTATATGGCAGAGAATTAAAGCCTTTAAAATCAATTGAACTTGAAAATTTAAGTGATTTGCCAAAGGTTCAAGTTGATGTTGAAAGTTCTGCGTGCTATAGATACACTTCTTGCATAATTAAAAACATAACTAAAAAAGTTAGCACACAAGAAATGCAATTAAGATTATATAGAGCAGGAATGCGTGGAATTAATTTGCTTGCAGACATAACAAACTATGTAATGCTAGAATTAGGAACTCCAATGCACGCATTCGATAGCAATATTGTTAACAGAATTAAAGTTGAGGATGTTAAAGAAGAAACTAAATTTGTAACTTTGGATAATCAAGAAAGAGTTTTACCAAAGGGAACAATGGTTATTTCTGATGGAAAACAACCTGTTGCAATTGCTGGAGTTATGGGCGGATTAAACAGTGAAATAACTGATAACACAAATAGTGTTTTAGTTGAAAGTGCTTGTTTTGATGGCTCAAATGTTAGAAAAACAGCATTGAACTTAGGTTTAAGAACAGAGGCAAGTGCTAGATATGAAAAAATGCTAGACCCAGAATTAACAATGCTTGCATTACAACGTTATTACTACTTGTTAAAACAAATGGATAATGGTGCAGAAATTGCTTCTAACGTTACAGATGTTTATAAATTTAAATACCCAGAAAAAGTTATAAAAATAACAAAAGAATTTATTGATAATTACATTGGAATTGATATTGCAGAAGAAGAAATTGTTAAAATTCTAACAAGCTTACAATTCCAAGTTAAAGTTGTTAAAAAGGGTGAATATGAAGTTAAAGTTCCATCTTTTAGAGCAACAAAAGATATAAATGGAAAAGCAGATTTGGTTGAAGAAGTAACTCGTGTTTATGGTTATGATAATATTGAACCAAAAAGTCCTTTGCAACCTGTTGAACCTGTTAAATTGCAAGATACAGTTAAGTTTGAATATGATGTTAAATATATGTTAGCAAGCAAATTTAACTATCACGAAGTTCATTCTAGAATTTGGTATGATGATGCAACTAATCAAAAATTAGGTATTAACCCTGTTAGTCACATCAGAGTTAAAAATTCAATTGAAAAAGATTCAAGTGAAATTAGAAGCACAATGCTTCCAAACTTGTTAAGTTTTGTGTTGTTAAATAAAAATAATTATTCACAAGTTTCTTTGTTTGAAATTGGCAGAGTTGTGTTGGGAATTAACAAACAAACAAATTTGGCAGATGAAAACAAAAATTTAGCAATTGTTTTAGCAAGTAAAACTAAAACAACTGAAGAATTGTTAAAAGAATTAAAAGATGCCTGCTATTTTGTTTGTGAAGAAGTTATTAAAACTAATTTTGAAGTTATTCCAACAACAAAACAAAATGAATTGTTTCACCCTGTTAACCACTATGAAATTTTAAACAATGGCAATTTGATTGGCCAAATTGGAATGTTGCACCCAAGAGTTAAAAACAATTTAGATAAAAAACTAAATGTTGTTATGGCTGAATTAGATTTTGACAAATTAATTATTTCTGTTAAAAATGAAACTAAGTTTGAAAAAGTTTCTAAATATCAAAACACAACATTAGACTTTAGTTTTGCATTAAAAGATGATATGTTATATTGCAACATTGAAAGCATTGCAAACAACATTAACACAAATTTGAATTATAAGTTAAATTTAATTGATATTTTTGAAGATAAAAACAAAAATGAAAAAAGTTATACTTTAAGATATAACATTTGGGCAAACGACCACACAATGACAGGGGAAGAGATAGCAGAATTTCACAAAACTGTTATTAAAAACTTTGAAAATAACAATATTAAATTAAAAGATATGTAATAAAATGCCGTTTGGCATTTTATTTTTTTAATTTTTTGCATTTTTTGTGTTAAAAACAACCAAAAACGGCTGTTTTTTAGTAAAAAATGGTAAAATTTTTAAAAATTGGGTATTGACATTTGAATATTTTAAATTTATAATATAAGTACATTTTAATGATACATTAAAATGTTTTTCCATTTTTCATTCTACCTATATGCACATATATAAGGTAACAGAAAAGACGCTCTCCCTGCGTCTTTTCTGTTTTTTTGTTTATTTTAAAAAATAATATTAATTAACAAAAATAAACAATAAAATATAAATTGTTTATTTTGTTTGTTGTTTTTAAAATTGTTTGGTAAACTTATGCTTGAATTATGGAGAAAATATGCAATTAAAGTTATTAAACACACACAAGTTTTTAGCGAATCTATCATATGAAATGATAGGTTCTTTTGTGCCTTTAATTGTGTATCAGTTAACAGGCAATTTATTTTATGGAATTTTGTTTTTGTTTGTTAGATATGGCTTGTCTATAATTATTGACACAATACTTAGAAAAGTTATGGAAAACAAACCTCAAATATTTTTAATATTAAGAATAATTCCAATTTGCTTAATAAGTTTGTTTGTTATGCTTTTGGAAAACTATTTTTGGGTTGGTTTTCTTGGCTCTGCAATATTCACAGCCTTTGCATATTCTTTTGGAACTTTGCCTAATTACTTCACTTATAATTATAGTAGTGTTAAAACAAATGGTAGTGCTGCCGGAATTTCACTTATGATAGAAAAGGGCGGCGTTATAATGGCAGTTATTGCTGGTGGTTTGTTTTTAGATTATTTAGATACTGTTTTTGTTATTTTAATATCTTTTATAATTTATATTATTTCTTGCATTCCGCTAATTATTTATTATATTAATGCAAGAAAAAATTCAAACTTAAACAAAGAAACAACTTCAAATGCAATGATAAAATATAAAGAAAATGAAGTTAGAAACAAAGCCGGAAAATTAGTTTCCAAAAAAATGTTATATAGTTATGCTTTTACATATTTTATTTGTTGCACAACAGACGTCTTCTTAAATGTATTTAACCTAAATATGTATATTAAAACAGGGCAATTTCAACTAAACGGATATTTTAGTGCAATGTTAAATATAGCTATTGCTGTTGGCGGAATAATATCAGCAAAATTTGAAGATAAACACGATTTAACAGTTTTCACTTCCGCTATTATGGCATTAAGCGGAGTTGTGTTAATTGCAATGCCATTTATTTCAAATATTCCACTACTATTTGTTCTTATGTTTGTTGTTGGATTTTCAATGGCAACATATAGTTCTTATTTGTTGAACAGAGTTTTAGCCAAAACAAGAATTTTAGGAATTAGTAACAGGGCGATGTTTGTAAGAAATGAAGGTAGCAGTTTAGGTTATTTTATGGTGTTTATTGCTTGTTGTTTTGGAACTGTTGTTCCAGGGTTCTTTGTGTGTGGTGTGTGTAACTTACTTTCTGGTATAGTTATTCCAATAAATGAGGAAAGAACACGAAAAATGCTTGTTGAATATTTGGAAAACGGAAGCATTAAGCAACAAAGCAATTTGTTTGAAAAATTAAAAAGAAGTTTTTCTAGAAAAAATAAAAAGTTAATTGCAGAATCAGCAAACGTTTTAAATCCAGCAAAAGAACAAGAAAAAAATAAAAAATAGTTTTTAAGTGCTTATTGTAATAAAAAAAGACTGTTAATCACAGTCTTTTTTTTGTTTTAAACTTATAAAATTTGATATAACAATTTTACATAAACGCGTTGTGGCAATTATAATTTCATTTTTTAGTGATATGTTTTATTTAATATATTAATTAGTTTCTAACACAAGAATAAACCATATAGGCGATATATAATAATGTTAAAATTGTGCCATTCAATCTGCCTATTTTTTTGCTCCACCAAATAAATGCACATAGTATAAATGTTGAAACAAACAATATTATTAAATCTATTAATCCTGCAGTTGTTAAAGGAATAAATTTAAATATTCCGCTTAAGGCAAGCACTAATCCAATATTAACAATGTTTGAACCAATAACGTTGCCAAGTGCAATATCTGTGTTTCCACTTTTTGCAGAAACTATGCTAACAATAAGTTCTGGAAGACTTGTTCCAATTGCAACAATTGTTACTCCAACAAGCATTTCACTCATACCAATTTTTAATGCTAAAAACTTTGCTGTGGAACTAACGCACTCTCCACCAAAAACAACACCGGCTAGTCCAATTAACAAGTTAACTATTAAAAACCACGTTTTGTTTGTGATTTTAGTTCGTTTATTTGTTTGTGTGTTTGAACTAATTAGTATTGCATTTTCTTCGGCTTGAACGGTTTTTTCAACCAAAGCATCTATTTTTTGTTGGTTAACTGTGTTAATTTCTCCATCTTCTAAACTTTGTTTAATTGCTTTTTCCTGTTGTTTATGAAGTTTTTCAATGTTTTTCACAACATCATCTTGAGCTTTCATTTTTCTTGCATTTTTTATGTTTATATAAAGATAAAAGCCAACAATTCCTAAAAGAATTAAACTTTCTGTTCTTGAAATAAAATTGGAATCATAACCATTTAAAAATCTGTCATAAGAAAATATAAGTAAACATGCAGTAATAATAATTAACACAGGAGCATCAATTTTTTTCACATTATCTTTTATTAATACGGGACAAATTAATGCAGTAATACCTAATGCCATAAGCATATTAAACATATTTGAGCCAACAACATTTCCAAGCGCCATATCTGTGCTTCCGTGAATTGCAGATACTACACTAACAGTAAGTTCAGGCAGGCTTGTTCCAATTGCAACTATGGTTGCACCAATAACAAAAGGGGAAACTTTTAATTTTTTTGCTATACCACTTGCACCATTAACAAATAAGTCTGCTCCTTTAATTAAAAAAACCATGCCAAGTGCTAAAAAAAGAATGTTTAAAAAAATTTCCATATATAAACCACCATAAAACAAGCATATTATATTATATAAACAATCTTTTGTAAAATTTAAAAGCAATGTTTTAATTTATATTTGTCTAATTTGCAAATTTTTAATAAAAAATTAAAAAATAAAAAACTGTTATAAATTTTATTAAAAAAATCTATATTTAATTTTATTTGTTAAAATTTTAATTATTTGTTATTATATGATAGTTAAAGTTATATTAATATATTATAATATAGGTAGTTGTATAACTTATTTAATGAGGTGTTTATGATTAAATTAATTTGTGATTCTTCTTGTGGAATAACAGAAGATTTTGCAAAAGAAAATGATATAAAAATTGTTAGTTTAAAAACCACTTTGGATGGTATTACAAAAAAAGAGGGTTTTGAAAAAGATTGGGATGATTTTTATGAACAAGTTAAAGTTTCAAAAGATTTTCCTAAAACTTCTCAACCAAGCCCAGAAGAATATGCAGATGCCATTAATGAAATTTTGCAAAAAGATGAAAATAATGAAGTGCTAATTATCACTTTAAGCTCATCACTTAGTGGAACATACAATGCTGCAAGATTGGGCGCTGAAAGTGTTGGCAGTGATAAAGTTCAAGTTTTTGATAGCGGTGGTTGTTCTGCTAGTATTTTAATTTTGGTGCAAGAACTTTTAAAATTAATTAATAACAATGCTAGTATGGAAGAAGTTTTAAAAAGAGCAGAAGAAGTTAGAAAAAATGCAGTTATTCAGTTTGCACCAATAACTATGGAATATTTAAAACGTGGTGGAAGAATTGGCTTGCTTAGTGCAACATTTGCAACACTTTTAAACATAAAACCAATATTGTATTTTAGAAACGGCGTTTTAAAATGTGTTAAAAAATGTTTAGGCCTTGGCAAAACAATGCAAGAACAATTGGAAATTGCTGGTAAAAAAATTAAAAATTTGTATGTTTGCTATGTTCATGAAAGCGAACTATTGGAAAAGTTTATGAAGAAAGTTAAAGAATTCTTTGGTGTTGAAACAATAAAAACCAGCAAAATTGGTCCTGTTGTTGGCAGCCATGTTGGAATTGGAGCATTTGGTTTGGCATATTTAATTGAAGAATAAAAGGTTAACACCTTTTATTTTTTTTGCTTTGTAACATTAAAATTAAACAAAATCATAAATATTTAAAAATGTTTAGGAGCAAAAATGTTTAATTTTAATTATAGAAATAATATAAAAAACGATAATAGCAATAATTATATTTTAGAAACTTTTAGTTTGTTGCAGGCAGAAGATGAAGAAGTTAGAACTCTTGATTTTTTAACTGCGTTTAAGGAAGGTTTAACAAATGAAACCATTTTAACCACTGTTAACGAAATAGATTTAATGGAAACATTGAATTCAGAAAATTCTGAACTTTTAAATATTTCAAGAGTTCCAAATGAAGTTAATATGTCACAAAAAAAATCTGTTTATTTTGCAAGAATGGCTTATATTAAACTTATAACATTAATTAATTATTACAATAAAATTATTGATAACGCAAAAACAGAAATCACTAAAAATGAATTTAAAAACGCAAAAAGCCAAATTCAAATATTATCTGCAGTTATGTTAAATATTTATAAAAGTTTGGGTGGGAAAAGCACAAACTTAAATGCGGAAAATTTAGCAAATGTGCCAACTGAAGCTTTTTGTAGTTACGTTGTTAAAGCAAATAACACGCTAAAAAGCGCCAAAAGTTACATATTGTTGCTTAATAATTCTGTTGCAATTAACACAATAAATCGCCAATTGTTTATAATGCTTGCAACTTTAAACAACCAACAACAATTATTAAACGAATATTTAAAAATGTGCCAAAAATAGGAAATTGGCACATTTTTTTTGTGTGAATAATAAATTAAAAAAAATACAAAATAATATTATAAAAACAAATAATAAAAAAAAATAAAAAATTTATTTAATTTGTTTGATTTAAGTTCAATTAAATTATATAATATAGTAAATGAATTTTAAGAGGGATAAAAAATGGAAAAATTAAGAAAAAAGGTTGGCGGAAGTTCAATTGCAATTGTAATCTTAAGTGTTTTATTAGTAATTGCTTTCACAACAATTGGAACATTCGCTTGGTTTGCTAGCAAAGATAATGCAAGCAGTAAATTAACAATGGGTGAAGCCGTAACAGTTGATCTTGTTCAAAAGGGCGAAGGTGAAGATGTTTTTGAAACAAGTAATAATGCTTTAAAATTCACAATTCCAACAGGATACTTGTTACCAGGTATGTGGATTCACACAGATGTTGCAGCACAAATTTCAAAAAGCAATAGTGGTGCATACATGAGATTTAAAGTTACTTTAACAGATGATTTAGGCGCATCTCTTGGCGATCCTATGAAAACACAATTTGAAAAAGAAATTGCAAGACTTGCAAACATTAATGGTTGGTATCAAGTAACTGATTTACAAGTTGGTGGCGATGGAGAAAAAGATACTTATTTCTATTATCTAGGAAAAGGTAAAACAGCAGCGAGTGTTACTAAAGGTGAAAACTTATTAAAAATTGATAGTACTTCAAAAGCTGTTAATACTTATATCTTGGGAGATGGAAAATACACAGGTAATGATCCTGAACAACCAATTAAAACTAAAGATAACTGTATGCAAATACCTACAGATTGGACAAACGAAGTTGCATCAAAAGTTATCAATATTAAATTAGATATTGAAGCAATTCAAGGATGGATTCCTGTTGAAGATGATCCAAGCAATACTGAAGCATTAACTGTTGAAGCAATTCAATACGCTTTTGAAGAAGCTGCTTTACAAGCTTAATATATAACAAATAAAAAATTGCCGTTTGGCAATTTTTTTTGTTCTTTTTAATTTATTAAATTATTATTTAATCAACGTTTTTTAATTATTAAATATAATATCTTTTACTTATGTTTTTTTAATTTTAAAAGCAATATTTTATTTTAATTTTGTATGTTATTTTTTAGTAAAAAAAAGAACTTTAACAAAAGTTCTTTTTTATTTTTTAAAGAATGAGAAGAAACCTTTTTTCTTTGGTTTAGTGTTTTCGGTTTCATTTTCTGAAGTCTGTTTGTTTTGATTGTTGTTATTGGTGCTTTTAATATCTGTTTTACCACTTTTTAATTGTTTAATTGATTTTAAAGATTTTTGTGTTGTGTTTAAACTGCCAACTCTTTCAGTTAAATTCAATTTTATTCCTAAATATTCTTGGCCAATAAACAAATCAGAATGTTCTAATTTTATAATTGAAGTGTCTTGCAAAATTAACTCGTGTTCAAAATTTTGGAATAACTTTATAGTTCTAGCAAAATCGCTATCTAACCTTAATTCCAAAACGTCTAGTTTAACAGAGTTGTTTCCATTAAATCTATTGTAAAACTTGCTTTCTTCAAAACTCATAATAACTTTTAAACCATTTGGATTAACAACTTTGTAACGTTTGCGTTTTTTGTTAACTTCCAAATATGGTTTTAAAGCTTTAATTTTATCTTTAATATCAGTTCCAAACCCTGTTGGGTAAAGTTGAATTAAATAATCTTCCAACTCCTCATACATAGAATTTATTTTTTTAAATTTATCAATTCTAAAAATAAAAGTGTCGGGGATATCATTTAAGAAATTAATTCTTTCAGTTGGGCTATCATACCTTAAAATTAATTCAGCCTTATCTTTGCCTTTATATTGGTTAATATTAATTATTATGCCAATACTTTGAAAATATGCATCTGGTGTGTCGTAATAAACTTTTGTAACAGTATCTTTAATTGGGCTGTATATAGCAAAAGTCTTTAAAAAACCACCAGCCTTCATAATTGCTTTTTCGTCAGCTCTAAGGTTGGTTAATAAATATTTTCTACCTGTGTAATTTTTATTATCTACTTTTATCATAACTTAATTATAAATCTTTTTTTATTTTTTTTCAAACTAAATTATTAATATATTATATTTTAAATTATAATATCACAATTAATAAATAAAATACAACAAAAATAAATAATTTTAAAGTGTCTGTAACCTTATCATTAAATAGTATTATTAACACTTTAAAAGTTAAAACTTGAATATTGTTTGTTTAAATTTAATAGTTATATTATACTATTTATGTTTAGTTAAGGAGAAAGTCTGTGCAATTGAACAAAAAAAATTTTGCGTTAATAAATTTCATAATTTTTGTGGCTTTAATTTTAGTTGTTGTGGTTATTCCTAACACTATTATAAATTCTAAAAATGGTGATGATAAAAGTGTTGTTAACAAAATAAACAATGAAAACACTTTTGTGTCTTCACATATTGTTTATCCAGATGGTAGCAACATAAAAATTGAAGATTCTTTTTATGTTAACTTTGATGAAAGCAAATTTGAAAATATGGGTATAACTGTGGAAGAAGCAAAAAAAGTTTTTGTTACAGATTTTAATATTAGGTTCACGCTAAAGGTTGCTAAATTTAAAAGTGACGTGGAAAAAGCAACAGATAAATTTAGTGCAGAAGAAATTGCAACAATAAAAAACGGAGTTAATGCAGTTGTAACAGAAGGTGAACATTCTGTTGAAGCAAATTTAACTTTTAATAGTGTTTATGTTATGAATCTATATGTTAATGGCATAAACTACGAGCCAGATGATAGTAATGAATCAAATTCTAGCAATGTTGAAACTTCAAAAAATTTATTTATTATAAAACAACAATTGGCGGTTTCAAACTTGTTTAAAGGTGAAGATGGAAACCTTTCTAGCTATTACGACACTGTTAGAAATTTCTTTGTTAGCAACAATTTAGGAACAGTTAATTTTATTCAAATGCTTGGAAATGAATATACACAATATTATTCCAATGCAGATTATGTTGAATTAACACCTAACTTAAAATTGCATTATTGGAATGTAGATGAAACAAATTTAAGTGAAGAATTTTATTTTGTTAAATATTATCAAAATGCTGTAAGTTGGTATGTGCTTGCAATTTTGGTAACATTGTTATTAATAGGAGTTTTGTTTCTTATTAAAAAATTTGTTTCAAAAAAGCATGCAAACAATAATTAAATAACACATTTATTTTAAAATTAGTACTTTTAATTTTTGTAATAGTTTGTTATAATTAATAAAATTGTTAAAGGAAAAATTTAAATGAATAACAACGAATATATTTTTGATAAAAGAAAAGTTAAAAAATATGTTATTAAGTATGGGGTTATATTGTTAATAGCTTTACCTGTGCTTATTGGGTTATCATATTTATTAGAGGATAAAGTTTCACATGGTTGGAAAATAACAATTATGGTTGTTTTTGGCTTGATTATTGTTGGAATATGTGAACTTGTTTTAAGTTACAGAAAAGTTAAACTTGAACAATATAACGAAGAGAGAAGAAAACTTCAAATTCAAAGAGAAAGAGAACAAAAAGCAAAAGAATTAAGTGGCGAAAGTGTTTCTCAAAATGTTCAAAATTTAAACAATAAAAAATCAAATAACAAATCTAATAAAAAAAGCAAAAAGCGTAAGCAAAATTCTAACAAAATTAATAGTAACGCTGGAAGAGTTAAGGTGCAAACACAAACAGAAAGTGAACAAAAAGAAGAAAATTCTGAACAAGAAAAATAAAGAATAATAGGTGAAAAATATGGCAGTAAGTAATACAAATGCAAGAATAATGCCTCACAATACGGAAGCAGAACAAAGTGTTTTAGGCTGTGTGTTTATAGATCAAAACGCAGCACTTAGCATTTTAAATGAAATTAAAGAAAATGATTTTTATGTTGAAGCACATAAAATTATTTTTCAAAATATGTATGAAGTTTATCAAAGCAACAAACCGGTTGATATTGTAACTTTATCTGATAATCTTGAAAAAAACAATATGATGGAAAGTGTTGGTGGTGTTGATTATTTAGTTACATTAACAAACATTGTTCCATCTGCAAGCAACTATAATCACTATGTTGAAATTATTAAAAGAGATTCTGTTTTAAGAAAACTTATTGAAGCATCTAACAATATTAGCAAATTTGCTTTTGATGGTGCTGAAAAAGAAGATGCAATTTCATATGCTGAAAAAGCAATTTTTGATATTTCTGAAAAAGAAGATGTTAGTTCTTTAACAATTATGAGAGATAGTTTGGGTGAAGTTATTGATAAATTTCACACAATTGAAAAAGACCCTGAAAGTGTTATTGGAATGCCAACAGGTTTATATGAGCTTGATAAAATTTTAAACGGATTGCACAGAACAGACTTAATTTTAATTGCGGCACGTCCTGGTTGCGGTAAATCATCTTTAGCTCTAAATATTGTTAACTATTTAGCATTAAACAAGAATGCAACTTGTGCAATTTTCAACCTTGAAATGCCAAAATCACAACTTGCACAACGTTCTTTATGTTCTGTTGCTTATGTTGATATGAAAAAGGCTATGGATGGCAAATTAAACTCTAACGAATGGAGTGCATTATGGGCTGCCAACGAAAAATTAAGCAAAGCTAAAATTTTTGTTGATGATAGTTCTTTAAACACACCAATGGATATTTTAAGCAAGTGCAGAAGATTAAAAGCAGAACATGGCTTAGACGTTGTTATGATTGACTACTTGCAACTTATGACTTCTGGTTCAAAATCCAACGATAACAGACAAACCGAAGTTTCTGAAATTTCAAGAAAATTAAAAATTGTTGCAAAAGAATTGGATGTTCCTGTTTTACTACTTTCACAATTGTCTCGTGAAGTTGAAAAACGTGCAGACCATAGACCTGTTTTATCAGACTTGCGTGAATCTGGTGCAATAGAACAAGATGCCGACATTGTTTTATTTATATACAGACCAGATATGTATAAAGATTCTCCAGAAAACGAAAAAGGTGCAGACATTGCGGAAATTATTGTTGCAAAACACAGAAATGGTCCACAAGGCACAGCAAAAGTTAAATGGATTGGTAGCACAACAACTTTCGTTAATTTGGGCAAGGCTGCAGATGCAATGAGTTTGGATGCAACAGCTCCACCATTGCCAAAAAAATCGGATGATAATTTGCCAGAAATTGTGCCAATTGATGAGAGTGATATATTAGATATTTTTTAAAGCAAACTATTTTATAGTTTGTTTTTTATTGCAATTATTTTGTTATTTAATTGCTTGCATAAAAGCCTTTATTTATATATAATTATTAGTATAAATAATATAGTAATGTGTTTAGTTTCGCATTACTTTATTTGTTAAATTTTATAATACTTTTGAGGAATATTTATGATTAAAAATGTTGAACCAAATAATTTTATTGAAGATATTATTGTTGATGATATAAAAAAATTAAAACTTAAAAAAATTATAACAAGGTTCCCACCAGAACCTAATGGTTACTTGCATATTGGTCACCCAAAAGCAATAACAATTAATTTTAACACTGCTAAAAAATTTGGTGGCTACACAAATTTAAGAATGGATGATACTAATCCAGAAAAAGAAAGTTTTGAATATGTTGAAAGCATTAAAGAAGATATTAAATGGCTTGGCTTTAATTGGAAGCATTTAAAATATGCCAGTGATTACTATGGCAAACTTTATAAAATTGCAATTAAATTAATTAAGAAGGGTCTTGCGTATGTTTGCGACCTTTCTGCAGCTGAAATTTCTGAATATCGTGGTAATTTTACAACACCTGGTAAAAACAGCCCATACAGAAACAGAAGCATTAAAGAAAATTTAAAATTGTTTAAAGAAATGAAAGCTGGAAAATATCCAGACGGAAGCAAAACTTTGCGTGCAAAAATTGATATGGCTAGCCCTAACATTAATATGAGGGACCCAATTATGTATAGAATTTGCAGAGCAAAGCATTTTAGAAAAGGTGATAAATGGTGCATATACCCAATTTATGATTTTGCTCATCCTATTAGTGATGCGTTAGAAGGCATTACACATTCTTTGTGTTCTATGGAATTTGAAGACCACAGACCTTTATATGATTGGTTTGTTACTAATGCAGGATTTGTTGGAAAACATAAACCAAGACAAGTTGAGTTTGCAAGACTTAATGTTGAGGGCGCATTATTAAGCAAACGTTACATTAACAAAATGGTAAACAATGGTTGGGTTGATGGATATGATGACCCAAGACTTTTAACAATTAAAGGTATGAGAAGACGTGGATATCCAGCAAAAGCAATTGTTGATTTTGTTACAAGAGTTGGCGTTGCAAAAGCAGATAGCGTTGTTGAATATTCATATTTAGAAGCGTGCGTTAGAGAAGAGTTAAATAAAACTGCAACACGTGTTATGGCTGTTGTTGACCCAATTAAAGTTTTAATAACTAATTATCCAATTGGCAGAACAGAACTTGTTGCAATTGATAACAATCCTAACGACAAAAAATTAGGAAATCATAGTTGCACATTCACTAGAGAAATATTTATTGATAGAGATGACTTTAACGAAAACCCACCTGCAAAATATTTCCGTTTAACACCTAACGGTTATGTCAGACTTAAAGGAGCATACATTATTAAATGTGATAAAGTTGTTAAAGATAAAAAAGGCAACATTGTTTGTTTGGAATGCTCTTATGTTGAAAACAGCAAAAGCGGGAATGATACAAGTGGTTTAAAAGTTAAAGGAACAATTCATTGGGTTTCTGAAAGTGAAGCTGTTAAAATTGATATCCACAATTTAAAACCTGTTATTAAACAAGATGCAGAATTTAATGGTGATAATTTGGAAGAAGTTTTCGATAAAGAAAGTAGAACTGTTTATAAAAAAGCAGTTGCAGAACCTTTCATTTTGCAAATTCCAAACGGAACACCAATGCAATTTTTAAGAAATGGCTATTATATTAGAGATAGCAAATTTGATTATGAAACACCAACTTTTATTAACACTGTTGGATTAAAAGATTCATTTAATAAATAATTTTGGTTTAAGCATTTAAGGAGAAATTATGAAACAATTAACTTCAAAGCAATTAAGAAATGCTTGGTTAAAATTTTACGAAGAAAAAGGCCATGTTAACATTGGTGCTGTTTCATTAATTGGAGATGGAACAACAGGGGTTATGTTTAACGTTGCAGGAATGCAACCTTTAATGCCATATCTATTAGGCGAGAAACACCCAAAAGGTAAAAGGCTTTGCAATGTTCAAGGCTGTGTTAGAACTGTTGATATTGATAGTGTTGGAGACCCAACACACTTCACATTTTTTGAAATGATGGGCAACTGGAGTTTAGGAGATTACTTTAAAAAAGAAAAAACTGCATGGACTTTTGAATTACTAACAAAAGTGTTTGGATTAGATAAAGATAAAATTTGCGCAACAGTTTTTGAAGGCAACGATAGTGTGCCAAGAGATAATGAAACTGCAAATTTATTGTATGATTTAGGAATTAAAAAAGAAAATGTTTTCTTTTTAGATAAATCTAATAATTGGTGGGAACTTGAAGGAACTGTTGGAACACCTTGTGGACCAGATAACGAATGGTTCTATCCTTTGCACGATAATCCTTGTTGTGATACTTGCGATATTAATTGCAGTTGCGGAAGATTTGTTGAAATTGGTAACGATGTTTATATGCAATATAAAAAATTGCCAAATAACAAATATGAAGAATTAGAAAATAAAAATGTTGACACAGGTTTTGGTTTTGAAAGAATGTTAATGTTTTTAAACGGTTTAACAGATGGATATAAAACAGACTTGTTTAGTGATGTTATTTCATATATGGAAAAAACTTGTGGCAAAAAATATGATTCAGAAAAAGAATCAACAAAAGCGATGAGAATTGTTGCAGACCATATTAGAACTGCAGTTATGTTAATTGGAGATGTTAATGGGATTGTTCCATCTAACACAGGTGCGGGTTACATTTTAAGAAGACTTTTAAGACGTGCAATTAGATATGGAAAAACAATTGGAATAAATTCTGATAGTTTAGTTGACATTGCAAAAATATTCATCGAAGTTGTTTATAACGAAGCATATCCAAATTTAGTTGAAAAAGAAGACTATATTTGTGGCGAAATTAAAAAAGAATATGATAAATTTGACAAAATGCTTGTTTTAGGCACAAAAGAATTTGAAAAAGTTATTGCTGGAATTAAAAGAAAAAAAGAATTTATGAAGGCAAATAACCCAGATGCCGTTGTTGAAGATGTTATAAATGGCAAAACTGCTTTTAGACTATATGAAACTTTTGGATTCCCATTGGAATTTACAATGGAACTAGCAGAAGAACAAGGTTTTAAAGTTGATGTGGAAGGTTTTAATGCCGCATTTGAAGAACATAAGGAACTAGCAAAAGCACAAAGTGGTGTGTTTAAAGGTGGCCTTAGCGGAACAGGTGAAATGGAAACAAAATATCACACTGCAACACATTTATTATTGGGTGCTTTAAGACATTTCTTTGGTGAAAACATTATGCAAAAAGGAAGCAACAACACTGCTGAACGTTTAAGATTTGATTTTAATTTTGATAGAAAATTAACGAAAGAAGAATTAACAGAAATTGAAGATTATGTTAATGCAATAATCAAAGAAGGTGTTGATGTTGTTAGAGAAGAAATGCCTTTAGAAGAAGCAAGAAAAAGCGGTGCAATTGGCATATTTAATGATAAATATGGCGATGTTGTTTCAATTTACACAATTGGAAATTATGACAAAGAATTTTGCGGTGGACCACACGTGAAAAACACTAGCGAGTTAGGACACTTTAAAATAGTTAAAGAAGAAAGTAGTAGCGCTGGCGTTAGAAGAATTAAAGCAATACTTGAAAATTAACTGTTTTTTTAAAGTAGGTTAATATTAAAATATTGACCTATTTTTTTATTTAGTTTATAATTAAATAAATAACTATGTTAACAAAACGTACAAATTTAACTCAGTTAAAATTTGCTATAAAATAATTTTAAGAGGGAAGTATGAAAGTTTTTAAAGGGTTAATTGCATATTCAATAATATTAATTGTTGTGTTAGCCGTAGTGGGCGGATTATTGTTCGGCGCAATGTTTTTGTTTCCGGGCTTTTCATTGTTCGATTGGTGCGTTATTAAAAACAACACAAAAACATTAACAAATGTTGCATTAAATAAAACTTACCAAGATAATATTATTTCTTATATAGGAACACCAACTTTTAGTGGTGAAGGTGATATGAGTGTTACTAACAGCAATGTGTTAAATATTAATGTTAATGCTGGTGGTTACCCTGTTAAAATAACAACATATGATGATACATCAATAGCACCTATGAATATAATTCGTGTTGCTGTTCAATCAAATTATTTTGGAATGGTAAAAAAACAAGTTAACCCAATAACAGATGTTAAATTTACACCAAAACCAGAAGTTTATGTTACTGTTTCTGGATATGACATAAATAGAAAAGAATATTTTGATGATTTAGACACTTATATTAGCAAAAATTCTCCAGAAGGTGACCCTACTAGGTTTTCTAATAAATATTTAATTACTTCAATAAACGTTGAAGTTCCTGAATTTGAATCACAATTGTTTTCTTATTCTGATAGTTTAATTCAAATTGTTTTGCCAACTGAAAACTTTAAAAAATATGCATATAATGCTCAAGATGAAAAAACTAATGTTTATTACAATTTAAACATTAAAACTACTAGTGGAAGTGTTACAACAGAAGGTACTATTAGAAAAGAATCTGAAGTTGTTGGAAGGGCTGCTCCAAGAAACATTTTGCAAATTAAAAATGTAGATATAACAACAGCATCAGGGGATGTTACTTTACAGCATTTTCAAAGAGGAGATATGTATGTAACAGAAGATAACTTAAGTGGTTATTATTATGATGATAAAGTTGTTTTGGATAGTTTAAAGCTAACTACTGAAAATGGTAAATTTTATATTTTTAACAATTATTACAATTATGGTAAATCTGCAAAAGAACATGTTTTAACACTATCTGACACAAGCAAAACTATTGAAATTAATGCAAATAAGGGTGACTTCTATTTTTACGATATTAAAGCCCCTATAAACCTATATGGCAATAATATAAAAATTAGCGCAAATAATATAGATACTTGTGATACTAAGTTTGTGTTTAACTCAGACAATGGAATATTTAAAGTTAATAGTATTTCTTGTGGCGAAAAAACAGCAGAAATAGTAACACAAAACACAGATATAAATTGTGGAACAATTAATAGTGACGCATTCATTGAAACAACTTATGGTAACATTAATGTTGGTGAAATTCTTGGTAAAACAAAATTAACATCAACTCATGGAAATATTGTTTTGGGTAAAGCAAAAGGCACAATTATGGCGTCATCAACTTATGGTGATATCATATGCGTAAAATCAGGTCATACAACTAACGGAAAAAATGATGGCGGTTTTTATGGAAAAGCAATGTTCTCCAATAAAAATGGTAAAATTGAAGTAGAGTTTAACGAATCAGATTTATTGCAAGGTTATGATGTTAATGTTATTAATGAGACATTAGTTTCAATAACCAACGAAAAAGGCTCAATAACAGCAACAAATTTGGTTACTAAATCAAATATAGTTAGCAATGGTAGTGGCACAATAACAGTTAAATTTTTAGATATGGCTGATGTTGAAGTTGAACATTATATAAATTCTAAAAATGGAACATCCAATGTATATTGTCCAACAAGTGCAAATGGATTTGGTAATTCAATTGTGTTTAGTATAATTTCAACAGGAACAACAAGTGGTGAAATCAATGGCACAAAAATAACAAAAAGTGAAAAAGATTCAAGCGGAAATTATATTCCTGTTGTTTACCCACCAAAAGGGGATACAACAAACGCGAAATGTTTGGTTAGAGTGGATGGTAATGTTACATTCTATGGAATAGTTAAAGAAGCAAAATAAAAAGATAACGATTTAATCGTTATCTTTTTTTAGGTATATTGTAGTTTGGACTCATTTTGTGCTTTTCAATAAACATTTCTGGAATAGTATCATAAATAGTGTTTAAATTTTGATTTGTGTTAATGTAATTAATCCTATCCATTTCATATTCTTCAGTAGTTTTAATATTTTTTAACATGTTGTTTTGAGAAGAAATATTATCTGTTAATCTTTTATTTTCATTTTCTAAAAGTCTAATTTGTTCTTTAATAACATCTTCTTTTTTAGTGTAACTTTCAATATTTTTTAAATAAACTTTGATTGCGGTAATTAAAACACTTTGATCTTGTTTTATATTTTTAATATCTTGTGAAAATGAATCGCATGCTTTTAAAAATTCACTTGACAAACCAGCTTTATTAAAATTAGGATTTATTATTTTTAATAAATTATCTATTTCTTGTTCTGCAACATCTTCTTTGTTTTGATCAATCAAATCAAACAGATGATCTATTCTAATATATGGGTCTGGGTCATAATGGCATTTTATACCTATTAAACTTTTATCTAATAAATTTGGAGATTTTTTTAATAAATTTTGTTTGCACTTTAAGACTTTCAAAGTATCTTCGGGTTTTAAATTTTCTTCGGTTTCAATATCAAATTTCTGTGCTAAGTGATTATCAAAAAGTAAATTAGAAATAAAATCGTTTTCAACAAAAATAGATTGGCTGCAAATTTTTAAAAGAGCTCTCGCTATTGTTTCAAAAATTGCTTTTTGTGCTTCAACTAATTTTTCTGATAATGTATTTAGTACTTTATCGTTTTCTCTTTCTGCATTGATTTCTTCCAATTTTTTATTTAAACTTTCAATTTTTTTGCAATTTAACTCTTTCTTATCTTCCATAGCCTTAATGCTTTTATGCAATTGTTCAAGGGCTTCGTTTTTAATAATATTGCAGGAATTTGGATATTTTTTGAAAAACTCTTCGTTAATTTTTCTTGTTTCAATAAAGCTTTTTGTTATTTTCTTTGCGATGGTTGTTTTAGCTATATTTAATGATTGTTCATCTTTAGATAATTGTTCTTTAAGTTGATAAATATTAAAGCGCCTTGGGTCGTTATTTTCTTCAAAAATTTGTAAAATCTGTTGGGTTGCCATTGTTAATTGATTATGAGATCTTTTTAAATCTAAATAATCCGGTTTAAAAATTTCTGTAAAGTTTTGAATAAATTCATTAACTTGGAAACCTGTGGATGACATAAAATTTTCAGGAACTTCAAATTCACTTAAATCATTAATTAAACGAGAATATTTTTCTTTTACTTCTGCATATGTATTTAATAAAATTGCAAATTTATTATTTAAATCGTCTGCAGCCATAAATTCTTTGTAGAATTCAATTTCCTTTTCAATTTTATCAATATCTGCTTGTAAGTTTTGTCCATTATCATTTGTAACTTCTTTACTTGTTTCTTCTTTGTCTTTTTCTGTTACAATATTGTTTGTGTTAATACTAAAATTATCTAACATTTCTATAAAACTATCCATGTTTGGTATAGAAATTTTAATGCTAGTATTTTTTGTGATATCTGATTGCTTTTTCATTGGTATTGGTGGAAGAATTAATTTATTTATATCTCCATCATAGTGTTGTTCGGGGTAGAAACCTTTCTTTAAAAGTGTTTCAATGTTTTTGTTAACATCTTGTTCGTTTTTTGCGTTATAAAAGCAGTCTAATAACTTTGATTTAATAACTGATGAGTCAACTGTAAAAATTGATAAATCTTGTTTTAAATAATTTGAGATATCTTCATAGTGCATGATGTTTGATAGAATTGACATAACAGATTTTATTCTTGCTTCCAATTTTTCATATGGAACACTAGATAAATCTGCAATATTTTTAGCATTCACTAATTTTAAGTCTGTTTGGTGTTTTGGGTTTTGAAGTTTTAATCCGTTATTTAATGAATCTAAAACATTCAAACATGCTTTTGGAGTAATTGTTAAAGCAGAAATTTTATCAAACAACAAAAATTCCATATTTTCAATTGTTGGTTCAAGTTTAAAATCTTTATATTTTTCTGCCAAATTTATAATTTTAGAATCGTTAAATTTAATTGTTCTTTCTTGTAATAATGTTTCAATTGTTTTTCCGTTAAACATTTCAACAATTGCGTTTAAAGTTGCTGGTGTTGCATTTCCAATTGATGCACATCTTGTTATTATGTTTTTAAATTTGTAATTATTAATTTTATCTAATAGTGCTTTTGAATCTTCTGTTAATTCTTCCGCATTAATTTTATCAACAATAATAGATTTAAAGTTTTCTATAATTTTTGAAACTTTGTCTATTTTTTCTTTGTTTGAATTAATAAAAATTGTTGAGCATTTTTGTGAAAGTTTTACAATTTCAACATAACTTAAATCAACTTCGTTATGTAAATAATCCAAAACCCCAGATAAATTTTTGTGATTGTAAGAGTCCCAATAATTTTTTAGATTGTTTACAAAATTAAAAAATGTTATATCGGTTAATTCTTGTTGTGACAAGTCGTTAATTTCTTTATTTGAATAAAACTTATTTAATTGTTCTTTTGTTGAAGTTATAGCTCTAACAATTTCAAAGAATCTTTTACTTTCGTTAATAATTTGTTTATTAACAACTAAACTTTCATTTAAAACTTTTTCGATTATAAGATTTTTATTTTCATTTGATAAGCGTAAGTTTTTAACAAATTCATTTAAAAAGTTATCTAATTCAATAACTAATCTAACATCATAAAAGTCTATTAATTTATAAATATCCAAACTTGCAATTTTTTCATCACTCTTGCAAAATTCTTTTATAAAATTAAGACCTCTTTCAATTTTTTGAATTTCTTCTTCAGTGTAAACTTTGTTATTTTGATTAAATAGTTTACGAGCCAAAGCGTTTTTTTCAATTAATTCTTCTTGTTTTTTAGTTAAGTTTGTGTCTTTGTAAAAAAATTCCATGTTTCTACCTTTTCCTATATAATTTTAACATTACTATTTTAACAAACTTTTATACTACTTTCAATAGCAAAACTTGAAAAATTTTAACTTTTAAAAATAAAAAAGTAGCAGATTTCTGCTACTTTGCAATTATATTTATTAATCTGCTAGGAATAACAATTGTTTTAACGATTTGTTTGTTAGTTAACGCATTCTTAACTTTTTCTTGTGAAACTGCAATTTCTTTAATTTCATCTTCAGTTAAATCTGCATTAATGTTAATTCTAGTTATAATTTTATTGTTAATTTGAACTGCAATTTCAACAGTGTTTGAAATTGTTTTACTTTCATCATAAGTTGGCCAAGGTTCATATGCAATTGATTCATTATTATTAAACACTGTTTGCCAAATTTCTTCAGTTATAAATGGAGTTATTGGGTTTAGTAATTTAATAAATTCTTTTGCGTAAAATTCAGGGAATATGTCTTCTTTCATAACAGCATTAACAAATACCATCATTTGGCTAATTGCTGTGTTAAATGCCAAATTTTCATAGTCCTCTGTAACTTTTTTAACTGTTTGATGAAAGATTTTTTCAAGATTTTTATTTTCAGCATTTTTTATTTTTCCACTTTCTGTGTATAAACGCCAAACTCTATCTATAAATCTTTTAATGCCTTCCATATTTTTTGTGTTCCAAGGTTTTGCATCTTGAAGAGCACCCATAAACATTTCATACATTCTTAATGCATCTGCACCAAATTCTTTAACAATATCATCTGGATTAATAACGTTGCCACGGCTTTTGCTCATTTTTTCGTTATTTTCACCTAAAATCATACCTTGATGACACAATTTTTTAAATGGTTCTTTGCAAGAAACATATCCTTTATCGTAAAAATAATTATTTAAAAATCTTGAATACAACAAGTGTCCAACTGCGTGTTCAGAGCCACCTAAATATAAGTCAACAGGCATCCAATGTTTTATTAATTCTTTGTTTGCCATTTCATTGTCATTATGTGGGTCAATATATCTTAAGAAATACCAACTGCTTCCAGCAGAACCAGGCATTGTGTTTGTTTCTCTTTTTCCTTTACCTAATTTTGTTGTAACATTAACCCAATCTTCAGCATTTTCTAAAGGTGGTTTTCCATTTTTAGATTTGTAATCTTTAAGTTCAGGAAGAACAACCGGCAAATCTTTTAAATCAACCAACTCAATTTCACCATTTTCGTGGTGGATAACAGGGAATGGTTCGCCCCAATAACGTTGGCGAGAAAATGTCCAATCTCTTAATCTATAGTTAACAGCTTTAGCACCACATTTATGTTCTTCTAACCAATCAATCATTTTGCTAATTGCATCTTTATTGTTTAAACCATTAATAAAATCTGAATTAATGTGTTTGCCATCTCCAACAAATGGTTCATTTTCATTTGCACCTTCAATTATTGGAGTGATTGGTAAATTAAACTTTTTAGCAAATTCAAAATCTCTTTCATCGTGAGCAGGGACAGCCATAACAGCACCTGTTGCGTAACTTGCTAAAACATAATCTGCAATATAAATTGGAACTTGTTTGTTGTTAACAGGGTTAATTGCGTATGCTCCTGTGAATACGCCTGTTTTAGATTTGTTTAATTGAGTTCTTTCTAAATCAGATTTTTTTGCACACTCATTAATATAATCTTCAACTATTTTTTTATTTTCTTTTGTAGTAATCTTTTTAACAAGTTCGTTTTCTGGTGCTAAAACACAATATGATAATCCAAACAAAGTGTCACATCTTGTTGTGAAAACTGTAAAAGATAAATCAGTGTTTGCAATTTTGAAATTTATTGTTGCTCCTGTGCTTTTTCCAATCCAATTTCTTTGCATTTCTTTTGTGCTTTGTGGCCAATCTATTTCGTCCAATCCTTCAAGTAATCTTTCAGCATATTTTGGAGTTTCAATAATCCATTGTTTCATATTCTTTTTAACAACAGGGAATCCGCCACGTTCACTTTTACCATCAACAATTTCATCTTTAGCAAGAACTGTTCCCAATTCTTCACACCAATCAACAGGAGTGTCTATGTATTTTGCAAGGCCATCTTTATATAGTTCTTCAAACCACCATTGAGTCCATTTATAGTAACTTGGGTCACAAGTTGAAACTTGTCTGTCCCAATCAAAAGAAAATCCCAACATTTTTAATTGTTTTATAAAATTGTTAATATTTCTTTGTGTGAATTCTCCAGGATGATTGCCTGTTTTAATTGCATATTGTTCTGCAGGAAGTCCAAAACTATCAAAGCCCATTGGATGCAAAACATTGTATCCTTGCATTCTTTTCATTCTTGCAATTATATCTGTTGCAGTGTATCCTTCTGGATGCCCAACGTGCAAGCCTTCGCCAGAAGGGTATGGGAACATATCCAAAATATAATATTTTGGTTTTGAAAAATCCCAAACATCTGTTTTAAAAGTTTTGTGTTCATCCCAATATTTTTGCCATTTTTGTTCTATGTCTCTAAAGTTCATAAAAACCGCCTTATTGTTAGATAATATTACGAATTATATTAGTACTTTTTTATTAAATTGTCAAGAATAATACGGTTGCAAGTTTTATATTTAATTCATATTATTAGTTAATAAAATTGCTTTAGAAATTTTGTTGCAGTGTGATATAATATAAAAAATTGGGAGAATGGAATGGAACAAACAAAAATAAAAAAAATACCTAAAAAATATAGCGAATTAACTAATAAAGAAAAAGCGTTTAGAATTTTTAATTTAACACTAAATTTGATTTTACTTTTGTTTACAATCGGCTTGTTAATTTATTATTTTTGTGTTAACGACCCTAAAAACAGAGTGATGGCTTGCGTTGGAACAATTTTGTTTTTAGTTATTCCAATACTAATTGAAATTATTTTTAAAACAAAAATTTCAAATATTATATTTTTAATTTATTTGTTGTATGTTGCAATAGCTGCTGTTTGGGGTGCTTCGCTAAATGCATATAATGAGATTTATGCACTAGACAAAATTGTGCATTTTGCGTTTGGTTATGTTGGTTGCGTTGCGGGTTTGATTGCAGTTTGCAAATTGGAAAATTGCAATAATTTAAAACCATTAACAATTATTTTTGTTTGCTTTGCTGTTTCTATGGCATGTGGAGCAATTTGGGAAATTATGGAGTTTGCAAGTGACCAATTTTTGGGGCAGACCGCTCAAGGAATTCCAGATGCTAACGGAGTTGTTAGCGTTTTAGATACAATGCTAGATTTGTGTTGTAATTTTGGTGGGGCAATTATTTTTGTTATTCATTATTCATTGCATTTATTAACAAAAAAGGATTTGTTAATTGGTTATATGAAAAGTGAATTTTCAAGAAATCCTCTTTTAAAGGAAATTGAAATTAAAAAAAATGAACAAACTATTAAGGAAAAAAATTAGATAAGAGTTTTGTATGCAATATAATTTATTAATGTTTTATAAGGTTTTATCAAACTTTGCCACAAACTTTATTGGTGCGTTTGTGCCTTTAATTGTGTTTTCAAGCACAGGGAATATGGCACTTGGAATTTTGTGTATAGTTGGTGAAAATGCCTGTGAAGTTATTTTTAACTGCATTTTAAGAAAATATTTAGTAAAAAAACCGCAATTATTTTTATTATTAAGAATAATTCCTTTGTTATTGTTTGAATTTTGCTTAATGATGGTTGCAAGTTTTCCGACTGTTTCAATTGTTTTTTTAATATTATTTCAAGGTTTGCAATACACTTTTAAAACTTTGCCTAGCGAAATAGTTTTAAATTTTGCAACTTTAAATGAAAAAAATACAAATAAGTTTGCGTTTTCCAGATTTTTTGAACAAATTGGGTATATCGCAGCTGGAATAGTTGGCGGTGTTTTACTAGAAAAATTAGACCACAACTTAGTAATTTCTTTAAGCATGATTTTATATGTTTTGAGTTGTTTGCCATTATTTATTTTTTATTTAAAATTCAGAAAACAAAAAAATTTCAATGTTGAAAACACAACAAATGCTCATGTTGAAGTAATGAAGTCTAAAGAAAAAAATTTTGGCAAACAGATGGAAAATAAAATAAAATATGCGTATATTTTTCAATATGTTTTTATCTATTTGCTAAACTCTTTATACACAGTTTTCAACCTTGTTTTATACACAAAAACTTCAAATTTTATTTATTCAGGAATTGCAATAAGTTTGTTTGACACTTTTTATGCTATTGCAGTTGTATTAGTTACAAAATTAGATGAAAAATGTGATTTAACAATTGCAACTTCAATAATAACAGTGTTGTGTGGGATTATTTATCCAATAGTAATTTATTTTGCAGGAAGCATATTAAGTTACGTTTTATTTGAAATATTTGCAGTACTTTATGCTTTTCCACTATTATTTATAAACAATAGAATGGTTATAAAAACTAGAATATTAGGTATTTCAAGTGATACACAATTCTTGCAGGTTAACACGCTTACAAGCGTTACAAGTTTGGGGTTTGGGCTATGTATTTTAATAGGATTTTTCCCATTTGCTTTGGTTTCGGGAATACTCAGTGTTTTTGGAGGAATTTTAGTTCCAATAACAGAAGAAAAAACAAGAAGTTCATTAGTTAAATATTTAGAAAGAGATAAAAATTAAACAACAAAAATTTAACTTGCTTGATTAAAATAGTTAATTATGTTAAAATTTAAAGTGTTAAATTAATGTAATTAACTATTTTAATTTTTTTATTAAACAATCATATTTTAGTTTATAATTAATAACATTTGTTCTCGTAGTTCAACGGATAGAACAGTCGCCTCCTAAGCGACCGATATGAGTTCGATTCTCGTCGGGAACACCATTTTTTTAAGGAGTGGAAATGTTTAAGAAAAAGGAAATAGTTTTAAAAAACGGTGAAACTTTAGTTGTTGAAATTCCGAATATTGAAGACTCAAGTGCGTTAGCAAATTACTTAAATGAAGTAACAAAAGAAACTAAGTTTATTTCTAGAAGTGAAAAAGATGAAAAAGCAACAAAGGAATCACAAGAAAAATATTTAAGTTCAATTAGTAAAAATGAAAACAATATTTTTATTGTTGGAAAAATAAATAACAAAATTGTTGCAGATGGAGTTATTACTAATAGGTCTTTAAAATCAAAAATGTTGCACAGATGTGTGTTAGGAATTGCGGTTTTAAAAGAACATTGGGGCAAAGGTATTGCTGGAAAAATAATGTTGGAATTAATTGATTTTGCAAAATCAAGTGGCTTTGAACAGATTGAGTTGGAAGTTGTTAACAAAAATAAAAGCGCAAGAAAATTATATTCATCATTTGGGTTTAAAGAATATGGAAGAATAAAACATTCAATGAAATTAGATGATGGCAAGTATTATGACAATGTTATTATGATTAAATTTTTGAATTAAAAAACGAATTGATTTTTCGTTTTTTATTTTTTAAGATGCTTGTTTTTTATATTTTAATTTTTAATTAATTAATTGTTCAAATTATAAGTTCAAATTAAAGTTTGAAAATATAAAACTAAAAGTTTTAATTATCATTTTGATATTTTGTGTATTTGTTTTATACTTTAATTAATTAAAGTATAAGGAGAAAATAAATGGATAAAAAATATGAATCTCTTTTTACGCCTTGGAAAATTGGCAATGTTGAAATTAAAAACAGAATAGTGCTTTGTCCAATGGGCGGAACTTCATTGTTTGGTTGGATGGAACCACATCATCTTGATAAAGATGCAACAGATTTTATTATGAACTTAGCAAAAAACAATGTTGGTTTGTTAATACCTGGTATTGCACCATTAAAAAATTTGATTGGTGGTCAATGGCTTTATAAAAGCAAAAGAACTTTTAAAAAATTAAAACCTTTTACGGATGAAATTCATAAAACAGGTGCAAAGTTGTTTGTTCAATTAACTGCAGGTTTTGGTCGTTCTTTTTCAATCCCGAATAGCCTTGCTCCAATTTTAAAAAGTAAAGTGTTAACAAACATTTTAAAACCTGTTATTAACCTTCCTTATTTGTGTGCTTCTCCTAGCAAATTACCATCTCGTTGGTTAGCAGGTTACACTTGCAGAGAAATAAAAGTTAAAGAAATTAAAAAGATGGTTGAAGCTTTTGCAAAAACTGCAAAACTTTGCAAAGATGCAGGCGTTGATGGTGTTGAAATTCATGCAGTTCATGAAGGCTATTTAATAGACCAATTCACTCTTCCATACACTAACAACAGAACAGATGAATATGGTGGAAGCTTTGAAAACAGATATCGTTTTGCTGTTGATATTGTTAAAGCAATAAAAGAAGTTTGCGGAAAAGATTATCCTGTTTCTTTAAGATATTCAGTTGTTAGCAAAACAAAAGGTTTTTGTGAAGGTGCAATGCCAAACGAAAAATATGTTGAAGTTGGCAGAGATATGGAAGAAAGCGAAAAAGCTGCTAAATATTTGCAAGATGCAGGTTACGATATGCTAAATGCAGATAACGGAACATATGATGCTTGGTATTGGGCACATCCTCCTGTTTATATGCCTATGAACTGTAACCTAAGCGATGTTTCACACATTAAAAAATATGTTGATATTCCTGTTGTGTGCGCTGGAAGAATGGAACCAGAAGTTGCTGCAAAAGCAATTAAAAATAACGAAATTGATGCAATGGGTGTTGCAAGACAATTTTTGGCAGATGGTGAGTGGGTAACAAAATTAATGGAAGATAGAATAGAAGATATTTTGCCATGTATTTGTTGCCATAATGCTTGTTTAACAATGGCTCATTACAAAGGTGTTTCAAACGACCAACCAATGCAAGATTCAAAGCATATGTCTAGATGTGCTTTAAATCCAACAACAATGGATGGTGGAAAGTTTGATATTAAGCCTGCTAAAAAACAAAAGAAAATTGCAATTATTGGTGGCGGAATTGGTGGTATGGAAACTGCTAGAGTTGCAACATTAAGAGGCCATAAAGTAACAATTTATGAAAAAACTGATAAATTAGGTGGCGTGTTTGTTTCAGCTGCAGCACTATCTTTTAAAGAAAAAGACCGTGAATTAATAGAGTGGTTTAAACGTCAAATGAAAAAACTTAACATTGAAATTAAGTTTAACACTGAAATAACAGATATTTCTAAACTAGATGCAGATGAAGTTGTTATTGCAACAGGTTCAGTTGCTAAAAAGATAAATATTCCAGGAATTGATAAAGCAATTGAAGCAATTGACTTTTTAAATGGTGAAAAACAAGTTGGCAAAAATGTTGTGATTATTGGTGGCGGATTATCTGGTTGCGAAATTGCGTATGAATTATACAACCAAGGCAAAAACCCATATATTGTTGAAGCAAAAAATGACTTAATGGCTGTTAGAGGTTTGTGTTTAGCAAATTCTTCATATTTAAGAGATTTCTTCAAAACAAACAATGTTCCTGTTTATTTAGAAAGTTTCGTTAAGGAAATAACTGATAAGGGAGTTGTTATTTCTGATAAAAACGGTAAAACAACAGAAATAAAAGCAGATTCTGTGATTACTGCAATTGGTTATAATTCTAACCCAATAGCAAAAAAATCTAAACATGTTCATATTGTTGGTGATGCGTTAGAAGTTGGAAACCTAAGAACTGTTATTTGGAGAGCTTGGGAAGTAGCAGAAAAAATTTAATAAAATTTATATATGTGCTTAAAAATAAAAAAAGAATTTTAATCTGTGTGATTAGAATTCTTTTTTGTTTTTATTAAATTAAAATTCAAGCCAAATTACTTTTTATTCATTGTTTTAATATAAACTGTTAAAACTGCAATATCTGCAGGAGATACACCAGAAATTCTGCTTGCTTGACCAATGTTAAAAGGCCTTATATCACTAAGTTTTTGTTGTGCTTCAATTCTTAAACCTTTAATTTTGTTGTAATCAATTTCTGATGGTATAACAATGCTTTCTTGACGTTTTGCTTGGTCGATTGCAACATCTTGACGAGTTAAGTAACCTTCATATTTACACTCAATTTCAACTTGTTTTTTAACGTCTGTTGGATAATCTGAAAACTCGTTAAAATATTTTTCAAACATTTCAAAGTTAATGTTTGACCTTTTTAAAACATCTTTGGCTTTTATTCCGCTTTTTGGCAAAGTTTCGTTTGCTTCTTCAAAAAGCATTTGCAAACTTTTATTTGCAGGGGATAAAATTTTTTCCATTTTTGTTAATAGTTCGTTTATGTTATTTTTTCTTTTTAAGAAAATGTTATATCTTTGTTTTGTTGCAAGGCCAATTTTATAACCCAATTCAGTTAATCTTAAATCTGCGTTATCTTGCCTTAAAATTAATCTGTATTCAGCACGACTTGTCATCATACGATATGGTTCGTTTGTGCCTTTTGTTGTTAAATCATCAATTAGAACGCCAATATATGCTTCGTTTCTTTTTAAAACAACAGGCTCTTTTCCTTTTATTTTTAAAGCGGAGTTAATTCCAGCCATAATTCCTTGTGCGGCAGCTTCTTCATAGCCACTTGTTCCGTTAACTTGTCCGGCGAAATATAAACCACTTATGTTTTTGCTTTCTAATGTTGGGTATAGTTCTGTGCTATCGATGCAATCATATTCAATTGCATACGCATCTCTCATAATGTGTGCGTGCTCTAAACCTTTTAAAGAGTGCACCATTTTTTCTTGAATTTCAACAGGCATACTTGTTGAAAAACCTTGAATGTAAACTTCGTTTGTTGTTAAGGCTTCTGGCTCTAAAAATAATTGATGCCTTTCTTTATCTTTAAATCTAACAACCTTTGTTTCAATGGAAGGGCAGTATCTTGGGCCTAAACCTGTTATAACTCCAGAATACATTGGCGCTCTGTCTAGATTATCTAATATTATTTTATGTGTTTCTTCATTGGTGTAAGTTAAGTAACACTTAATTTTGTTTTTTGGTGATTTTTTTGTTATGAAAGAAAAATTTTGAATGTTATCTTCGCCCAATTGTTCTTCTAAAACTGAATAATCAATTGTTTTGCCGTGAACTCTAACAGGTGTTCCTGTTTTAAAACGTCTAACAGTGAAACCTAAATCCATTAAACTTTTTGTTAAATAGTTTGCTGCGGCAAAGCCATTTGGACCGCAATCGTTAATGTATTCGCCTGTGATAATTCTTGCTTTTAAATAAACACCTGTGCAAACAATAACTGCTTTTGAAATATAAGTTTCTCCTTGTGCGGTTTTAACACCATAAACACAATTATCTTTTACTAAAATCTCACTTGCTTCTGCTTGTTTAATAAAAAGATTTTTGCAATTTTCCAAAGTCTTTTTCATTTCTGTGTGATACATAACTTTGTCTGTTTGTGCACGCAAACTTTGAACAGCAGGGCCTTTTGAACTGTTTAGCATTTTTCTTTGGATAGTGCATTTATCTGCATTAACTCCAATTTCTCCACCAAGTGCATCAATTTCACTTACTAGTTGACCTTTTGCAGTCCCTCCAATATTAGGATTGCACGCTAAAAAAGCAATGCTATCTAAGTTTAAAGTTAGTAGCAATGTTTTTAATCCCATTCTTGCGGTTGCTAAACAGGCTTCACAACCTGCATGACCACTTCCTATAACAATTACATCATATTCCATAATAATACCCAATGTTACATTTTTTTTAAAACAATAAATTATAGCATAAAAAAATATAATTTCACTATATTTTTTAAAATTTATAGTAAAATTATATTATTATTTTAATTTTTTTGAATAAGTCCATAACTCAAAATGATCATCGGTTACTTTTAAACCAACTTTTTCCATTATTTTTTTACTTCTTGAATTTTGGCGGTTTACATAGGTAAGACAAACTTCTGGGTCTATGTTAGGAATAACTTTGTTTAAGTTCTTAACAACATCAACCATCATTCTATATCCAATTCCTTCATTTTGTTTTAATGGATTAACAACAATGCAACAACAAAGCAAAACATTAACTTTATTATAATCTGGCCTTCTATATTCGCTGAAATAATTAAATACCATTGCTCCAACAAGTTCGTTGTTTTCATATGCTCCTTTAACAAACCATTTATCAACTTTATAAAAGGATGCAGTTTCTTTCTTTTCGGTAAAATATTCACCAAGAGTTTGATTTGGAACAACATATTTTTTAATTGTATATATATTTTCAATTATTTTTCTCTTTTTTTCATCACTCTCAACGTTGTTAATTATTTCAGGGTTAGTCCATTCGTTTAAATCTTCACATTCTTTAATGGATAAATCTTTCCATTTAAAATATAAATCCATAAGTACCTCATTTAGATTTTTAACTTTTGTTTAATAATATTTATTTTCCTACGCAGAAATTAGAGAAAATTTTATTAATAATTTCTTCATTGCTTGTGGTTCCTGTTATTTCTCCAAGAGTGTTCCACAAATTGTTTAAATCAATGCTTATTAAATCTAAACTGTTATTTAATTTAATTCCTTCTTTTGCATAATTTAAGTCGGTTAGTGCGTTTCTAATTGCCTCAATTTGTCTTTCGTTTGTTATTATTAAATTGCTTTGCAAAACTTCACTATTAATAACTAAATTATATATTAATTGCTTTAAATCATCAATGTTTGCTTTTGTTAATGCACTTAATTTTATTTGATGTTTAAATTGCAATTTGCTTAAATCTATTTTTGAAGGTAAGTCTGTTTTGTTAACAACTAATATTGTGTTTTTGTCAGAAACTTTATTGCAAATGTCTAAATCTTCTTTTGTTAATTCAGAAGAACTATCAACAACAAATAAAATAACATCGGCACTATTTATTGATTTTAAAGATTTTTCAATTCCCATTTGTTCTATAATATCTGTGCTTTCACGAACACCGGCAGTATCAATTAAAACAAATTTAACACCGTTGTAAACATAAGTTTCTTCCAAAACATCTCTGGTTGTTCCTTGTATGTTTGTTACTATTGCACGGTCAAAATTTAATAGTGCATTCATTAAAGAACTTTTTCCAACGTTTGGTTTTCCAACAATTGCAATTCTTGTTCCGTTTTTAATTTGCAAACCTGTTTTGCTTGTTTTTAAAACATTGTTTAGTTCTTTTTCAATATTTAATAATTCGTTATAAACGTGTTCGCTTGTTTGTTCTTCAATATCATGTTCAGGATAGTCTAGGGCAACTTCAATTTCTGCAAGCAAATTTGTTAAATTATCTTGCAAGGTTTTAACTTTTTTAGAAAGCTCGCCATTTAACAAGTTGTATCCAGCTTTAACTTCGCTTTCGCTTTCAGCATTAATCATATCCATAACGCCTTCTGCTTTGTCTAGTGAAATTTTGCCGTTTAAAAAAGCTCGTTTAGTAAATTCGCCAGCCTCTGCAAGTCTTGCACCAGAATTTAAAAGTGTTTTTAAAATTCCATTTGCAATTGTAACTCCGCCATGGCATTGAATTTCAACTAAGTTTTCACCTGTGTATGAGTTTGGATTTTTAAAAAATATAACAATACATTGTTCTTTAAAGTTTTCAGCATTAAAAGTTGCTAAATGTGCCATTCTAGGAATTATCTCATTATTATTTTTATTGTTCAATAAAACAATGTGTTTTTTAACAATATCTAAAGCATCATCACCACTAACTCTAACAATACCAATTCCGCCAGCACCAATAGGTGTGGAAATTGCTGCAATTGTGTTTCTTTTAACCATATGTTACCTTCTTTTATTTAACTTTTATTATTTTACACAAATAATAATTAAAATTCAATAGTTTTTAGTATTTGATTTTATTTTGCAAATAAATTAAAAATATTGCAAAAATAAAAAACAAACTTTAAAAATATTTAAAATAATTAATAAATTTTTATTTTTTTATTTTATTTTAAAAAATATTACAAAGTTCGACAAAACCAGTCAATATTTTATTTTTTAAGACAGCACACTTTTTTGAAATTGCAAAAATTGGTGTGTTAAACTTAATTAAACACGAAGGGCGAGTGATTGTCCAACAAGGAGGATTTGTGTATGGTAACTTTAAAAAATTTTATTAAAAATTTTGTAGAGAAGGGGAATTTTAAAATTTATGAAAGTAAATTAAACGATTATTTTTGGATAAAATTTAATGAAAATATAATTATTGATGATGAACCTGTTAATGTGATTGTTATTAGTAATGTTTTAAAAAACAAGTATGATTTACTTTTTAGTTATAATGAAAATTTAGAAGAGAATATAAAATATATTTATAAAAATGTGGAACTAGCAAACGCAAAAAATATTTTTAAAACTGCATTAGAAAATAAAGAGTTCTACTAAAAAAAAGAGAAGATTTATTTCTTCTCTTTTTTTATTTTAACTAAATTGCTTTAAATTTCGTCATCAGAATTTTCATTATTATTTAATTCATCTGAACTAATCTCAAAGTTATCATTGTTAAACTCTTCAACACTGTTTAAGTTTTCAGCATTTTCAATATATGAATCATCTTCAGGAGCATTGTCAATTAATTCTTGTTCTTCTTCATCGCTAGGTGTTACAGCAACACAAACTATTTTGCTGTTTGGTTTCATTTTCATAATTTTAACGCCTTTAGTGTTTCTTCCAATAACATTAATTTCGCTTGCTTTAATTCTAATAATTGTTCCGTCGTCTGCAATAATCATAATGTCGTCGTTATCTGTTACTTGTTTTAAGTTAACAAGTCTGCCTGTTTGTTCGTTGAATATTCCGGCTTTTGTTCCTTTTCCGTTTCTAGATTGTGTTTTGTATTCATCAGCTTGTGTGCGTTTTCCAAAACCAAATTCAGAAACTGTTAACATTAATTTTTCTGGGTCAACAACGCTCATATCAACAACATAATCATCATCTGCTAAATTAATACTCTTAACACCTTGTGTGTCTCTTCCCATTAATCTAACATCTTTTTCGTTAAATCTTATGCATTTTCCTTCGTTAGAAGCCATTATAATATCATCTTTTCCAGAAGAAACAAACACGCTAATTAATGAATCGTTTTCAGTTAACTTAATTGCAATTTTTCCAACTTTTCTAATGTTGTCAAATTCACTTAAAGCAGTTTTCTTAATTAAGCCTTTTTTAGTTGCCATTATTAAGTTTCCGGTTGTGTCTTTTTTAATTGGAATAATTGTTGTTATTCTTTCGCCTTGGTCTAATTGAAGTAAGTTAATAATAGCTCTTCCTTTACCTTGTTTTAATGCTTCTGGCACTTCATAGCCTTTAATTCTGTAAACTCTTCCGGCAGTGCTAAAGCATAATAAACTATCATGAGTGTTAGAAACAAATATTTGTTCAACAAAATCTTCTTCTTTTGTTTTGTGGGCAATAACGCCAACGCCACCACGATGTTGACTTTTGTATTCATCAATAGGCATTCTTTTAATATAACCTTCGTGTGTTAAAGAAATAACAACTTGTTCACGAGGAATTAAATCTTCATCATCTATATTTCCAAAATCGATTGAAATTTCAGATTTTCTTGGTTCGCCATATTTTGTTTTAATATTAATTAAGTCGCCACGAATAATATCCTTAACTTTTTCTTCGCTTGCAAGAATGCTTTTTAATTCTGCAATTAAATTTAAAACTTCATCTAACTCTGCTTTTAATTTTTCAACTTCCAAACCTGTTAAACGTTGTAATCTCATTTCAAGAATTGCAATTGTTTGTTTTTCAGTTAAATCAAAGTTAGCCATAAGTTTTGTTATTGCAACATTTTTATCAGCACTTTCTTTAATTATTTTAATTACTTCATCAATATTTGCTTGAGCTTTAACTAAACCTTCCAAAATGTGTGCTTTTTGTTCATTTTTATCAAGGTCATATTTTGTTCTTCTAACAATAACTTCTTTTTGGAAATCTATATAATTAGTTAAAACTTCTTTTAAATTTAATATTTTTGGTTGACCTTTAACAAGGGCAAGCATTATAACGCCGTAGCTAATTTGAAGTTGAGAGTGTTTGTATAATTGATTTAAA
The DNA here is from genome assembly GCA_944341445.1 of uncultured Clostridia bacterium. GTDB lineage: Bacteria > Bacillota > Clostridia > Christensenellales > UBA1242 > CALVLZ01. The sequence continues at coordinate 35,190 of CALVLZ010000003.1, read as the reverse complement.
ACAACTTGTGCATTGTGGTCGCGTTTTACTTCAATAACAATACGCATACCACTTCTATCGCTTTCTTCTTTAATATCACTAATACCTTCAATTCTTTTATCTTTAACCAAATCTGCAATTTGCATAATTAGTTTTGATTTATTAACTTGATAAGGTATTTCTGTTACAACAATTCTTTGTCTTGTTCCATTGTTATATTCTTCAATTTCACATCTTGAACGAATAATAAATGAGCCTTTGCCTGTTTTATATGCAGATTTAATTCCGCCTCTTCCTAAAATTAAGCCCTTTGTTGGGAAGTCTGGGGCAGGAATTATTTGCATTAAATCTTCAATTTCGATATCTGGATTATCCATAACTGCAATTGCTGCATCGCAAGCTTCACTTAAGTTATGTGGTGGAATATTTGTTGCCATACCAACGGCAATACCATCTGAACCATTAACTAAAATGTTAGGGAATCTAGAAGGTAAAACAACGGGTTGATTTTCTGTTTCATCAAAGTTAGGGTAGAAATCAACAGTTTCTTTATCTAAATCACGTAACATTTCGCTTGCAACTTTTGAAAGTCTTGCTTCAGTGTAACGCATAGCTGCAGGTGGGTCGCCGTCAACTGAACCAAAGTTTCCGTGGCCATCAATTAATGGTTGATTAATTGTAAAATCTTGTGCAAGTCTAACTAATGCATCATAAACGGAGCTGTCTCCGTGTGGATGGAATCTACCTAAAACATCACCGACGGTTTTTGCACATTTACGATAAGGTTTGTCTGCGAACAAACCATTATCTGCCATTGTGTATAATATTCTTCTATGAACAGGTTTTAAACCATCTCTAACATCTGGTATTGCACGGCTAACGTTAACTGCCATTGCGTACGCAATGAAACTTTTTTCAAGTTCATCTTTAACTGCAACATCAATAATTTTATCTTCAGAACTTATTACATCAGACATGCCACCAACTGTTAAATCACGAAATGAACTTGTTGATTTATTAACGTTTTTGTTTTCGTTTTCTAAATTTTTGTTTTCATCGTTTTCCATAAGTTTTCTCCTTTTTCAAACTAAATATCCAAATCTTTAACAAGAGTGGCATTGTTTTCAATAAATTTGCGTCTAAGTTCTGGGTCTTCTCCCATAAGTGTGTTAAATGTTTCTTCTGCCTCTAGTGCATCTTCCATTGTAACTTTTAAAATAACACGAGTTTCTGGATTCATAGTTGTTTCCCAAAGTTGGTCGGCATCCATTTCACCCAAACCTTTATATCTTTGAATTGTGAATCTTGGGTTGCCCATTTCTTCTAACTTTTTAGTGTATTCTTGTTCAGAATATGCATAAAATTCTTTATCTTTAGAAATTGAAATTTTAAATAAAGGTGGTTGTGCGATATACACGTGACCTTTTTCTATTAATGGTTGCATAAAGCGGAAGAAGAATGTTAAAAGCAAAATTCTTATGTGGCTACCATCAACATCGTCATCGGTCATAATAATAATTTTGTTGTATTTTAATTTTTCTTCGTTAAATTCACTTAGAATTCCGCATCCAAATGAAGTTATCATATTTTTAATTTCTTCACTTGACATAATTCTGTTTAGGCTTGCTTTTTCAACGTTTAATATTTTTCCACGAAGTGGTAATATTGCTTGGAAAACTCTATCTCTTCCTTGTTTTGCAGTTCCTCCCGCACTATCTCCCTCAACAATATAAATTTCACATTCTTCAGGGTTTCTGCTTGTGCAGTCTGCAAGCTTTCCGGGAAGGGCAGTGCTTTCCAATATGCTTTTTCTTCTTGTTAATTCACGAGCATTTCTTGCTGCATCCCTTGCTCTTTTTGCTGTTATGCTTTTTAAAACTAATTCTCTAGCAATTGTTGGATTTTCTTCTAAATATGTTCCAAATTTTTCTTGCATTGCGTCTGCAACAATCTTACGCATTTCGCTGTTGCCAAGTTTTGTTTTTGTTTGACCTTCAAATTGTGGGTCTGTTAATTTAACGCTGATAATTGCAGTTAAACCTTCTCTAACATCATCACCACTTAACTTTTCACTATCTTTTAATATCTTATTGTTTTTGCCGTAATCGTTTATAATTTTTGTTAAACTGTTCTTAAAACCTTCAAGATGTGTTCCACCTTCTTCTGTGTTAATGTTGTTGGCATATGAGTTGATTATTTCGTTGTAACCATTATTATATTGGAAAGCAACTTCAACTTCGTTTGTTTTATTAATAACATTAACATAAACAGGGGATGGGAAAATTGTTTCTTTTGTTTTGTTTAAATAGTCAACAAATTCAACAATTCCGCCTTCAAACTTGTATGATTCTTTAACGGGTTCTTCACCGCGACGGTCTTCAACTGATATTGTTAACCCTTTGTTTAAGAAAGCAATTTCTCTAAATCTGCTTTTAAGTTCAGAGAAGTCAAATTCTAATGTTTCAAAAATTTCTGCATCTGGTTTAAATGTTACAGTGGTTCCTGTTTGAGTTGTATCTCCCAAAGTTCTTAAAGGGAATTGTGGAATTCCTCTTTTATATAATTGATTATGAACTTTGCCGTTTTGATAAACAGTAACATCTAACCATTCACTTAATGCGTTAACACAACTTAAGCCAACACCGTGCAACCCACCGCTTATCTTATAACCTTCGCCACCGAATTTTCCACCAGCATGAAGTTTTGTTAAAACAACTTCAACAGCACTTTTATGTTCTGTTTTGTGCATTCCACAAGGAATACCTCTTCCATTATCACTAACAGAGCAGCTGCCATCTTTATTTAAAACAACATCAACTTGTGTGCAATATCCAGCAAGAGCCTCATCAATGCTGTTATCAACAATTTCTGTTATTAGGTGATGTAATCCTCTTTTATCTGTTGAACCAATATACATTCCAGGTCTTTTTCTAACAGGCTCTAATCCTTCCAAAACTTGAATATCTGCTTCATCATATTTAACAGATTTGGTTAGGTCAATTTCTCGCATTTCGCTCATAAGCAATCCATCCTTTAATAAAATTTTATGTTAAAGGCTTATTTTTGGGGCAATTTGACAAATTTTTGCAAAATGCTATAAACTCTTTAACAATATTAATACGTTCTTATTTTAGCACATTTTTAAAGTTTTGCCAACTAATATAGATAATATAATATAAATATATATATAATATAATAATAAGTAATGAATAATGGATAAGAAGGAAAGCGTGGGGTTTTATGCAATTTAAGAAAACGTGGGCATTCTGTGTGAAATAGAGCGCAAATCTATTGGGGTTTAAAAATTAAGTTTAAAATAAAAGTTATTTTAATTAGTTGTTAAAATAAACATTTTTTTTAATTTTAAATTCATAACATATGGAGCTTAATATTTTTAATAACTTAAAAAATTAATTTAAAAGTAGGAGTGGTTTTTTATAATAAAGTTTTTATGTATCTGTTTTGTGAATAATATTAATTTGTTTAAAGTGGTTGGTGTGATTGTATTTAGTTTAACATTTTTTTGTTAGTAATTTTTTTGTTTATGTTGGTGTGATTGTATTTAGAAAGTGTGTTGTTAATTGTTTGAACATAATAGAATAAATTTAAAAGTGTTTGTTAAGTTTTTATTTTTTATGCAAAAACATATACAGCAAAACCTAATTTTAAATTAAATAAAATGCACTATAAAATAGTGCATTGTGTTGAAGTGTTTATTATTATTTTGCTTCATTATTGATATGTAAAAGTAGAATAAAAGTATATATTATTAGTAAAAATGATGTGTTGTTTTAAAGAACTCTATAAATGTTAATTATAAACAATTAAACATTATTTTATTATTTATTGACAATAAGTTAATATAATGTGACAATTAATTAATTTATAAAAATAAAAAAACAACTTAATTAAAGTTGTTTTTATTTTCTTTTAAAACCTAAAGTTGTTGTTCCTAAACGATCCATTGTTAAATCTTTATATTGAATTGTAATATCAGCTTCAACCGGTTTTCTGTTTATTATTTCAATGCCGTGTCTGTTAGTTTTAACATCGATATCCATATTGTTTTCGTTTTCAAAATTAATGTTATATATAATTGCATTTATTTCTTTTTCAACTTCATCACAAACTTCATTAACTTCATCAACTGTGCTTTCTGGTTCTCCAGAGAAAGCTTCAGTTGCTCTTTTTACTTTATTACTTTCGGTAGTTTTAATTTGGCAATTAAACAATTGTGAAACTATAGTATCAATGGTACTCATAACTTCAATGCCGTTTAAACTTTGGTAGTTTGTAATTATGTAATCTGTTAAAGCTCTTAAATTTTTATTTAACAAATTTAATGCGTCAAAGTATGTTGCAAAAAGTTGACCTTTTGAATTCATACAAACGTTTTCAATTATATCGTTAAAATAGTTTTCATAATCGTTAAAACTAATCCAAGCATATTCAATACTATATTCGCCATTTTTATAATTTGTTTTAACTTTGTTATCAGTAATAACAGGGAATAGTATTTGTTTTTTTCTAGATTTTTCCTTTCCTTCTACAGAGAGTTTATTAATTTCTAAGTTATGTTCTTCGTCAATTAATTTTTCTGAAAAAATATTGTGTTCGTGGTTTTGTTTGTATTTATTTTTAACAAGAGAGTTAAAGTCTAGTTTTTTGTGAGATTTTGCATAATGTAATTTTTCTAAGTAGTTTTTGATTATTTCTGTTGCTTGTTTTTCACTGTTTGAAGTTGTTGCAATTTTTTCATATAAAGAAGTTAAAGAATCGCGTGCTTCATCAACAGAACGGCTTTTTGCGTTTTTTGCTACTATACTAAGTGTTTTTCCACTATTTTCATCTAATGATGGAACTTCAACAATTGCATTTTCATTAAAACGAGGAACGTTTATTTTTGAATTTTGTTGTTGTATATCTTTAGTTATTTTTTGAAATAAATTTAATAAATTTTTGTTCATTGTTCACCTGCAAAATAATTTAATCTTAAGATAAATTAATTATACATTAAAAATAAAAAATGTCAATATGTGTTTTTTTATACTTTTGTGGTTTATTATTAAAATATCTTTTGTTTTTTTAATTTTTACGTTAATTAAATTTAAATTTAAATTTAAACTGATTTTTGGCGTATTTTAATTTGTTATTTTTCTAATTGATTTTCAATTAATATAAATTTAAATTATAGATATAATAATAAATAATATATATTAAATTATTTTGAAAATTTTACAATATTTGATAAAATTTATTTGAAAAATTTTATTGTGGTGAAAATATGGAAAAACAAAAGAAAATAAATTCTTTAAAATTAATTTTTATTAGCATTTGTTTAATTTTTGCAAGTGCAATATTAACTGCGTGTGGCTGTCAAAAGAAAATTGAGCCTGAAAGTATTCGCGTTAATATTACTTCAAAAAATGATTTGTATGTGGGTGATACTTTTAATATTAATGTTTATATTAGTCCAACAAATTCTTCCAACACAAACATAACAATAAGTAATAGCAACGCAAACATTGTTAAAGTTGATAAAACATCTTTAACAGGTGTTGAAGGCACAATAACCGTAACAGCTTTAAACATTGGAACTTCAACTATTACATTTAAAATAGATGGAACAGATAAAAAAGCTGTAACAACTGTTGTTGTTAATCCAGACCCTGTTGAATTAACAGCTCCTCAAAATTTAAGATATGAAGATGTTTCTTTAAAATGGGATGCCGTTAGTAATGCTGTTGGTTATGTTTTAGATATTAATGGAAAAGAGTATTCAGTAACAAGCACAAGTTTTGGAACTAAAGAAAACGAAATAATTGAAAAAAATATAATTAATACAGTAAAAATTAAGTCTAAAGGCGATGGCATAAAGTTTTTAGATAGCTCGTACGGAATTTATGAAGAAAGTCCATATAAATTTATTCAATTAGATAAAGTTCAAAATGTTTCTCACCTAAACAAAGTTGTAACTTGGGATGCAATTGAAAACGCATCTAGTTACGAAATTAACATAAATGAAAAAACTTACGTTTCATACGAAAATTCTTTTAACCTAGATTCTGCAGAGGAAGCAAGTTCATACACAATTAAGGTTAAAGCAATTGTTAACCCAGAAATCGAAAATGGTTTTAGTGGGGAATATAGTTCTGAAATTGTTGTTAATGTTTTAACAACTCCAACAAATTTCACAACTATTAATAATGTTAAAGATTCATACAACAAACATTCAACATCCAAAGTTCAATGGGATGCAGTTTTAAATGCAACAAAATATGTTGTAACAATTGCAGGAAATGAATATAACAAAACATTTGAAACAGCAGACACAAGTTTTGAACTTGTTAATATTGATACTAACGAAGTTTTAAAAAGCGGAAATTACACTGTTTTTGTTAAAGCCGTTGGAGATGGTGTTGGTTTTATTGATAGTGATAACAGTGCAACATTCAACTTTGAAATTATAAAAAATGTTGAAAATGCAAGTATTGAAAATAATGTTTTAACAATAGATTCTATTTTGCAAGCAAGTTCTTATGATTATATTTTTGTTAACAAAAACACAAACAAAGAAGTTGTTATAAATTCAAGTGATAATAAAATTGATTTAAGCAAAGTGGAAGGCTTAGAGGGTATTAACGAAATTTATGTAAAAAGCATAGCGCAAAATAAAAATGGTTTGTTTTACGCAAATGGAAATTTGGTTAAATTAAATGTGGAATTTGAAGTTTTACAAAATCCAACAATTAGCAAAATTTCTAATTCTGGTTTGGTAACTTTTAATAAACTAGATAAAGAAAACATTACATATAATCTTTATTTAGATGATTCTGAAACTCAAATTGGAAGCACAACAACAAACAGTTTTCAGTTAGAAAAAATTGAAGCAGGCGACCACGCTTTAAAAGTTGTTGCAGTTGGTGACGGAATAAAATATATAACAAGCGCTTATGCACAAGTTTTTGAATTTGTTTTTACAAAATTATCCGCAGTTCAAAACTTTGTGTTAAATAACCTTAATGTTAGTTGGCAAGCAAATGTTGGTGCTAGCCAATATGGAATAGTTTTAAATGAAAACGAAGAAGTTGTGCAAAAATCTAGCACATTCAATTTAACAAGTGCTAATCTTCAAGAAAACAATCAAATTAAAGTTGTTGCATATGGTAATGATTACAATGTTATTAATTCAGATTATGCAACTTATACATTTAGAAAATTAATACCTGTTAAAAACATAAGAATTGTGGATGGAATTTTAACTTGGGATGAAATTCAAGATGCTAATTATGAATTGGTTTTAAACAATGGAAAAACCTTAAATGTTAGCACTAATTCATATGATTTTGCTGATTTGGAATCTGGATTTGTTAGCACAATTAAAATAAAAGCATTCAAATCTGATTGCGTTGAAAGTGATTATTCAGAAGAATTCAGCTTTAAAAAATTGGAAAAAGTTTCTAACTTAAGAATTGAAAAAGTTGATGAAATTTATTATGTTAAATGGGATGCTGTTTCAAATGCAAGTGGTTACGAAATTGTTATAACAGACCCAGATATGATGGTTAAAACAATACCTTCTGACATTAATCAATATAAAATTGACAATGCGTTAGCAGGTGGTAATTATTTAGTTAGCGTTAAAACAATTGCAAAAGCTTCTGATGGTGAAGAAAATTATGCAAATTCAGATTTAAGTGAAAGTGTTAACTTTGTTAAATTAAATGTTGTTTCAAACATCACTCTTAATAATGATGAAACAACTCATAAGGCTTATTTAACTTGGGATAGTCAACAAAATGCAACTGCATATAGATTATGGTTTAAAACAGAATCTAACCCAAGCGGATTTGAAGTTGTTGTTACAACAAACAAATATGATATTCCAGATGGAAAAACATCAAACTTTAAACTAGCAGGAAATTGGACTGTTACAATAACTGCTATTGGAAATAACACAAACGTTGTTAATGGTGAAACTTCAAGCGAAGTAATCATAACAAAAATTGCAGAAAGCACTAAATTAAGTGTTGAAAATGGCAAGATTGTTTTATTAGATGAATATTCTGCGTTAATCGAAAACGGAAACATTAATTCAAATATTTTTATAGATGTTTTTGTTAACAATGTTAAAGCAACTGATTATTCAGTAACAAAACAAGGTGATAACTTTGTTATTATGATAAATGGTTTAGAAGAAGATAAAACAAACAATGTTTATGTTGTTGTTAACATTAATGGTTTTGTTTCTTCTAACGAAAGTAACACAATAAAAGTAAATAAATTAGGAAGCGTTAAAAACTTTAGAGTTGAAAATAAAAAATTAAAATGGGATGCTGTTAATAATGCAACTTCATACATAATTACAAACATTGAAAGTGGTGCAACAAAAGAAATTGAAGCAGTAACAGAACTAGATTTAAGCAACTTTGATTTAACTAAGGAAGGTATTTACACATTTAATATTGTTGCAGTTGGTTCTTTAACATTATCTTCAGAAGAAGTTGGATATTTAACAAGCAACGAAACACTTGCGGTTGCAGTAACAAAATTAAGTGCAATTAATAATGCGCGTGTTGAAAACGGTGTGCTTGTTTGGGAAGTAAACGAACAAAACAGTGCGTTTGATTATGAAATTGAAGTTAGTATTACAAATTTGGATAACTTAAGCAAAACAACAAAAATTTACACAAAACAAAACGCTATGCAATACGATTTTGCAGACCGCGAAGCTGGAAATTATAAAATAGAATTTGTTTGCAAATCAAAAAGTGAAAACTTGTTAGATTCTAATGTGTTTGAACTTTTGGATGTTAAAAAATTAAAAGCTCCAACTTCTGTTAGATTGGAAGGTGGAATAATTAAATGGCAAGATTCAGAAGATTCTGTTAGTGTTGAAAACGGAAAATATGAAGTTGTTGTTGGAAAAGAAACTATTGTTGTTAATAGTTTTGATGATAGTAAAATATTAAATGCAATTTCAGAAACAGAAACTAAAAATTTAAAAGTTAGATATGTTGCAGAAAACTATATTAACAGTGATTTTAGTGATGTTTTAATTATTAAAAAATTAAGTGCAATATTTAATTTATCTGTAAGTAACAATGCATTGATGTGGAGTGCATATAATTCTACAATTTGCAGTGGATATGAAGTAACTGCAAGTGCAGAAGTGTTTAACGGAAGTTCAACTTTCCAAATTGCAGGTGGAGCATCTAACAGTTTAGATTTAACACAATTTAATATTCAACAAGGAGATTATCAATTCACAGTTAAAGCAATTGGAAACACTGTTGTTGCGGGAAGTTCAAGCGTTGCTTATATTTCTAGTGAGCAATCAAATTCTGTAACAGTTAAAGTTTTGCCATCAACAACAAGTGTTGGAACAAGTGGTGGATATTTAATTTGGAGCAAAGTTGATAATGCAACAAGTTATAAATTAAATTTCTACAAAGCAATCTTTAACCCTGAAACTAATGAATATGATTGTGATAGTGTTGTTTCTGAATTTAGAACAACTTCTAACACATATTTTGATATGAATGGTGTTCCTGAAAACAATTACATTGTTAAAATTATTGCAATGGGCAACAATAAAGAAATTTTAAATAGTGCAGAAAATTCGGATAAATTCAGAATTTCAAATATGAACCTAATAGTTAACAAAAAGTTGAATGTTTTAGATGGAAAGTTAACTTGGAATGTTTTAGTAAGTGATGTTTTATTTGCATTAAACCAAGAAGAATTAACTCAAGCAGATATTAATGCAATTAATGGCATTTTAAACGGAACACAACCAAACGATGAGTTAAAATTAAAGTTATCTCATGTTATTAATTACGATGCAATTATTAATGGTGCGGTAACAAAATTAGTTGCAGAAAATGTTAAACTAAACGGAACAAGTGACCAATTAATATTCTCAACAACATTTAAGTATGAAGCAGGCAATTATGTTGTTAAGTTAAGAACAACTTCAAACAATATAAGTGCTGGAAATAGCATAAGCGATGATATTGTTAGATATGTTTACGGTCCTTACACAAGTGAAATAAGTTTTGTTAAGTTGCCAACACCTGTTTCTCCTGTTAATGAAAACACAACCGCAATTTTAAATAATAATTTAACTTGGCAAAAGGTTGTTGTTGCAGGTGATGAATCAAAACAAGTGGATTATCAAATTATTGCAGAACCAGCAAGTGATGGAATTGAAACAGTTGTTAATTTAAATGCATATAATGAAAACTTCTCTTCACAAACAAATCAATATAGCGTTAACGTTAGAGATTTGAATAATAAGTTAATTGAAGGTTCTTTATATAACATTTATGTTATTGCTTATGGAACTAAAGATAGTTCAACTGAACAAGGAACAATTTATGTTAGCAGTGAGTATGCTATAAAATCTCCTGTTACACTTCTTACAACTCCAGATATTTTCATTGAAAATGGAATTATAAAATGGAACCATGACACAAATGTTATTAAGTATGAGTTAGATATTGTTGAAAGCAAACAAGATGGAATGGAATATCATACCGAATTAACAGGTGCTGATAGTGAATTTGATATGTGTGCTCAAGATGTTAAATTCCCATCTGGAAATTACAGAGTAAGTTTAAAAGCAATTGGAGATGGAATAACAAAAATTGACACAGGAGTTGCTGGAACAAAAGAAATTGTTAAAGTTGAAAATGTAACAAATGTTAGCGTAAGCAATGGTAAATTTGTGTTTAACTTATCAAATACAAAAGATACTATTGATTATGAGTTGGTGGTTATAACTTACAATTCAGAAGGATTGGAAATTTCAAGAAGTGAACCAATAGTTAAACAATATGTTAGACAAGATGATGTTGTTTTAGGCGAGTATGAATTGCCAGATACATTTAAAGCAACTGATAGTTCAGGAAATAAATTTGAATATGTGTTGCAAGTTAGACCTCTTGGAACAATTGAAAAAACTTCTAACTCGGATGCTTCAGTAGTTTTAAAACATAATGGGGATGTTTCTTCTTCTGCAAAATACACAAGAATTGACGACCCTAAAAATTTAAAAGCCCAAAACGGAAAAATTGTTTGGGACTCTGTTGCCAATGCAAACGAATATGTTATTAAAGTTGGCGATAAAGAAACAAACCTTGGCAACAACAATGTTTACACATTATTAATGCCAGCAGGTAGTTCTTACGATGTTTCTGTTAAAGCAATTTTAAATAATAATTCAATTTATTTAAATAGTCCATATTCAAATATTGTTTTGTTTAGAGTTATTGATACTCCTGAACTTTCAACATTAAGAGGTGTTGTAAGATGGGCAGATACTACAACTCAAGCATTGCCATGTAGTAGAATAGATGCGAAATTATATAGATATTCATCTAACTCTTATGACACAATTGTTAAAGAATATGATTTAGAACAATTATCAAGCGAAACAAAAGAATATGATATGTATTCTAAAGAAGATATCTTAAAACCAAGCGGATACTACAAGTTAAGCATAACTTTTGTTGGAAATGATGAACTTGTTAATGTTCCAAACGGACAAAGCTATTATTATTTATCATCACAGACTGCTGAAATTAAATTCTTTAAATTAGAAGCTCCAACAATTCAAGAAGATTCTAAAGAGTTAGAAAATGCAGAAATAGAAAATTTTGCGTTCTGGAATAAAGTTGATTTTGCAGTTGGTTATAATGTTAAAATTGTTTCTAAGAAAGATAGCAGTGTTGTTTTAAATTTAAACACTGAATCTAATATGGAATTATTCGAAGAAACAGATGATAAATTAGGAATTAAATTAAAAATAAAAACAATTGAAGAACAAGCAACAAAATTAGGATTGGAATTAAATGAATATGATATTTATGTTTCAGCATATGGTCCTAATGAAAAAGCAAACGATAACATTACAATATACACATTAAGTGATTATTCTAATGCATTGCATATGGTGTTGCCAATTGCACCAATTAATTTACAGTTGGATGCAAAAGGAACTTTAACTTGGGAAAACGTTAGTGCCGATACTAAACCTGTTGTTTATTTAAGTTACACAGATGGTAGCGGATTAAAGAAAGAAGAAAATATAATTCTTGATATTAACGCAACAAGTTATAAATTAAAATATATTGCAAATGATTACACTATTAAAATTAGAAGTTTAAGAAACGATAAAATTTATTCTGATTATAGTGATGAAGTTTTAACTAATAAACAGTTCAACTTGTATGCAAGTGGAAATGGAACTAAAGAATTGCCTTATATCTTACAAAACGAAAATCAATTAAAAAATATTATTTACTACACAGAAAGTGCATTCAAACTTGGAAATAACATAACTCTTGGTGGACAAAGCACAAATTGGCAAATAATTGATAGCGTTGAAAGCACATTTATATTTGATGGCAATAACAAAACAATTTCAAACATTATTTTAAAAGGCACATCTAATAACTCTGGATTTATTAATTCAAATAATGGTGTTATTAAAAATTTAAGATTGCAATACACAATAGATAATTTAAGCACTAATTATTTTGGTGGTGTTGCAGTTAACAACTTTGGAACAATTTCAAATTGTATTGTTGAAGGTTACAATGGCTCAAAAGCAATATTTAATTATAATAAAAATGTTGAAGCGGGTGGAATTGTTAACTTTAATGCAGAAAATGCAACAATTCAAAACTCTGTTAATAAATTAGAGTTTGATGGAAAGATTGAAACAACTGTAAATCAAACAAAATTTGGTGGAATTGCAGTGTTAAATAACGGAACAATTTCTAATTGCGGAAACGTTGCAAATATTTCTGGTTTGCAAATAGCAGGAATTGTTGTAACAAACGCAAATTTAGTTGAAAATTGTTATGTTAAAGCAACATTAAGTTCTGATAATAAAAACAATGCAAGAATGATAGTTGGTGGCTTAGTTGCAGAAAATTCTTCTAACAAAAATGTTAGTGAACTAATAAGTTTTGGTAAAATTGTTAACAGTTATGCAATAATTAGCATTAATGCACAAAATGGTAACAATGCGCAAGAAAATGTTTATGTTGGCGGATTGATTGCAAGACAATTAAATGCTGGTGTTTCAAGTGAAACATTAATAAGCGATTCTTATGTTGTGATTAATGAATTAAAAGTTTTCAATGAAGGATCTAATTACTTAAATTATGGTTCGATTATGGGAAGAAATGAGTATAATTCAAATGCAAACACTAATAATGTTTATGTTAGAACTGATAAAACAATTAAATTTATTGGAAATATGAATGATAGTTCAACAAGCGGAATAACAGCTGTTAGTGAAGATGAAGCAAAACAAGAAAGTTTTGCAACAAGTTTAGGCAGCGCGTTTAAATATGTTGAAGCAAATTATCCAATATTAACATGGGAAGAAAATTATGAACTATAATATTTTTACAAATCAAAACAAGTGGCAAAAATGGGTATTTGCTGTTATTCGTAATATAATTTTAGCGGTGTTAATTGCCTTTTTACTAGGTTGGGTTTTTGGTTATAAATATTTAAATATTTTAACCGATAGTATGAACCCAACCATGCCAAGAGGCACATTAATAGTTATTCATAGCAAAAACAATGAAGACATAAAAGTTGGAGATGTGGCAACATATAGCCACACAGGCAACACTTTTGTAACACACAGAATTGTTGAAGTTGATTATGAAAATGGCTGTGTTTACACAAGAGGAGATGCTGAACCAGAAGATGCAAAAGTGGACCAAGTTAAATTTTCTGAAATTGAAGGAATTGTGATTGCATATTTTCCGGGATTGGGTTCATTTTTTAACAACATTAGGCAAAACATTTTAATAATTGTTGGTTTCATTGTTCTTGTATATTTTGTACTTCAGTATGTATAGCAAAATAAGCGGTTTGTTTCCGCTTATTTTTGTTTATTTGGTAAAGTTTAAATGCTTAATTATTAGCAATAATTAATAGTGATGTTAATACTTATAATTGCTTTACAAAAATTGTAAAAAAACGTAAAATTATGTAAGGTTAAAGAGTAGGAATAAAAGTGGAAAAAAATAATTCTAAAAAATTTAAAATAAATGTTGTAGTGCCAATAGTTATAATTTTGGTATTTGTTTTTTCGCTTGCTGGAACTTTGGCTTGGTTAACAAGCGTTAAAAATTTTAATACAAACACGTCTGTTGGTTCATTGGGCTTAGAAATATATTATAATAATGAAGTTGTTAGTGGCGTTTTAAATGAAGATAATAACACATATCAAGCAGGAAAAGATATTGTTGTTTCAAATTTAACACTAGGGGTGAATACTCCAATTAATTTAAAATTTAAAAACACCGGAACAATTTCGGGCTTAGTTAGGGTTACTTTTAATATGTTTCAAAAAGTGGACGCTAATGGGTTTACTCAAAACATATTAATTAAAAAAAATGAAGCAAATGTTTCTTTTAACAATTATGTAGCACAATATGCAGATAGTTCTTTACAAGATGTTTACGGGCATTATTATTTGTATAATAGTGTTGTTAATGCTAATGAAATGGTGGATATTGTAACAGGAATAACACCAAACGCAAGTTTTACAAATAACACAGTTTATATTGAAGTTGTTTGTGAAATAATTGCTTATAGCGGAAACGCTTATTTGGTTAATGATGCAGTTAAACCATTTGGAGATATACCTGCAGAGTGGACTGCTTGGAAATAAAAAAATAAAAGAAAAATAATGGAGGTTACAAGTGGAAAATAATGTTTTCAACAACAAAAAAACACAATTAAACATTGTTTATGTTGTAACTTTTATTATTTTAATTCTTATTGTTTCCATGACATACGCTTGGTATTCTGGAAAAGATTATAGAGAAAACGTTGCAATTTTTGGAAATTTGGATTTGGAAGTTACAACTGACTTAAATTTTGAAAATGTGATTTTGGAACCTAATAAAACATACAACAAAACAACCACAATAAAAAGCAAAGAAAATTCAACAGATGCATATATTAAAGTTGTTTTTGAATGTGACGCAAAAGTTGGAAACACAGATGAAAATATTGTTGAGCCAATTTTATATGTCGACCAAGATAAACAAAGCAACGGCGAACAAACTTGGATTAAAAATGGTAATAGTTATTTTTATGTTGGATATATAAACCAAAATATTTCTGCAATTTTTAACACAGGTTTTATTGTTTCAAACAATCTTTCTAACGAAGATTGCAACAAACCTGTTAATTTAAAAATAACAGTGTATGCAATTCAAAGAGCATATGAGGCTTATAAGGAGCACTCTGATTGGGCAGATGCACCAGAAGAATGGAAAAATGCAATTGCTAAGTATGATATAGTTTAAGGGAGAATTTAATGGAAGAAAAAGATATTGCTAGACAATTAAAAATTCAGCGAACCATAATAATCTCATTAATAATTTTCATAATTATTGGTGGAATTGTTGGCGGAACTTTTGCTTGGTACACAAGACGTGCAACAGAAACTGCAAACATTGTGTTCTCAGACCCTGTTGAAGTTTATATAACAGGTTTAGATGGAACAATATCATCTGAAATTGTGCCAAACACAGGCAAAATTTTGCCTGGAAGCAAAGTTCAAGTTAAAGCAGGTTTTCAATTAGGAAAACAAGATAACGCAAGTTCAGATGCATATGTTAGAGTTAGGTTATCAATAACTTGTGATGATGTTTTAGGCGAAGATGGAAAACCCCTTGAAGAAGATTTAATTAAAGAAGGAACAATTAATCCATATAGTGACGTGTGGAAAAAAGTTAACTTTAAAAAAGAAGATGGTTCAGACGATTATTGGTGGGTTCTTTGTGTTAAAGAAAATTCACAAGTTGGCAGTGCAAGAATTGTTAAAAATATGGAAAGTGAATTGTTTTATGATGGAATAATTGTTATAAATGAAAATTTACAAAATGAATATGCAAATGCAGATATAAAAGTATTTTTTGAAGTTGAGGCAATTCAAAGTGCGAACATTGAAAATCCACTGCTTGATGAAAACAATCCAACCTGGGGAAAACTTGATGAAACAGCGTAATGCTGTTTCTTTTTTTTGCATAATTACACTAATTTGTTAAATAATAAATATAAAAAAGTTGGTGTTTTATGAAGAAAAAAATTGATAGCACGCAAAAAGTTTTAGAAGAATTAAATCTAGCAACAAACATTAAAAATAATAACAATAGCAGCAATAAAAGTGATAACAAAAGTAGCATTAAAAATAGCGCAAAAAAATTAGATAAAAATAAAATTTCAGGGGATAATCCTCTTGGACAAAATAAAAAAACTAATAACAATTTGGAATTTAAAGATAAACAGAATAATTCTAATAAAACTAAACTGAATTTAAAAAACAAAAAATTATTTATAGTTTTTATGTTTTTAAATATTGCATTAATAAGTGCGTTAATTGCAATTATTGTTTTTCAAAATATGCAATTAAAGCAATACGAAAGTAATGTAAACATAACAAAACCAATTTCAATTAATTTGGTTGAAAATAATGGTAGTGTTGCAACGTTAAAACTTCCAGCACATGTTGTTGGAGAATTGCAACTTAATCAAAACATTAAGTATAACAACAACACAAACAACAATAAGTTAGTTTTAAGAAGCAAACTTATTGGATGTGAAAAGAATTTTGAAAATTTTAATGTTCAAGCTGTTGTGAATGATAATTGGTTAATTGGAGAAGATGGCTATTATTATTACAACAAAGTTTTAAATAGCAACACAGAGTATGAATTTTGTTCGGGAATTATTTTGCCAAAATTCGATAAAAGTAACACTAACGAAAAAACAATTGTTGTTATGTTTGAGACTTTAGATATTAACAAAAACGAAGTAAATAAAAAATGGAACACTGCTCCTATCGATTGGTTTAGTTTAATTATTGCTAGTTAGTTTTTTATTTTAATATTTATAAATATTAAGTTTTCAATGTGGCTATTTAATTTGCTTGAAATTTAAAAAAAATATATAATATAGTAATATGTATAATCATGTACAAAAGGGGGAGTAAGTACAACTTTATGCTAAAAAAACGTTTAGTTAAGTATAATAGCATAATCGCAGTGCTAATTGCGTTGCTTATTATTGTTGTTTCTATTGGCTCTACTTTTGCATGGTTTGCAGGAAAAGACGAAGCAGATAAACAATTGGTTATGGGAGATGCCGTTATTTTGAATATGGTTGATGGTGATGGAGAAAAAATTCCAGATGGGGCACCTCTTCCAATAGAAATTCCAAGTGAATATTTGTTACCAGGTATGAGTGTTTTAACTCAGGCTCGTGTTAAGTTCACAAATTCAAACACTCCAGCCTTGTTGCGTGCATCTTTAACATTGCAAGTTGGTGGAGAAGGAATAACACAAGAAGATTTAGCATATTTGCAAGAACAAATTAATATAAATTTGCAAAGTATAATTGCAACAACAGGCAACAATAAATGGGCATTATACAATGGCTGGTGGTATTATTTAGGTTCAAACAATAATGTTGAAACAAGTGGTGGAAATATTGAAAATTCAATTTGTGAAAGCATTAACTGTGAAAATGGTGCAACTATTGATTTTATTAACAATTATTTTCAAATACCAAAAAGTTTAGATAATAGGTTTGCAAATGCAAGCATTAAATTCACAGTTGAATTTCAAGGTATTCAAGCAATATTTTTTGATGAAGATCCAACTAATCCAGACCAATTGCCAAACACAATTAAACTTGCAGAAGAAAAATTGAATGAAGCGTTTCCTATAAATTAATTGTTTTAGGGAATTATTAGGAGAAATATGTCAGAAGAAAAAAAAGAAACTAAAAACAGCAAAAATTTAGAAAGCAATTCTAAATCTGTTTTTTCTTCTGAAAATTCAAAAAACAATCTAAACAAAGAAAATAAAACCGAAAATAAAACACAAAAAAAAGAAAATGCTTCAACTGAAAAAAATAAAAGTGTTGACGCTAGTGGAATTAAGAAAAATGAAACAAAAGAAAATGATGAGTTCTTAAAAACACAAAAAGAAGCATTACAAACAAAAAAAGAAAGAATTCAACAAAAGAATGAAGATTTAATAAAAAAAATACTAAAACAAGATAAAAACAAGAAAGAAAGAAGAAAGAAAGGCTTCATTCTTTTACTTGTTTTATTATTGCTTTTTGTTATAGGAATTGGCGCTGGAGTTTGGATTTACATTGACTATAAACTTTCAACAGAAGGCGGTAACTTACGTGTTAGTGTTTCAATAGAAAATAAAGATGAAATAATTTCAGTAACACCAGGAGATACTTTTGATTTGGTTGTTAAAGCAAGCAATTCTGTTAATTTTGGCGGTGATTATGGTGATGGTTGGAGTGATATATATTTAAGATATAAAGTTTCTTTAATTGTTGATGGTGTTGAAATTAAAGATGCGGTTAAGTATGATGAATCTCAAAATTATCAAGATAATTTTATAAAATATGTTAAAGAAGTTGAAGATACTTATGTTAACGATGCTGGAATGGTTATTGTTAAACAAAGTGATGGTTACAATTATTATAAAGGAAAAATTGCAAATAATAATGTTATAACCTTGATTGATAGAATTTATTTTGACGGTGACGTTTTAACAGAAATTGTTGGTGGCAAAAGTGCAGAACTAGTTGTTGAAGTTGAAGCAATTGAAGCAGTGATATCAACAATAGTTGATAGGTTAACTTGGGAAAATGCTCCACATGCTTGGGTTAGTTATATGAGAGAACAATTTTATGAAGACCAAAACACTGAGCAAACAAACAATTCAAAAATTAATACAACTAAGGATTTAATTAAATTAAAATTAAAATAAAAGGAGTAAGTAGTTGTCTAACAAAATTTTTAAAAGATTGTTTTATTTTGTGATTATTGCAATTTTCGCAGGTATTCTTATTTGTGGAACTTTAATTTATATGCAAAATAAAACAACTTATCTAGAATCTCCTAATTTAACAATTGACGAAGAAAACAATTTGTTAATTTGGAATGATGTTGAAAATGCTGCTTATTATGATGTTTATGCTAATGATTCATTAAAAGCAACAATTGAAGACGATGAAACTAAAACAAAATATACTTACGATTACACTAGTATTGTTAAAAATTTAAAATCTGTGAGATTTAAAATATGTGTTAGACCAGAAGAAAATCAATCAAAATTTACCCAAAATTATAGTCCTGTTGTTGTATATGTTAATAGTGAAACAAGTATTTCAGAAAAAGTTGACTTTGTTAATAACGAAAACATTGTTAATAGAAATATAAAAGTTTCAGCCAATAACATTTTAACATGGGATGAAATTTCAGGCATTGCAAAGTACGTTGTAACCATTTCAACAAATAATGGCACAAAGGTTGTTAACTGTGATACAAATGCGTTAAAACTTGATAGCTTTGCATTAAATGATATAACTTGTTTTAGGGTTGGTTATAGAAATGCAGATAATGAATTGGTTTTATCTGAAGAGTATTTTTATAACTATGCAGATAAAAGTGGAGATAAAGGTGAATACACTAAAACAATCATAAATTTTAATAATAGATATGATGATTTGTATATATCTAGCGAAGAAGAATTTATTAATGTTTTGTATTATATGTTAGTTTATAAAAAGTCTAATTTAACATTAAAATTTACTAACAGTTATATGCAAACCCTAGTTGGTAGTGCAAGTGGTGAAACTAAAAAAAATTTATTTAAAGAAAAATTTGAAGAATTAATTTATTATGAATTAAATGAAACATGTGCTTTTGAACCAAGCTTTAAATTTGTTGACGCAAACCAAAATGTTGTAACAATAAATTTTGATTTTTATGGAGTTGGTGAAAGTTACTTAACAAGCCCTAATTATGTTTGGACTAATAATTACACAACCAAAAGTGAATATTTTAATGGTGCAACTAAAAAAGTGTTTGTTCAAAACACAGATTATAAACCATATTATTTAACTCACACTTACGCAAAACGTTCTTCTGATTACGATGACTTTGCTTCTGATAAAAGAATAAAACTTGAAGAAGTTTCAACAACAGAGCAATTGCATTGGGCAGTTTCTCATAACAGCACTCCAATTTGTGTTCCAGGAAGTTCAGCTGAAAGAATGTATAATAAAATAAAAGGCGTGTTAAGAGAAATTATTTCAGATGAAATGACTGATTATGAAAAAGTTTTAAGTATATACGATTATATTGCATATAACACAGTATACGATTATAACATTTTATATAAATCAAGCGAACAAGGCAGTAGTTTTAATGCAACAGTTTATAACTGCTTTTATTTAGAAGGCGTGTTTGATGATAACCTTGCTGTGTGCGATGGCTTTTCAAAAGCATTTGATATTATGTGTGAAATGGAAGGTATTGAATGTGCCAGAATTAGCGGAAGCACAAGTGGTGGCGGCCATGCTTGGAACAAAGTTAAACTTGATGGTAATTGGTATGGTGTTGATATAACTTGGACAGAAATTGAACTTGATGTAAAGAATGAAAACCAGATAACAAATGAACAAATTTTAACACATGAATATTTTTTAGTTTCAGATAACGTGTTAAGAGAAAATGTTAGCATAGACCATAATCCTTATGATGTTGATTATGATTTAACAATGCCAGCAAATTCAAACTACTCTTATTATTCAAATTTAACATATAATTATAATAATGCGACATATGATTTTGTTGTTGGAACACAAGAACAATTAAACAATCTGTTTAAATATTTGAAAGAAAGTGGAATAAACAATGTTGAGTTTATAATAATAAATAAAAGCTCAAGCGAAATAGATTCTATGTTAAGAATTGCAAAATCAACAGCAGGAATAACCACTGTTTTAGAATTTATAAGCAGTGAACCAAAGCATAGTGGTTTTGACACATTTGGAAATGCAACAATTGTTGCTGTTAGAAACACAGGTGAATACGCATAATAAAGCAAGATTAAACTTGCTTTATTTTTTTGTTAAAGCCAAAATGAATATATTTTTTTGTTTTTCACAAAATAAAATAAACAAAAATGGAGTAATTTATTTTTATGGAAGATGAAAAAATTAAAAAGAAATTGCAAGAAAATATAAAAATAATAAACGACAATTTTTTGAATAGTAAAGACTTAATTGTTAAAACTTTTAATGTTTGTAAAACAAAATGTGCAATAGTTTATTTAAAAGGTTTGGCAGATGTTAAAGTTATTTCTGAATTTGTTTTAAAACCTGCAATGGAAAATAAAAATAAAATTAAAGGGAACTTTGTTGAATACATAAAAACTAATATCATTATATTTCCGGAAATTGAAGAAGTACAAGATTTTAAAGATATGTCTACTGATATAACAAAAGGTAAAGCCTTTGTTTTTTTAGACGGATATAATGTTGCTTTAAAGTTAGAAGTTGATAGTTTAAAGGAAAGAAGTATTCAAGAGCCTCCAACAAGTGCTGTTTTAAAAGGACCAAGAGAAGGTTTTGTTGAAAACATTAAAACAAACATAGCACTTGTTAAAAAAATTTTGTCAACTCCTAATTTAAAAGTTGAAAATTTAAAAGTTGGAAAACAAACTAACACTATCATTTCGGTTATGTTTTTAGATAATATTGCAGAACCAGAGATTGTTGCAAGAATTATTGAAAGAATAAAAAATATAAACATTGATGGCGTTATTGATTCTTATTATGTTGCTCAGTTTTTAGAAGAGCACAGAGAATCTATTTTTAAACAAGTTGGCTCAACTGAAAAACCAGATGTTGTTGCTGCAAAACTGTTAGAAGGACGTGTGGCAATTTTAGTTGATGGTTCACCAATAGTTTTAACTTTGCCATTTATGTTAATTGAAGATTTGCAAAGTGGTGATGACTATTATGGGCAACATTCACACGCAAAACTTGTTAGAGTAATTAGATTTATAAGTATATTAATCACAGTGCTATTGCCTGGTATGTATATTGCAATTCAGTTATATCATTATAAAGCCATTCCGCTTAATTTTTTAACAACTATTATGAACACAACAACAGGGCTTCCACTAACTCCATTTGCAGAAATTTTGTTTGTTTTAATTTTGTTTGAAGTTCTGTATGAAGCGAGTTTAAGAATGCCTAAATATTTAGGTTTGGCGCTTAGTGTTGTTGGTGCTTTAATTTTAGGTGATACAGCTGTTAAAGCAGGTTTAATTTCACCTCCTAGTGTTATGATTGTTGCTCTTAGTGGAATTACGCTATACACAGTTCCAGAGCAAGCAAACCAATTAAGTTTGCTAAGGTTTTTAAATACTCTAGCTGGTGGTATTTTAGGCTTTTATGGAATGATACTTATAAATTTATTTATTATTATTTATTTAAACGATTTTGATAGTTATGGCAGTGCTTATTTAGCACCATATGCTCCAAGAATCAAAGAAGATTTAAAAGATGCAATTTCTAAAGTTGATATAACTAACATGAAAAAAAGACCAAAAAGTATTCCACATAAAAATGATATAAGGCAGGGGGGGTAAGAAATGAAAGAACTAACAGAACATCAAGTGTGTGTGCTATTATCACTTTCAATAATTTCAATAAAGTTTATAGTATTTCCGGCTTTATATGCAAAATTTGCATACCAAAATATGTATTGGTGTGCAGTGTTTTCTTCCATAATAGATTTATTTTTTCTAGGAATAACTCTTTGGTTTTTAAAAAGAAATCCAGATAAAACATTAAAAGAAATATTATTAGAAAATTTTGGAAAAGTTTTAACTAAAATAATTTACTTTATTTTATTTGTTTATTTCTTTGCAAAAAGCGTTTTAATATTAAAGGAAACTCATAACTTTTTTTTAAGCAATTTGTTTGATGAAATTAATTGGTTTTTCTTTATTTTTCCGTTTTTATTGTTAATTGGTTATATGATGTATAAAACAATTAGAACGATTGGAAGGACAGTTGAAATTTTTTATGTTTTAATTGCAATTGGGCTAATACTTGGCTTAATCATACCATTAACTAATTTTAAGTTAGATAATATTTTACCTTTTTTAAACAATGGTTTAAACCCTGTTTTTAGTGGCGTGTTTAAAGGGAATTTTTCTTATGGAGATTATTTAACAATAATAATGTTGTTAGGTAAATTTAAAGTAACTGAAAAAACAAGTTCAAAAATTTTTAAGTATTGGTCGTTAACAACAATTTTAGTTATTGTGTTTTATTTAACATATGCAGGGGTTTTTAATGTTATGGGCTTAACACAAAATCCTGCTATTTCAAAGTTGCCTTTAAATGCATCCTTTCCAGCAACTGTAAGTAGGCTGGATTGGGTAACAATTATTATTTGGACAATTTTATTAATATTTCAAACCGGCGTTTATATGATATTTTGTTTAGAAAGTTTTATTAATTTCACAAGTGTTACAAATAAAAGTGTTGGAATATTTATTGTTATAACTTTATTATTTGTTTCAGCTTTGGCACTATATTTAAATTTAGAATTAAGTGTTAAAATTGTAACAAGCAATGTGTTTGCAATAATTACAATTTTAATGCAAGTTTCAATACCTCTATTGTTATTAATATCTGAAATGATAAAGAAAAGGAGGTGTAATAATAATGACCTTATTAAAAAAAGTGTTAAGGAATAAAGCGTTTTATATTATTGCTTTAATTATTGTTATTATGGCACCTCAGGCTTTATACAATCAAGGGCAAACGTTTGAAACTGCAATTGCCACAAGCATTGGTTTAGATAAATCTGACGAGGGTGTTGAAGTAACAATTGTTTTTATAGTTCCTCAAACAAGTGGTCAATTGGGTGCCAAACTTGAAACATCAAGTGCAAGTGCAGAAAATGTTTCTTTGGCTATGGAAAAAATTGCATTTAATTTAGGAAAAACTGTTGGTCTAGCCCATTGTGAAGCAATAGTTATTAATAAAGAACTTTTTAATGAAAATGTTGCAACTTACTTAGATTTCTTTTATAGAACAAATAATTTAACAATAAACTCAACATTAATGGCAACAAATGGAAAAGCAAAAGATGTTATGCAATCTATAACTACAGAAAAAAATAACTTAAATTTAAGTTTAAGAAATTTAGCTGATTATTCCAACAATCATGCATATAACACAAATATGAATGTTGATGAATTTTATATTAATTATTTTAATCCATACAAAAGTTCAGTTATTAATATGGTTGAAGTTGAAGAAGAATCTCAAACATCAGGTGGTTCTCAGGGTGGTTCAGAGAGTTCTAGTCAAGGAGAATCTCAAAACAAAAAATTAAAAAGTGAAGCAAATTTAATATTGGTTAATAGCGGCAAGTTAATTAAAGAGATTAAAGACGATGAATTGGAAGCTTTGAACATATTAAATGGTGAAACTAAAAAAGGCTTGTATAAAGTTGAAAACTTTTCAAATGAAACTTTTAAAAATGTTGATTTAGTGTTAGAAATAGCAAATAAAGATATTAAAACTTCTTCTAAATTTAATAATGGAATACCTATTTTTAATTTTGATATAAGCGTAATTTTTAAATTGGAAGAAATAAAAAGTGATGAGTATAAAATAGATAGTATGTATGGCTTATCTAGTTATATGAGTGAAAGTTTGCAAAACACAATAAAAAATAAAATAGATGAAAGTTTGGCGAAAATCATAAAACAAAGCATAGAAAACAATTGTGATATTTTAGGTATTTGTGATTCACTTTATAAATATAATTATAATGATTTTGTGAAATACACTGAGAGCATAAATTCAAAAGAAGTTAAAGATATTTTAAAGGGTGTTGTTGTAACAACAAATTACGATATTCGTGGAAAAATATAAAGGTTTGTCCTTTATATTTTTTTGTTTAAGTTGTTAAATTGTAAGTTTATATGGTATTATATAATATAAACTTTAAGCATAATATATTAAGATTTTCAAATGTTGTTAAAACCGAGGAGATAATATGTTAGAAATTAAAAATTTTGTTAAAAGATATGGCGAAAAAATAGCTGTAAACAACATTAATTTAACTGTTAATGATGGTGAAATTTGTGCGTTTATTGGTCATAATGGTGCAGGTAAAACAACAACCCTAAAAGCTATTGCGGGAATTTTAGATTTTGAAGAAGGCGAAATTTTTGTTAATGGTTTAAGTGTTAAAACTAATGATATGGAAGTTAAAAAGCAAATTGCTTTTGTGCCAGATAATCCAGATATTTATGAACATTTAACAGGCATAGAATATTTAAATTTTATTGCAGATGTTTTTGGTTTAAATAATGCCGAAAGAAAAGAGAACATTGAATATTATTCTAAAAGACTAAATATTAATAATAATTTAGGAGAAATAATTGGAACATATTCTCACGGAATGAAGCAAAAACTTGTGCTAGTTTCAGCTTTAATTCATAAACCAAAACTAATATTGCTAGACGAACCTTTTGTTGGGTTGGACCCAGCAACCAGCCATGAATTTAAAGAAATAATGCAAGAGTTGGCTAAACAAGGAATAACAATTTTTTATTCAACACACGTTTTAGATGTTGCAGAAAAAATTTGTTCCCACGTTGCAATAATTAAAGATGGAAAAATTATTACAAGTGGAGAAATGAAAAAGGTTAAAGGAAAGGGAAGTTTGGAAAAACTTTTCTTAGGTTTAGAGAACAATGACTAATATAAAAAATTTAATAAAAATATATTTTAAGCAATTGTTAACTCAAACTTATAATATAAACAAAAAAAGTAATAATAAAAGAAGAATTTCCGTTGTTTTAATTTGGGCATTAGTTGTTGCTGCTTTTGTTTATTATTCATATTCCATTGCAAGAGGTGTGCAAGCACTTTCAAATAGCATTTTACCTTTTGCTGGAGTTGTTACAACAACAATGTTTTTAACAGCTTTTATGATTTATGAATTAAATAGTTTGATGTTTAATAAAAAGGATTATGAAATTTTAACTCCGCTTCCAATCAAATCTAAAGAGATTGTTATAGCAAAATTTATAACTGTTTATTTGTTTTCACTAATAGCAACATTTATTATACTTTTGCCATTTATTGTTTTGTATTTTATTTATGAAGCAATTAATGTTTGGTTAGTTATTGCAACCGTGATTGTTTGTTTAATATTGCCAATTATTATTAACTTCATTTCTTCACTAATAGTTGTTTTAATTAACATAATTGCAAATAAGTTTAAAAACAGAGAAAAGGTATCTTCTGCTTTTCAGTTTGTGTTTTTAATTGTGTTTTTGATGGGTATAAGTGTAGTAAGTAATGAATTATATACTTATATTTTAAATAATGGCATAAATGTTTTATTTGCAATTTTATTCTTTTATGCAAGTCCATTTCATATGATTTTTGCAAGTAGTCAATATTTATACATATTAGTTTATTTGTTGTTAGGTATTATATGTTTGACATTATGTATATATATTTTGACAAAAACTTATTATTATATAAATGAAAAATTATTAAATATTAAATCTAATAAAAAAAGAAAACCAATTTATTTTAAACAAACAAAATTATTTAATGTGCTTATTAAAAACGAAGCAAAACGATATTTCTCTTGTGGTGTTTGGGTTGCGAATTCTTTTATTGGTGTTTTAATAGTTTTAATTTCAAGCATATCATTATGTATTGCAAATGTTCCAGAGTATGCTTTAAATATGCAAAATGTTTTGTATGTTTCTGTTGCGTTGTTTTCTTTAAGTATGAGTGCAACAACTTCTGTTAGTATTAATATGGAAGGCAACAAATTTGTTTCAAATAAAAGTTTGCCAATTTCGTTTAACCAAATTGTTTTATCAAAAATAACGTTCAACATTTTGTTAGTTTTGCCGTTTGCTTTATTAAGCGTTATAATTTTTAGTATTGGCAATTTTGTTAGTGCGTTAACTTTTGTTTTGTTATTGTTGTTAGTAACGGTTGAAGTTTTTGCAACAAGTTTTTTAGGAATGTTTATAAACTTGTGCTTACCAAAACTTAATTGGACTAATGAAATGGTTGCGGTTAAACAATCGGGAAGTTTGGGCTTGTATTTATTAATAATTTTTGTTTTAACTTTAGTTCCTATGTTTATTTTTATGATGGTTGATTCAACACTTTTAACAATTCCTTTGTTGTTAATTGAAATTGTGTATTTATCAATTTTTGGTGTTGCGTTAATAGTTTCTGTTATCTTGTTATTCACAATTGGAAAGAAAAAATATGCAAAAATAAGTTAATGTTTAATAGTTAATGAAGAACTCTTAAAAAAGGGTTCTTTTATTTTGCAAAAAACTTTGTATTGTTTAAATTATGATTTTTTTTGTTTGAATTTTTTCGTTTGTTATTGGTGCTTATTTTTAGAGTAAACAAATGGTGTGTGTAAATAATTAAGAAATAGAAATATGGGTGCAAGTATTAATATATTTATAATTATTAAAATATTAAAAAAATGTTGATAAATAAAAAATTATATGATACAATACTTGCGATAATTAAATTAATTATCTGCTTACCTTAATTTTTTAAGGTCGATAGTCCACAAGGAGGTAATATATGAACAAGTACGAAATGTTAACAATATTTTCTGCAAGTTTATCTGATGAACAAAAAGAAGCTGCTGTTAAAAAATACACAGATATGATTGAAAAAGATAATGGCAAAATTATTGGCATTAACAAATGGGGCGTTAAAAAATTAGCATATCCTATCAATTTTAAAAATGAAGGATATTATGTTCTAATTGATTTTGAATGCAACTCTAGTTTGCCAGATAAAATTAGTTCACTTATGAACATTGATGAAAATGTTATGAGAAGTTTATGTTTAAGAAAAAACTAAACTAAAGGTTGGTATAATATGAATAAAGTTTATTTAATTGGAAATCTTACAAGAGACCCAGAAATCACAACAACAACTAACGGAATATCTCGTGCAAATTTCACTTTGGCTGTTCAAAGAAGATTTATGAACGCTGATGGTGAACGTGACACTGATTTTATTAATGTTGTTGTTTGGCGTGCTCAAGCAGATAACTGCCACAAATTTTTGAAAAAAGGTAGTAAAGCTGCAGTTGCTGGAAGCATTCAAACAAGAAGTTATGATGCACCAGATGGAACAAAAAGATATGTAACTGAAATAGTTGCAGAAGAAGTTGAATTTTTGAGCACAAAAAATAGCGATGGTGCAAGTCGCGCTAATGAAGAAGTTGCAAAATTGCAACCTGTTGAAGATGACGATTTACCATTCTAATTAAAAATAAAATATTAAGGAGTTTACAATGAGCGAAGAAAAAATGGAAGCAGTTGTTGAAGCTGTTGAAGATAAAGCCGTTGTTGCACAAAAACGTCCTAAAAAAACTTCTAGAAAAAAAGTTTGCAATTTCTGTGCTGATAAAGTAAAAGAAATTGATTATAAAGATGTTAACAAATTAAAACGTTATATAACTGAAAAAGGCAAAATTGTTCCTAGAAGACAAACAGGCACTTGTGCAGCACATCAAAGAGAACTTACAGTTGCAATTAAACGTGCAAGATTTATGGCACTTATACCATTTGTAGGTGAATAATAATAAAAGAGCGGTTTCGCTCTTTTTTTGTTTTATTATTATATTTTGTTTGGTTATTATTGGGTTTTAAATTATGTGAACAAAAATGATAATTTCGTTATATTATTGAATTAAATATTAAAACTATAAAAATAGTATAAATAATAAATTACAAAATTTATATTATTTTTATTTTTTGTTAGTTTAATATTGAAACAATTTTAGTTTAATGATATATTAATATTATTCAAGTCTTAGGCGGATATGGGATATTTGAATATAGTAATAATTATGGCACGTTAAAATTAACTCAATTTGACAAAAAAGAATTAGAGAATATTTAATAACTTTAAAAAAATAATCTCAATAAAATATTGAAAAGAATTTTATTGCTAATAATGTTTATGCGTTAGAAATTCCTTTTGTTGGGGTGATTGAAATTTCTAACAGCAATGAAAAAGCATTTTGTTTTGGTAAATACTTTAAAAACACCAAAAACAACATTGAAGAAAGTTTAGAAATATTTGTTTTATATTATGATTGGAAAGTGGATAAAATAAACTTTAATTTTAAATGTGGTTTTTTGCGTTGGAAAGACAATTAAATGTTTATGCAAATAATTATGAAGAGAATTCCGAGTTTTTAAATTTTTTAAAAGACATAAAAAAATTACAATTAAAAAGCCTAAGTGAGAAAAATTTGAAAACAATAAAATTAATAAAAGAGGTATTTATGGAAGATAAAGTTTGCGGTTGTACAATAATAGTTGAGGATAAAATGCCAGGGAAATTTAAAGAATACGGAAAGTTTTATTTTTACGTTGATACTAATGAAGTTTTAGAAGGAATTGTTTGTGTTAATGGTAAAACATTATTTGCAAAAGCTTCTTATGTAAAAGATGAAAATGAAAATATTACTATAAACAGAATTTGCGCAACAGACGGAGAAAGAGCATTACAAATTCAATTGGGTGATGGAAGTTGTGTTTGCAATGTTGCAACAGCACAAAAAGAATATGATAAAGTTGAAATTGATGCAAGAATGGAAAAACTTAAGGGAAAAGAAAGTTCAATTATCAAGAAAAACATTGCAAAATCAAAACAAATAGTTGTTGATAAAGACCCAAGAAACGTTGAGTGCTTATATGCACATTTATTTGGTGTTAGAAAAGCAAGGTAATAAACCTTGTTTTTTTGTTTTTAAAATAAAATCTAAATAAAAAAAGAACTTTATTTTGATAAAAGTTCTTTTTTGTTTAAACAATATTTTATTTTTATTTTAAAACAACTTTAATAATGTTTTTCTTACCTTTTTTAGCAACTGCGTAACCATCATTAAAATCGTTAACTGTAACATTCATATTAAAATCAGTTATTTTATTGTTGTTTAATGAAATTGCTCCTTGTTCAATCATACGTCTAGCTTCGCTTCTGCTTTTAACAAGACCAATTATTTCTAACAAGTTAGTTATATTCATTCCGTTTTCGATTTCAGATTGGTTAATTTCCACTGTTGGAGCGTTGGAAACATCGCCATTTTTAAAAATTTCATAAGCAGTTTGTTCTGCAATTTTTGCTTTTTCTTCGCCATGAACTAATTTTGTTATTTCAAAGGCTAAAACACGTTTTGCTTTAATGATATCTGAATTAACTAATTCTGAAATTTCATTTAATGGAACACGTGTTAAAAGTTTTAAAAGTTTTTCAACATCTTTATCATCAACATTATAAAAATATTGATAAAAATCGTAAACACTAAATTTTTCTTCTAAAACCCAAACAGCACCGCCAACGGTTTTGCCCATTTTAACGCCTTCGCTGTTTGTTAAAAGTGGGTTAGTGAATGCTTGAAATGTTTCTGCATTTTTGCCTTCTTGAATTGCAAGTTTTCTGCCTAAATCTGCACCTGCAAGAATGTTTGCCCATTGGTCTGAACCGCCAAACTCTAATCTGCAACCATATCTTCTGTTTAACTCAACAAAATCGTATGCTTGCATTAACATATAACCCATTTCAAAGAATGTTAAACCGCCAGAAGCAAGTCTTGTTGCACAAGCATCACTTGCAAGCATTTTATTAACGTTAAAATGTTGCCCAATTTCTCTCATAAATTCAACAAATTTAACATCTTTAAACCAATCGTTGTTGTTAACAATTATTGCAGGGTTGCTTCCATCTAAATCCACAAATTTTCCAATTATATTTTTAATTGATGCTAAATTTGTGTTAATAAAATCATCATCAACCATTGCACGCATTGCGTTTTTTCCAGATGGGTCGCCAATTTTTGCTGTTGCACCACCTAACAACACAATAACTTTGTGTCCTGCTTCTTGCAAGTATTTTGCAATAATTAAAGGGAAGCAGTGCCCAATGTGCAAACTTTCGCCGGTTGGGTCAATTCCAACATAAGCAACTGTTGGTTCTCCGTTTAACAACTTTTTAACTTCTTCTTCGTTAGTTGTTTGGTAAATGTATCCTCTTTCTTGTAATTTTTCAAATAATCCCATAATTCTCCTATAAAAAAGCACACTTAATCCTAATTTTAAGGACGAAGTGTGCTTTCGTGGTACCACCTTAATTCTTTAAACAAAAGTTTAAACTCATTATTCTTTTTCCCAAAGAGAAGGGTTTGCTCCGGTTATGTAATTCAAAATCTAAAACGTTAAAGTTTTGCACCAACCAACTTTTCTCTGAAAACCAATTTTAGTTTTTACTTTTAACTTTCTTCGCAAATATTTAATTGTTGAAATAATATCACACATAAGTTAATCTGTCAAATAAAATTTTCAACATTGTTTAGAACAAATGTTTTAAAATTTATAGTTTAATATTTTATTTATTTGTTAAAATTAAAAAATAATAGTATAATCGTTATATTGAATAAAAGTAGGGAAACATTAATTAATGGTAATTTCAGGTGTAGTTGAAGAGATTGTTTTTAGAAATGCAGAAAATGGTTACACTGTTGTGGTTATTGACCATAATGGCGAGCCTGTTGTGTGCGTTGGCAAATTCCCTCAAATTAGCGAAGGAGTTAATTTGGAACTTAGTGGGAACTTTGTTAAACACAATAAATATGGGCAACAATTTTCTGTTAAAACAGTTAAAATAACAGTGCCTTCAACAAAAGAAGGAATAATAAGATATTTAAGCAGTGGGCTAATTTATGGTGTTGGGCCTGTTACAGCATTAAACATTGTTGAATATTTTGGAGAAAAAACTTTAGATGTTATTGAATATAATCCTGCTAAACTTGCTTTGGTTAAGGGAATAAGTGCAAAAAAAGCAGAAGAAATTGGAAAAGCATTTAATGAAATTAAAAATATGCAAAGTTCTGTTATGCTAATGCAAAACTACGATATTAGCACAAACTTAGCAATAAAAATATACAACACATATGGAGCAAAAACAGAACAAGTTTTAACAACAAATCCATATAGGTTAGTTGAAGATGTTGACGGAATTGGTTTTTACACAGCAGATAGAATTGCAAACAAAATGGGAATTGCAGAAGATAGTGAGTTTAGGTTTAGGGCAGGCATTTTGCATGTTTTAAAAGATGTTAGCGAAAAAAGTGGTAATACTTACATTCCTAAAGAAAATTTAATAGAGGAATTAATTAAACTTTTAAGATTTGATTCAACAAAAAATTCAGAAAAAATTGAACAAGTTTTAACAAGTTTGGTTATGGATAGTGTTATTAAAATAATGCAAGTTGATAATTGCGACGTTGTTATTTTAACAAAACTATATAACATTGAAAAAATAGTTGCACAAAGCATAAACTTGTTTAACATGATGAATTTTGATAAGCAAATTAATGTTGACCAAGAAATTAAGTTTTATGAAGACTTTAACAAAATAAAAATGCACGAAAATCAAAAGCAAGCGGTTAAGGAAGTTGTTAATAATGGCGTAACTGTTATAACAGGTGGCCCTGGAACAGGAAAAACAACCATAGTTAAATGTATTTTGCAAGTTTTCAAAAATATGGGCAAATCTGTTAAATTGTTAGCTCCAACAGGAAGGGCTGCAAAAAGACTTAGTGAAAGCACAAATTGTGAAGCGAGCACAATTCACAGAGCACTTGAAATAGATTTTAACAATGCACAACTTTTCTTTTATAACAATTTAAATAAGTTGCCAGCAGATGTTGTTATTGTTGATGAAGTTAGTATGGTTGATGTTCAATTAATGTATTATCTAATTAGGGCATTAAAACGTGGAACACAACTAATTTTGGTTGGGGATAAAGACCAATTGCCATCAGTTGGTGCTGGTAATGTTTTAGGAGATATTCTTGCAAGCAAAGTTGTTCCTGTTGTTGAGTTAACACAAATTTACAGGCAAGATAATAATAGTTTAATAATAACAAATGCACACTTAATAAATAATGGCAAAATGCCAATTATAGATAATAAAAGCAAAGACTTTTTCTTTAAAGAAGTTGAAACTCCTGAAAGTATGCTTAGCAATGTTATTGATATGCAAATAAACAGAATCCCTAAATTTTTAAATGTTGATATTTCTAAAATTCAAGTTTTGGCACCAATGAAAGCAGGCTTGTGTGGTGTTGAAAACTTAAACAAAATTTTGCAAGATAAAATTAATCCTGCAAGTTTTAATAAACCTGAAATTATAACAGATAAAACAATTTATAGGTTAAACGATAGGGTTATGCAAATTGCCAATAACTACGAAAAAACTTGGAAAAAAGGCCCACTTGAAGAAGGCGCTGGCGTTTTCAATGGTGATATTGGTGTTATAACTTTGGTTGATATGCAAACACAAGAATTGCAAGTAACTTTTGAAGATGGCCGTGTTGTTACATATTTAAAACCAGATTTAGTAGAGTTGGTTTTATCTTATGCAATAACAATTCATAAAAGTCAGGGAAGTGAGTTTGATTGTGCAATTATACCAGTGGTATCAGGCCCTCCAATGTTGTTAACAAAAAATTTAATTTACACAGCAGTAACTCGTGCAAAGAAAATGGTTGTTTTAGTTGGAACAAAAGTTAACTTAATTAGGATGATTAAAAACAATAGAACAACAGTTAGACACACACTATTAAAACAATTGCTTATTGAAACACATAAGGAGTTTGTTGAAAGTGATGAGTGATTTTAAAAAAGATATTTTGGAAATTTTGTTTCCATCTGATTTTAAATGTGTTTGTTGCGGCGAAGAAATTTCAAATGAAGATTTTTTGATTTGTGAAAATTGTTATAAAAAATTGCCATGGATTAATGGAAAGGTTTGTGAAGTTTGTGGTGAACTAATAAAAAGCGAAAGCAAGTTATGTATGCAATGCAAAAGCAAGTTGCCATATTTTAAAAAGTGTGTAAGTTTGTTTAAATATGAAGAACCAATTAGCAGTTTAATAAAAAATTTTAAATATAACAACGCAACATATTTGCAAAAAACTTTAGCCACATTTATATTAAAAAGTTTCTTAAAACTTAATGAAAAAGTGGATGTCGTTATACCTGTTCCTTTGCATTATAATAGGTTTAAACATCGTGGATTTAATCAATCGGAAGAGATTTGTTATTACTTAAAAAGTTTGTTAAATTTGTCTGTTAACACTAATGCAGTTGTTAGAAAAATTGATACGCAAACACAAACAGAGTTAAATAGAAAACAAAGATGTGAAAACTTAAAAGACGCTTTTGTTGTGGTTGATAAAAACGCAATAAAAAACAAAACCGTGTTGTTGGTTGATGATGTTTACACAACAGGTAGCACTTTAAATGAAGTTGCAAAAACATTAATTAAAGCAAAAGTTAAAAATGTTTTTGCTATAACAATTGCGCATAATACAATTGAAACAAATTTGTTAGAAGAATTTAAAAAGTGAAAAATATGTTATTTTAGCATATTTTTTATTTTTTTTAGTTTTATTTGCTGTAAATCAAACTTAAAAACATGTATAAAAGTAAATTTTCTTTAAACAATTGTTAATTATTTAATTTTAGTGTATTATTATTTTGTATAAATATAGTTAATAGAGGAAATTATGAGTTTTTTAAACAGAATTTTTAAATCAGAAAATACTAGAAACGTAGAAAAACTAGAAAAAATTGCAAAGAAAGTTGAAGATTTAAGTGAAGTATATAAAAATAAAACAGACGAAGAATTAAAAAACACAACTGTTGTTTTAAAAGAAAGAATAAAAAATGGTGAAAAACTAATTGATATATTACCAGATGCTTTTGCGTGTGTGCGTGAGGCAAGTGACCGTGTTTTAGGGATGAGACATTTCCATGTTCAAATTTTAGGTGGAATTGCATTATTCCAAGGCAGAATTGCTGAAATGAGAACAGGTGAAGGTAAAACTTTGGTTGAAACTTTGCCTGCATATTTGGTTGCACTTGAAGGAAAGGGTGTTCACATTGTTACTGTTAACGAATACTTAACAAAACGTGATGCTGAATGGATGGGTAAAGTTTTTAAATTTTTGGGCTTAACTGTTGGCGTTGTAATTAGCAATATGCGTCCAGATGCAAAAAGAAAAGCATATGCGTGCGATATAACTTATTCAACTAATAACGAATTGGGTTTTGATTATTTGCGTGATAATATGGCTATAAGAAAACAAGATAGAATGGCTAGAGGTTATCATTTTGCAATAGTGGATGAGGTTGATAGTATTTTAATTGATGAAGCTAGAACTCCATTAATAAT
>CALVLZ010000002.1 GCA_944341445.1 uncultured Clostridia bacterium | reverse complement strand
AAAATTATAAAAATTTGTTGACACTTAGATAATATTATTGTATTATATATTCGTGATTAATAATTTTTAAATAAGGGAAGGTTGCAGAGCGGCCAAATGCAACAGACTGTAAATCTGTCGGTTCTACCTTCGATGGTTCGAATCCATCCCTTCCCACCAAATTAAACTTTATATGTTTGTGTTTTATTTAACTTAAAACTATAATATTTAAAGTTTTTTTATTTTATTAACAATAAAATACTAATTAAACTTAAGGCTTAATTTAGGAATAAAAAACGCATAATATTAATAAAATGTTTAAAATATTTTAAATATTTCTTGACATATGTTGCGTTTCAGTGTAAAATTCTTATGTTAGCGTTAAAACTGGTTAACGGGGTGTAGCGCAGTTTGGTAGCGCACTTGATTTGGGATCAAGGGGCCGGGAGTTCGAGTCTCTTCACCCCGACCATAAATTAGTTTTAACGTATAATTGGGCCTTTAGCTCAGTTGGTTAGAGCAACCGGCTCATAACCGGTTTGTCCGGGGTTCAAGTCCCTGAAGGCCCACCAATTATTTTGCAAAATTACTATGGCCCGGTAGCTCAGTCGGTTAGAGCGCTAGCCTGTCACGCTAGAGGCCGAGAGTTCAAGTCTCTTCCGGGTCGCCAATACAAATTTTGCCTCGGTAGCTCAGTCGGTAGAGCAGAGGACTGAAAATCCTCGTGTCGGTGGTTCGATTCCGCCCCGAGGCACCAAAAACAATATGCTGGTGTAGCTCAATAGGTAGAGCAACTGACTTGTAATCAGTAGGTTGAGGGTTCGATTCCTTTCACCAGCTCCAATAAAAAACTTACGAATCATTCGTAAGTTTTATTTTTTTATTAAATCCAGTGTTTATTTCAAATTTAAATATAATATATAAAATAATAATTGATTAAAGTGTTTGAAATCTTACAAATTGTTAGTAAGATTTTATTTTTTTATGATTAAAAATTTAATTTATAAAATACAAAATAATTCATCACTTGCTAAATTATAACAAAACATCTAAATTTTCATAATTTTAATTTTGTTATAATTAATTAACTAGGAGGTAGTGATGCAAATTAACTATAAAATAACACATAAAACCTTAATAATTTTGTTGCAAGGAGAATTAGATGAACACGCATCTTTGTATTGCAGAACAAGATTAGAAAAGTTAATAAATGAATTGAATTTTAGTGAAGTTATTTTTGATTTATCAGAATTAACTTTTATGGATAGCACAGGTATTGGAGTTTTAATTGGTAGATATAAAATTTTAAAGAAAATGAACAAATCTGTTTATGTTTATAATCCAAATAATCAAATTGAAAGAATATTTAAAATGAGTGGGCTGTATGAAATTATGCCTAAAATTAGTTAGGAGATAATTATGAAATATAACAATGAAATGACATTAAAATTTAAAAGTTTAAGCGAAAATGAGGCGTTTGCGAGAGCTTGTGTTGGAAGTTTCTGCTTAGCTGTAACAAACGATTTAGAGGTGATAAATGATATAAAAACAGCGGTTAGTGAAGCAGTAACAAATTGCGTTGTT
This sequence comes from uncultured Clostridia bacterium, assembly GCA_944341445.1. GTDB lineage: Bacteria > Bacillota > Clostridia > Christensenellales > UBA1242 > CALVLZ01. The sequence continues at coordinate 4,352 of CALVLZ010000002.1, read as the reverse complement.
CATGCATATCCTAACGTTATTGGGGAAATAATTATTAATGTTAAATTGGATGATGAACAAATTATTGTTTCAATTTCAGATTTTGGAATTGGTATTGATAATGTTGAAGAGGCAAAAGAACCATTTTACACAAGTAAGCCAGATGCAGAAAGAAGTGGAATGGGCTTTACTGTTATGGAAACGTTTATGGATAGTATGATTGTTACAAGCAAAAAAATGCAAGGAACACAAGTTGTTTTAAGTAAAAAACTTAGTGAGGTAAAACAAGCTGTTGTAGGAGGTTAAAATGCTAGATTTTTCTCAAACTCTTGCGTTAATAAAACAAGCGCAAAGTAATGATGAACTAGCAAAAGAGAAACTTGTTGTTGAAAATTCACCATTGATTAAAAGTGTTATAAAACGTTATAAGAACAAAGGAATAGAATATGATGATTTATATCAATTAGGAAGCATGGGATTTTTAAAAGCAGTGCAAAACTTTAAGGAAGAATTTAATGTTAAGTTTTCTACTTATGCAGTGCCTATGATTGCGGGAGAAATTAAAAGATATTTAAGAGATAATGGCATAATTAAAGTTAGCAGAAGTGTTAAGACTTTATGTATGCAAATTAATAAGTTTATTGAAGAAGAAATTTCAATAAACAATAAAACACCTAGTGTTGAAGTTATAGCACAACATTTTAATATAACAAATCAAGAAGTTATTTTTGCAATGGAAAGTTCTGTTGCTCCAATATCATTTTCAACAACCATTGGGAAAGATGAAGATACAGGTAGAAATTTAACAATTATAGATAAAGTTGAATGTGAAACTTCAATTGAAAAAAATATGGATAATTTTTTATTGATGAGTATAATTAAAACATTAGAACCTAGAGATAAGAAAATTATATTATTAAGATATTTTAGAGGAAAAACTCAAAAAGAAATTGCAAAAGAAATGGGAGTAAGCCAAGTTCAAATTAGCAGGTTAGAAACAAAAATATTAGAAAAAATTAAAATAAAAATGGCAGAATAAAAAAGACCGATAAGGTCTTTTTTTATTACGCAAACATTTTTTTAATTGGTTTTGAATCATTTGAAGGGTTTGGAGCCACTAACAAACTTGTCTCATTTAATTTAATACTATCAACATTTTTAATTTCGTTATTTTGTGGTTTTTGTTGTTTTGTGTTTTTATTTTCTTCTTTAATTTTATTGTTGCTATCGTTTAAGTTTTCTTTATTTAAATTTTCTTTATTCATAGTATTTTTATTAATTTTATTTAAATTTGTTTTATTTTTTTCTGTGTTGTTAGTTGTTGTTTTGTTTGAATTTGGTTTTGTTTTTTCGGTATCATTTGTTTTATTTTCGATAATTTTTGTTTGTGTTTTAATATTAGAATTATTAACAGATGCTTGTTCTTTATTTTTGTATAAAATATCGTCACCACTTAGATTTTCATATATTTTATTATTTTTTTCATTATTTTCATTGTTATTTATATCTACTTGATTGTTATTGTTTTTTGTTGTTTTATTTAAGTTTATGGTTGAACTATTAGACTTGTTGTCATTATCTACACAATTATTGTCTAAAACAATATTATTTTTGTTTTCATTTTCTAAAATTTTTTTATCATTGATTTCAGCTTCTGCACTTGTTTTAATTGATAGTTTATTTATTCCATTATTTACTGTGCCTTTATTCAACATATCAATTAAAGTGCTATTTCCATATGTGTCTATATTTTTTGTTGTTTGGTTTCGATTATTAAAATTATTATTTAAATTGTTTTGTTGATTTGTTGTGTTATTAGTTACATTAGGTGTTTTAATGTTATTAACATTGTTTTGGTTGGCTAGATTGTTAGTGTTGTTATTTAAATTATTTGCATTGTAATTTGTGTTGTTGTATGTTGTGTTTGTTCCGTTATTGTAATTAACATTATTAACATTATTAACATTATTGTTTGCGTTGTTGTTATTTAATGTTGTGTTATTGCTTACTGTGTTTCCGTTATTTAAGTTGTTTTGTGTTATTATGCTATTTTTATATTGTGTTGTGTTGTTTGTGTTGTTTGTAGTGTTTTGGTTGATAGTTTTGTTAGCATTATTATTATTTAAATTATTAACGCTATTATTATTGTTTAAAGTGTTAGTTTTATAAGTGTCTATGTTTTTCTTAAAAGTGGTTGTTTGATTGTTAGTATTATTGATTGTGTTATTTTGATTATTAGTATTGTTGTTTGTATTACTTATAGTATTAGTAGTGTTATTTGTTGAATTATTGTTTGTTAAAGAATTTGTATTATTTGTATTATTAGTTGTTTCTGTTTTTCCTGTTTCTTTATTTAGGTTTTGAGTATTATTTGTGTTTGTTGTTTGGTTGTTGTTATTATTTGTTGTAGTTTGATTTATTGCGTTAGAATTATAATAATCTTTAGCATAAATTAATAACTCTTTAATTTCTTGCAAAGTTGCAATGGCATTATTAAAATAATTAATTCTAGTATCTAAATGGTTTAAAACTCTAACATAGTTACTATTTATAACATCAACTCCTGTGATTAGTGTGTTGCCTGTTGTGTTATTAATGTTGTTAATTTCAGAGTTAAGTTTGCCATTAATGCTTTTTAAATTATCTATTGTGTATCTTAAATCATTTATATAATTTGTTAATGCTAATAATTGTTGACTTGATGGTTCAAAAGAACCTTCTTTCATATTTAAAGATAACTTTTTAACTTCATTAGAACATTCAAGCAATTTTTCTTTACAATTTTTTAAATAGTTGTTTGCTTCAATGGTATCGTTTGAAATTGTGTATAATTTTTGAACTTTTAACATGTAGTTATTAAACGAATCATCATCATTAAAAGCATCTGTTGAACTAGTGTATCTTGGGCTGTAATCAATTTTTTTAGATAAATTAGTATAAGTTCTGTTTTTTAAAGTTTTGTTTGTGTTTGTTAAATTATTGTTAGTTATTGAATTTGTATTTGAATTATTTGTTGAATTTGTATTTAAGTTTGAATTGTTTGTTGTTGTTTCGTTTGTGTTTGCTGTAACACTATATTCGTTATTATTTTCGTTATTATAATTTAAATTTGTTGTTCCGTATAGGTCTGGATTTATTAAATAGTTGTTGTCGATAGTGTCTAAATTATTAACGCATTTGTTTAAAGTGTTTAAGTTTGTTTCTAAATTTTTTGCAACAGAAACAGGGGTTGTTGGGTTAGAACATGCACTAAGTAATACAGCAGAACCAATAACACTAGTTAGAATTGTTAATTTTTTATTCATAAAAATATCCTCCAATTGTTATGTATTTAATTTGTGTATTAAAACAAAAATTATTTACTAAATTGAATATTTTTTTATATGTTGTTAAAAATTATAAAAATTATGGAGAATAAGTATGACAATTGAAGAAAGAAATAAAAAATATAACGAATATGTTGAAGCTAAAATTCCCAAAACTAAATCTTGGCCATCTTTATTTAATGCGTATTTAGTAGGTGGGTTAATATGTATGTTGGGTCAAGCAATTAACGACGTATTGCAAAAAATTTTTCCAAGTATGACAATGGAAGAAGCTAATGCTTGGATGTTAATAGTTCTAATATTTTTGGCAAGTTTTCTAACAGCAATTGGAGTTTATGATAGAATTGGTATTTTCGCTGGTGCTGGTTCTGTTGTGCCAATAACAGGTTTTTCAAACTCAATAACTAGTCCAGCAATTGAATTTAAAAAAGAAGGAATTATTTTTGGGCTTTGTGTAAAAATATTTAGCATTGCTGGACCTGTTATTGTTAACGGCATCTTAATTAGTATGATTGCAGGATTTATATATTTAATAGTTTAAGAGGTGTTTGTGGGAAAAGTTTTAGGCAAACAAACAATTATGTTTGAAAAACCAATAAATATAATAAGTTATTATTCTGTTGCAGGGCAAAAAGAAGGTTTTGGAAATTTTAAAGAATATTTTAACAAAATATTAAAAGATGACTTTGTTGGAGAAAAAACATTTGAACATGCAGAACAAAAAATATTAGAAGAAAGCATTGTTGGTGCGTGCTCAGAAGCAAAATTAAAAGTTTCAGATTTAGATATTTTGTTTGGTGGGGACTTGTTAAATCAAATAATTTCTTCCAACTTTACTGCAAACAGGTTAGATGCAACTTTTTTAGGGTTGTATGGAGCGTGCAGCACAATGGGTGAAAGTTTAATTGTTGGTGCAAATTTTATTGAATCTGGTTGTGCAAATTTAGTTGCTTGTGCAACAAGTAGCCATTTTTCTAGTGCAGAAAGACAATATAGATATCCGTTGGAATTAGGAAACCAAAGACCTCCAACTTCTCAATGGACAAT
>CALVLZ010000001.1 GCA_944341445.1 uncultured Clostridia bacterium | reverse complement strand
AAATTCGTGCCACTCTATATTTAAGTTCATTTGTCTAACAAATTTTTCTACTTCTTCCTTATCTTTAAACCGCCAACTTACATTGTTCCTATATGTAACTGTTGTCAAATTTTTATTATAATTATTTCCATCACTCAAATTTTTGTCTTGATTTTTGATAAATGCAGCTGGTGTGAAATCGCAAGTTAACCAAACTCCATTATTTGGCTCAATTAAATTGTTAACATTACTTGAAAGTAACCTTTTTTCATCAAAATCCAAATAACGCATAAATCCTTGGTTAATTATTGCAATTGGTTTTGATAAATCAAAATACTTTAAACATTTCTTTAAATCACGTATATTAAGAGCATTCCCAGCAACAAAATGTAGATTTTTAGGTATTTCAACAATATTTTTAAAAATCTCTTGTTTTCTAGCAATAACTTTTTGCAAATCTAGTTCAACGTAAATAATATCTTGATTTTTTAAGCAATAATTCAAACCTCTTGGGGTAAACCCACAAGCAAGTTCTAATATTTGTGTTATGTTTGTTTTATCAAGTATACTATCAATTAGTTTGTATCTTGCTTCTATTTCATAAACAAGTTTGTCGTTTTTTAATTCTTCAGGAAAACCATTTTTACATAGTTCGTTAAATATTTCTTTTACATATGGTATGTCAGTGTAAATTAAAGGATAAATTGTGTGCAATGCTGTTGGAATAATGCTCTCAAAATCACTTTTTATATTTTTCATTTTTCCCCTTAAAATTTTTCATTATTTAAAAACTAATAGTTTTTTATCACTATTGGATTTTCATATTTACTGGGCTCTTCAAATAAAGTTTTATTTTTATCAAAATTTTGCAAATGTATTTTAACCCATTCTAGTGGTCTATACGTCATAATTCTTTCTTTTAAAATGTCATCTGGAACGAATAAATAATAAAGTTTACAGTTTGCTCCACAATTTTGTGCAATTTTTCTTGCATAATCCCTATCCTTCTTTTTCCAAAATCCCATATCTAATATAACATCTATACCATTATTCAAATATGTTTTTGCTTCATTCCAAAGTTGTTTAGTAACCAAATCAAAACATTCATTCCAATTATTCATATAGAATTCTTTATCAAAAGTTTTTGCAATTCTTTCGTCTGAATTAAGACGAATTGCTCCCGTTTCTAATGATAATTTCTTTGAAAATGTGCTTTTACCTGCTCCAATAAACCCTGAATTATCATTAATGTAGCTTTATTTTTTATATCCATAGTTATCCTTTCAAATTTTGTATTTGATTAACTTTAGAAACATCGCAAACAAAATATTTGCAACTTAATTCTTCTGAAACATTTTTTTAATTTGTTTCATCAATATCAACTAATATTAAATTTTCATTTTTTAATATTTTTGCAATTACCTTACCAACACCATCTCCAGCGCCAGTGATAATTATATTTTTCATAAAACCCTCTTATATATCAAAATCTAAAACCAAAGGAAAATGATCGGAGACATTATTATTTAAAACATAAAAATTATTTACTTTAATTTTATCGTTAACAAATATGTAATCACAAATCATATCACCTTTATCTAGTCCGTCATTAAAACTTGGACGAGTTGATTTAATATTATACTTATCAATTAAATTGTTAAGTTTTTCACTTAAACTTTGAATTTCTTTTGTGTTTGGCAATAAATTAAAGTCTCCAACAACTATACAAGGAATATCTTCTCTAATGTTTTCTAATATTGCTTTAGTTTGAAGCAAAGACCTTTCATTCCCAATTTTATCTTTATTCCAAGTTCCGTGCACGTTTATTATTTGTAATTGTTTATCTCCAATCTTAATAATAGAATTAATAAATGCTCTTGGATGGTCATCTTCTCTAAAATTAGTTGTATCTTCAAAATTTGAATATTCTTTATAATAGAAAATATTTCGTGACCTTATGATAGGCAAGTTAGTTAAAAGTTGATTACCTTGTTCAACATATCCGCCAAAATCTCTGGCAATAGTCCCATTTTTTCTATGTTGTTTTGCTATCCACAAAGCACCAAAAAAATTATTTTCGTATTTCGTTTGATTTTTAATAACATTACAACTATCAAAGAGTGATTCGACTTTGCCGTCAAGTTTTCTCATAGATTCCTGCAAGGTCACAATATCATAACACTCTTTATTAATTAAATTAACAACATTCTTGTTGTTATCTATTTTCACTCCAATATTTAAGTTAAATAATTTCATCTTTACCCCTATAAACCTTTTATTATAATTAATAATTAAATAAAATTATTGTATCAATTATTTATTATTATTAAAACACCGTAAAATTTATTGTTAAGTTGTAATTAATTGTTAAAAAGATTAAATGCTTTAAATTGTTATTATTTTCATTATACATGATAGTTTAATATTATTTAAATGTTTTTAACAATTTTGACACAATAACATAATTAATTTTAAATCATTTTATAATATGTTAAATTTATAATATAATAATTGCTTGTTTCTACTAACATTTTATATATCAGTAATAAATTATAGTGAATATTAATTGCATGTGTTTTTCAAATGTTTTAAAATTAAGAAAAATTGGAGTTATTAATTGTGATTAGAAAAAATATTAAGTTTATTATTATCGCCGGTTTTGCTGGTTCTGGGAAAACAACTTTAGGAAAAATTTTAGCAAAAAAACTAAATTACACATTCATAGATAAAGACACAATTGCCAATAATTTCACTAACCTTTTACTAAATTCTAAAAACGAAAATATTAAAAGCAGAGAGTCTGATTTTTACATATCCAACATTATGCCATTAGAATATAAGGCCTGCATTAATGTTTGTTTGGAAAACTTAGAACTTGGGAATAGTGTTGTATTAGCAGCACCTATGATTAAATTTATATCAAACATAGATAAATTTAACGATTTAATTGAATTAAAAAAACTACAAAAAATGAATGTTGACACAAATGTTATTTGGATTTCTCATAACCCCGAACTAGAATTTAAAAGAATAAAAGAACGAAATTCAACTCGTGATTTTAATAAAATTAAAGATTGGAATAAGTATTTAAATTCAATAATTAATATTGTTCCAGACTCACTTATTAACTACTACACTTTTAATAACACAAAAAATCAAATAAGTGATTTTGAAATAAAAAGCATTTTAAAATGGCTGAAAAAATAAACAGCAAACTAAAGCTGTTTATTTTCATCTTAAATTACTTTATAATTATTAATGGCAACTGCATTTCTCTTTTTGTTAATCCTGTGTGATGGCCTTTAAATCTGTTGCTATCTTCTTTAAACAAAAACTGTTTATAATTGTTTTTCATAACAAGAATGTAATCACCCAACATTTTTAATTTTTCAGATTCTGGACCAAACTAATTATTCTTTTCACTCATCAACCTTTTGCCACCAAAGTATGTGTCATATGAAATCGTTTTTTCATCATTAATTTTGCCTTCAAAATGATAATCACTCGAAACTTATCGTAAAGGTTTTGTTTTTAATATTTTTACATTTGTATAAGTATTTTTCTTCGCTCCAATTAAGAAATTGATATTATTATCCATCCCTAATCCATTCACATATTACTACTTATTTTGTAATTGCCCACATTTTACAATCTTTTAAAACTCCATCTCTATTAAGATTATATTTTAATAAAGTGCCCTCATATCTCATTCCAACTTTTTCCATAACTTTGCCACTTTTTTCGTTTAAGATATCATGAATGGCCTGCACTCGCTCATATCCAACATTAAATAGGTACTTGACTACTTCTTTTGCAGCCTCTGGCATAATGCCTTTTCCCCAATATTCATCTCCAATAACCCAACCAAGTTCTGCTCTGCGTTTACTTTCAGCACTAGAACCAACATCTATGCAACCAATAACCTGTCCATTATCTTTCCAAACAATTGCCCACCTATAAGTATCACATTTTTCATATTCCGGCAAAACAAATTTATAAAGATATTGCTTTGTTTGTTCAAGCGTTTTATGTGGATACCAAGTCAAATATTGTGTAACAATATCGTGGCTTGTATAATTGTTAAACATATCTTTTGCATCTGTTAACATAAATTTTCTTAAAATCAATCTTTCTGTTTCAATAGTTTTTGTTCCTATATGTTCCATAATTTTCTCCTTTTATTCTTTTTCAATTACAATAAGTGGCAAAATCATTTCTCTTCTAGTGAGAGCAGTATGATGCCCTTTAAATAAAGTTTTGTTTTTTCCTAAAACAAACTGCTTATAGTTGTTTTTCATAACAAGAATATAATCACCCAACATTTTTAATTTTTCAGATTCTGGACCAAAAAAGTTTTTCTTAATTAAACTACTTACTTTAAAAAGTTTTGCGTCCTTTTTATATTTTTTTATTGCTTTTAAAAATTTACTTTCATCTTTAACCTGAAACGCAACTGCTCTCGCTTCTAAATATAATGGAGTTTTTAAAGAATCTAGCAATTCTTTATCTTCATAAAGTTTTATATATTCTTTTATATCTGTTTGTCCGTGGTCTGGGGTGATAATTATAACAGTGTCACTTAAACTATCTGCTAAATCTTGAACATAATTATTAATTAAATTTATTAAAATATTGGCTTCTTTACTTGTAACTCCATAACTATGCATAGTACTATCTGGTTCACAACAATATGCATAAATAAAGTTATTCGTGTTGTTATTACATATTGTTTTTATATTTTTAAACAACTCATCAATGTTATTATAAATATAATTATTTTTATCCCCTTTTACATACGGAGGAAAAACTGTTGAAATTTTATATTTTGAATTTTCTATATCAAAATAATTTTTAAATTTTAAGTAATTATTAACATCAGAAGATTCTATCGAATCACCTGTATAACTATCTTTATTTAAGTAAATATCAACACATTTGTTTATTTCTTCAAAATACAAGCTCCAACCTAACAAACCATGATTTGATGGATATGTTGCACTACACAAAGTTGTTGTTGCATTTGTTGTTGTTGATGGAAAAACAGAAGTTATTGTTTTTACAATGCTTTTTCTTAAAATTGTATTTTTATTTAAATTTTGCTTTAATGGAAACATACCCAATCCGTCAAAGCAAATGTAAACAACATTTTTATAATTTTTGTTTAACACTTTTTCTATTTCTTTTAGCTTATAAATATCATTTTGTCCACCTAAAAAATTTTGAAATGTTGCACTAACATTTAATATTGAATTTTTCCAATTTGGTTTGATCATAAAAGCCCCCTTTATATTAAGTACAATAATTTATCTAAAAATTTTTATCAATTTCAATGACACAATTTAAAGCCAATGTAATTATTTTTTGCTTTTTATCAAAATTAACATGTTCTAATTAAACTTACTGAATCATCTTCTTCATAGTTGTTATAGTGGTTTATAACTATTTCAATATGTTTGTTTTTCATTTCTATTCACCTTTTTATACATATTCAAATATTCTTCTCTTGTCATCATTCTTTGAATTAATCCTATGTTAGTTCCATCAATCCAAATACCATGATTTTGTAAGTGTCCAATTATTTTAAAACCTAATTTATCTTGAACCCTTCCACTTTGAGTATTTGCATCAACATGACATATAACAATGTTTGGAACGTTTAAATTTTCAAAAGCAAATTGCATAACTTTTTTAACTGCCTCTGGCATTATCCCTTTACCCCAATAATTTTCAGAAAGCAAGTAGCCAATTTCTTTAGTTCCTTGTTTTATATCTAAATTGCAAAATCTTTCTTGCTTAAAATCCATTAACTCAACAGACCCAATAACTTTGTTTTCTTCTTTTAAAACAATTGCAAATTGATAAGGTTTTGCAATCTCAACTTCAAGCCTTTCTTTGGCTTTTTTCTTATCTGTGTATGCTGGCCAACCGCACATTGGGCCAACTTTTTTTTGGCTCACATATTCCCAATAATCATTAAAATCACTTTCTTCATAATTTCTTAAAATTAATCTTTCAGTTTCTAACACTATTTTTTTCATAACAATCTCCTTTTTTATAATACCATAAAACAAAAATTTAAACAAAAAACACTCATCATTATTGCAAATTATATTAATAAATTAAGCAATATTTTTAATGAGTGCTTTAACTATTTATATTTAATTTTGTATTATAACATTTTAACTACAAAATTTATAACAACCATTCACCCACGCAAAAATAACATCATGTTTTTTAAAACTGATGCACAATTTTTATCCATAGGTTTAGTCATAAATCTTGTCATAAATTTCTCCTTATAAATTAGAAGATATCACACGAAAACATAAAAGTCAATATAAAATTTAAGACAAAAGTTTATTGTTAAATAGTAAAAATGTATACAAATTACAAGTCTTTTTTTAAGCATTGTTTAATTGAAAAAACTAACTTTTCTTGAATTGGTTGCACAAATTCTTCTAACAAATTCGCCGTTGCTTTTACTTTTTGCTTATTTATTTTTCCATTAGTTATAAGGTTTCTATTTAAAATTTTATAAAGTTTAACATTTTTAATTTCACTAAAATTCCAACAATCTTTACCCATTGAAGATAAAACATTATTTATTTTATTTCTAAACTTAAAAAATCCTGATAACTTATACACTTTTTTATAAATTCTATTACACTTTATTAATTCTATCTTTTGCTCTTTTACTTTAAGCAATAGCATATTTTTTTCTTTCTTTAATTTTAAAATTTCAATTTTTTTATCTATAGGAGTTAATTTTCTGTGTTTTATTTCGCATTTTTTAATGATAATCGAATTTAGAATTGTGTTAGCATCAAAACTTCGCCACTTCACATAAAAATTATGTAAACAATCCATTGTCATTCTAACCATTTCAGGCACTAACTGAATTTCACAAGGCAAACCATCCATACTTAAATGCAAGTGAATACCATAATAACCTGCTTTTTCATTTCTTATATAACCTGTTAAATCCAAAAATTGTTTTTTTAATTTTTGAATAATCTTGGGCATTTTATTATATTCTGTTATAATAGTCATCCTTAACAAATCATCTATGTTGCTATCTATAATTGAAAAAGAGTTTCTATTTGGAAATTTTTCGTACAATCTCAATATTTTATCATAAATTGATTCTGGCGTTTTGCATTTTGGGTTTATAAATTTTTCTGGTTTTACAACTTGCCACTCAATACCATTTTTCTTCAAAAGATTTTGAACAATTAAAGATTTTTTCATTCTTACTCCTAAAAATTATTAAAACATGAAATTTTATAACACAGAATTTTAATTAACTTATAAATAATTATCTGCTTCGTTTAACAACTGTGGAAGCTTTTGCTAATTGCTTATTTTTATAATTTTCATCAAAAGTAACATCCATTCCAAACCAATCAGGAAACTCAAAGTTTTTTGCTTTGTCTACTGAATCAAATTCAATTTCTGCTGTTATCAAACCTTTTAAATTATCAAAATAACAATCCACTTCAGCTGTTAATTCGTCATTAATTGGATAATAATATCTTAATTTTTTTATAGTATTGCCAACTATTTGCTTAGATAATTTATTATATTCTTCGGCAGTTATTTCTTTTTCAAATTCATTTCTTTGAATACCTTGCCCATATTTTTCAGTTAAATAATATTTATTTCCATTCACACATCTTATTCTTCTTTCGCCTTGATTAGTTGCTAAATATGATTGATAAATATAATCTTTTTTGCAATTAGGTAAATCCTTTGGCAAATATTTAACCAAAAATTTTCTTTCAATTTCATCGCCAGACTTTTCCAAATTCTTATAAAAAGCCACTCTTTTTTCAACTGCGTCTGCAATTTTTTCAACACAATTATCAGTTGAATTCATTAAAGTAAAATCAAATCCGTTTTCTTTTAGCATATAATAAATTTGTTTTTCTTGTTTTAATGCTTCGCTTTCATCTTGATATCTTCCTTCTTTTTTATATTCGTGGTTTCTTTTTATAAAAAAGTTTATATTATCAAATGTTGAATAATAAAATTTTGTTAACCTATTAAAAATATCTTCTGGCACTTTAAAGGTATCTGTTTTGCTAAAATTTTCATTATAGAAAATACATAATGGCAGAGGAGAATCTGTTACTATTATATCTACTTTGCCTCTTAACATATCCATAGAATTGTATTGAGTTTCTAAAATTAAAGCTTGATTTGATAATTTTTTAAAGTTCCCTTCATATACAAGATTTTTTGCATATTCTTGTACATATTCGCAATTATACCCTCTCATTTTTAATTCCGCAAAAATCTTTGCTGCAAGAACTGATTTTCCAGAACCTGCAGCTCCTAATAAATTCACAACTAATGTTTTCATAAAATTTCCCCCTTTTTTGATGTTTGTGTATTTTATACACATTTATAACATTTTTAAAAAGAGCTTTGCTCTTTTAATTAAATAAATTTATACAATTTAGATGGTTTTTTGCCAACAGTTTCTTCAGTTTTACCTGTATCAACAATCAAACCTTTTTGAAGTAAGGTTTTTCTAAAATTTCTTCTATCTAAGTTTTTATCTAATATTTTTTCATATGCAGTTTGCAATTCTGGAAGCGTGAAAGTGTTTGGATAAAGCTTTTTTAAAATACTAGTGGAAAATATTTTTTCTTTTAATTTTGCAATTGCTTTTTCTAGTATTTCCTTGTGGTCATATCCAAGTTCTGGAATTCTATCAATTTCAAACCAATCTGCATCTGAAGCTTTTTCTGTGTTTTTAAATTTTTTTATTATGCTTGAATCTGAAACGCCAATATAACCTATTGCAATCATCCTTTTTAATGGTGATCTGTTAGGATTTGTAAACACGTCAAACATTTCAAAATCAATATTTTTTATATGAGTTTTTTCGTATAACTCTCTTTCCATCGCCTCCTCACCTGTTTCTGTGTTATAGGCACAACCCCCAACCAAAATCCACTTGTTTTTAAATGGTTCATTTTTTCTTTTAATAAGTAAAACCTTAAATGACCCATTTTCAACAGTAAACAATGCAAGAACTACATGTAAACCCTGATTTTGGTATCTCTCATCGTTTATATTCATTTTTACCTCCTTACATTTTATATTATGCGTATAAAATACACATTAGTCAACTATTTTTTAAAAATTTTTTATTTTTTTATATTTTCTTTAAACTTTACTTTTTTTTGAAAAAATTTTACAATTATTATATTGGAGATACACTTATGATTAAATTAGATATTGTTTCAAAAGAAAATAAAGAATTGGCGAAAAATTTGCAAGCAGAAATATTTTCAAATGAAAAATCACCAAACCAAATAGAAACAGGTATTAAAACAGGCAACCCTTCAAACTACATTGCTTATAACGACAACAAACCGATTGGAATAATTGGATTCTATTTTCAAGAAAATTTATCAGAACATTTGTTGCTAAATTGGTATGGCGTTATAAAACAAGAAAGAAGAAAAGGATATAGTAAAGATATTTTACTAAAGTAAATAAAAATTAAAAAATCAATTTATCCAAATAAAAAATACGTTACTTTATACACTGAAAAAAAGACCAATAAAATTGCTATAAAACTTTATAAAAAACTAGGATTTAAATTAAAAAAATACAATAATAAAGAAGATGTTAAAAATTTAAAAAAATTACATGTTAAAAACGATTTCGTAATTGGCATCTTTCCTTTAAAAAACGATAAACTTCCCGATTTTGAAGCAATAAATTTAAATATAAGCAAGCAATTATCTGAATTGAAAAATTATAATTAGTTTAATTTTATGACAAAAACACACAGCTATATGACAACTGCATGTGTTTTTTTTTACAACTTAATAACTTTTTTATAATATACTGAATTTTTGTCTACTCTGTAACTATCTTTAATTTTTTGTTTAGTTTTAAGTTTTATATCTTCTGACTTGCAACTACACAACAAATAATTATATACTTTCTCTGGTCGATAAATAAAATTCTCAGCTAGCAACCACGCAACTGCCATATTAACATAGTAATCATTATTTTTAATTAATTGCAAATTATCAAACATTTCACATCTAAAATCTAATTTAGTAAAATATTTCAAATATATTAAACATGCAACGCGAATAAAGTATGTTTTATTTGTTAGAATCAAATCTTCGCAAATTTCCCAAAACAATTTTTTATTTTTATCAATAATTTTTGATTCTGGAATAAATATATCACTTACACACCAATTGTTTATATATGGTAAAAATTTATTAAAGTAACACATAAAAGTATTTAAATCTTTTATATGAGCAATAATAAGCGCTTGAAGAATATTTATTTCTAAATAATCACTGAATTTAAAACTTAAGTCTAAAAAACTTTCAACATTTCCCCTTTCAATCTCTTTTGCAATTTTTCTTAAGTTTGGAATTGTAACGCCAATAATTTCATTTGACGTTGGTATTAGCTTATTTTGAAAATTTCTATATTCATTTTTGCTTATTAATTTTAAATTATCTATTAACAACCTAAAATTCTCTTCTTTCCAATTATTAAAAATAAAATTCATATGCTATCACCTTTTTATTAGTTTAACATATGAATTTAATTTAACAAAATATTTAAAGTATATCAAATTTAGAAGATATGTTTTCTGTTTTAGTTGCAATGTTTTTATTCTTAGTCATATCTTTGTGATGAACATCTAATTTATCTAATTTTTCATTATATCCAATTAGTAAAAATTGTTTTAATTTTTTTTTATCTTTTATGTTTAACTTATCATATAACCATTCTTCCGATTTATTTAAATGTTTTAAAGCATCTTTGCAAACCACACCATCAATTAAAACAATGTTAGTTAATGCTGATTGTGATGGTTTTTTACCGATATCAGAAATTGTTACAGGTTTTCTTCTGCCAATTGGCATAACGCTTAAATCTCCGTTTGTTTCAAATATTGCATAAGCAACGTCATTAATATCAAAATAACCCGCTACTCGACATAATGCCAAAACATCATTAACATCCATTTTACTTTTCTTTAAATTTTTATAGTTTAACTTACCTTCAGAAATTATTATTTGAGGCTTGCCTTTTAACAATTTTTTAAAAAATGGTGCTTTTCTTCCTAGAAAAGTTATACTTAAACTTAGAATAAAAAAAACAGACATACTTAAAATATAATGCCACCAAGGTTCATCAGTTGCAGATGCCATTTCAGATGCAATTGAACCTAATGAAATTCCAACAACATAATCAATAAATTCCATTTGAGCAATTTGTTTTTTACCTAAAAATTTTGAAATAATAAACAAATACACAAAAGCAACACTTGCATTAATTAATATTAAATAAAAATCCGCCATCAATATCTCCTTTTTTTATATTGTATGGAAAATTTTAATAAATATTAAAAAATAAGTGATTATGCAATCACTTATTTATGTTAAATAATTTTTTTAATTGATTTGGGGTAAAAGGTTCTTTAAAGTTTTTATCACTTGTTGTTATTATTAAACAAGCTCTTTCAAATTTAAATTCATCTTTTAAAAAATTGTTTATAACTTTATAATTTTCAAAATTTTTACAAAATCTTTTCATACCTTTAAAATATTCATAGTATTGCATATAATAATCTTCAACAAATCCAAAAGATCTTGGAGGAACTTTATATTTTAAATCATTAATTCTTTCATCTCTCTTGTATTCTTTTTCCATGTATTCTTTTGTGACACACTCACCATTTGTAATAATTTTAATACAATTTGCAAATTCTTTAACTATATTTTTTATTTTATCCAAACTGGAATCAAACCTAAATTCAAGAATGTAATTTTTATCACATTCATATTTACAAAGGTCAAATCCATATAACAAAGCTTTCTCATATCTTAATTTTTTATAAACAAAATTTCTTGTAGAATTTAAATATCTTCTAATATAATTAAGTTTTATTGAATTTTCGAATGTGTTTTTTATTGGAAGTTCTAAAAGCAACGAAACCGAATTTTTAGCACTTTCACAATTATTAATTATACACTTTGTTTCAAATTTATTAAATTCTGGTTTATAATATATTTTAAAATGATTTGCCTCACCGCTTCGCAATAAATTTTTAATATATTTATTATATAATTTTTTTATTTTACTCAAACTAAAGTTTCCGCCAACAGAGATAAAGAAATTTTCTTTAACAAAAGTCTTATTGTAAAAATCTTTAACATCTTGAGATGTTATGTTTTGTAACGTTTGTTCATTACCGATTACATATTCCGTAGAAAAATTTTTAAAATCATCTCCCCACATTGTTTGCAAACGAAAATCAGTATGCATTCTTTGTTGGTTTTTTACTGAATGTGCTTCGTTTAAAATAATTGTTCTTTCTTTATTAAAATCTTCTTCTTTAAAATCTTTAAGAACCAATAACTCACTTACAACTTTAAACATTTCATCCAAATTTACTTTACTGTCTGTAACTTCAATAGAAATAACATCTTGATTTGTTAAGGCGTTAACATAATAAACCCTGTTTAATAAAGAATTAAGAATATTTTCATTTGGATTTTTTATTTGTGATTGAAATAGCATATGCTCTAATATATGTGCAATACCCAATTTAGGATCTAAACAATTTGTGAAATTTAATTTAAACCCTATATTTAAATTTACTTGTTTACAAACATCACTTTGAACATAAAATATATCTATACCATCATATGTTATTTTTTTAAGTTTATTTTCTTTCATTTCCAACCTCTATAATTAAATTAATTTTAACATTATACAAATATTTTGTAAATTGCAATTCTATTCATAATAAAAAAAACAGCAACAAAAAACCAAATTTAGTTAAATAAAAATATTATCAAAATTTTTATTTTTCTGTTGACACTAAAATATTAATATGCTAATATAATATTGCGTTTGTAGATAGCTGGATACACGCGGGTGTAACTCAATGGTAGAGTTCCAGCCTTCCAAGCTGGCTACGTGGGTTCGATTCCCATCACCCGCTCCATTTAACAATGCATTCATACGAGCGTGCAACAAACGTGAGCGTCAGTAGCTCAGCTGGATAGAGCACCGCCCTTCTAAGGCGGGGGTCGGGGGTTCGAATCCCTTCTGGCGTACCAATACTTACTTTGGTGGGTGTAGTTCAGTTGGCTAGAACGCCAGATTGTGGCTCTGGAGGTCGTGGGTTCGAGTCCCATCTCTCACCCCATTTAATAAATAAGAATAACCTTGCATTGGGGTGTAGCCAAGCGGTAAGGCACGAGACTTTGACTCTCGCATGCGTAGGTTCAAATCCTGCCACCCCAGCCAAATATTTATATATGGCCCATTAGCTCAGTTGGTAGAGCACATGACTTTTAATCATGGTGTCCCGCGTTCAAATCGCGGATGGGTCACCAATGTGCGGATGTGGCGGAATTGGCAGACGCGGCAGACTTAGGATCTGCTGTCTTCGACGTGAGGGTTCAAGTCCTTTCATCCGCACCACTCCAAAAAAACTGAACAATATTGTTCAGTTTTTTATTTTTTTCACACTAACCTTATAATTTAAAAACACTGCTCTAAAATTAATATAGTAAATTCAAATAAATTATGTTATAATAATTAAAATAAATAGAGGTTAAATTAATGAATATAAATCAACAACATTTAAGCGAAATTAAAAAAGCCATAATTAGAAATGAAAAACCTTATGAATTCTTTTATTATGGAATTTTATTAAATTTATACAAAAATATTGATAAATATTTAGAACAACTTTCTAATATATATGATAAGATACACCTTGCACAATGGGCTTATAACAAAGACAAAATTAAAGAGCTTGAGACTCAAATAGAATTAACTGGTTATGAAAGAAAAAAATATGAAAGTTTGAAAAAAAATAATGAAATGTTAGATATGACTTTGGACTTTCGTTTACTATCTCCAAAATATGAATTTATTAATGATATGTTGGATATTTTAAGTTGTAACGTTGACATACAGGAACAACTTACTTCCCTTTCCGATAACAGATTAAAACTTTTTAAAATTTTATATTCAAAATTAAAAACTATTTCAAATTACAATGTAACCTACGTATCAAAAATACTTTTGAGATTGGGATACGTTTCTCCGCAAACTAATAATAACAACAATTTCCATCAATACGAGAATTTAACAACTGAAATAGAAAATGAGCTTGAAAAAAACAAACAACTAACAGAAAAAGATATTCAAAGTTTATTATACTTATATACTTCTGATATGACTTGGGATATTCAAAGTTTAAAAGATTTAAAGGATTTTCAAAATAACAAATCAAAAGACTTTAAAGAATTTGAACGAATAATTGCTAACCAAACCAGCAAAAATAAAGAAGAAAAAAACTTATCAGCAATTAAAAAAATTTTATTATTAAAAGCTTTTGGCATACACTTAATAGCAGCAAAAAAGCTTCTTGAAAAGTACGATATATCAAACTTAAAAGTAAGCTACAGAAACAAGTACATAGTCGATATGTATAACGCAATAAAATTAATAGTAGATGAAAAAGATGCAGAAAAGTTAATATCAATTTACAATGATTTTAGCAAGACACACTCACCTAGTTTTAACTTATTAAGGATAACAACATTTGAAAATGACTTAAGAAAAGAATTTGCAAAATGCTTAAACGCAAGCACATTTAAAACAGTAAATCATCCTTATAAAGTTGTTGACGGTGTGAAAGTTATTGACGCAGGAACAAACTTTTATATAATTCTTACTGTTATTGGCGCTTTTAAAAGAGGTTTTAAAGAACAAGAAAATTATATGGAATACTGGAATGCTCCTAAAATAAAATCCCATGGCAATTGTTGCAGTTTGATTTCAAACAATAATTTATCTATGATTTACCCTAAAAATATTATTTTAGGATTCTCTAGAATGGATGAGGACATGCTAATGCTATGCAATGTGCATGATATAAACTCAACACCTAATAGCATTAATTTTGATTTAACAATTAATCATCATAAGCAAAAATTCACAACACCTGAAAAATTAATGGGCTGCACTCGTTCAAATTTTAATGAGTTAGTTTTTGAAAGAAGAGATTTAAGCGAAAACCAAACAAGCCACAAAAAGAATCCTGATTACATTGTTTTTGTTGAAGAATATGAAAATATAGACTCTTACATTAATCATATGGGAATAAACACAACAAGAAAAACATATTTATTAACACAAAAGTTAGAACAAGAAAAACAATGGAATGAAAGTTTGAAAGCGGCAAAAGATTTTGGAATACCTATTGTTAAAATAAACAGAGAAACTTGTGCAAAAAATTCAATCAATAAAATAAATAAATTATTAAAAAAATTTGAAGAAGAAAAAGACCCACAACTTATTGATTTGATAATTAACGAATTTGAAAGCAATAGAATAGGCAATGGTTTTAAACACGAACTTATTAGAGAAATGTATTTTTCAAAAAGTGCCATGAAACAAATTTTGCAAAAAATTGAAAAAACAATACTTTGCGAAAAAAACAAATTTTTAAAAAATGCACTAATTAATGCATATGAAGAAGCAATTAAAACAGAAAAAGAAAAATTTAAAGATTGCGATTTTTTTAGAAGTGAAGATATTTCTAGCGGATTTAATTTTGAAAAAAAATTAGATGTGATTAAGCAATTAAAAAATAACACCTATGTTATCAAACAAATTAAAATAGGAGGAAGATAATATGGATGAAGAAGAAAAAATTAGAATCGAAAACGCTGAAATAAGCAAAACAATTATTAAATTATTTAAAAAACACAAAAATAATAATGAAAAAACCAATGAAGAATAACAAATAAATCATAAAGATACAAATATTTTAAACAAACGTATATTTTTTATATTTGTGCATTCTCATAAGTTTACGAAATACTTAAAATATAAGGAGAACAAAATGCTAAAAGCTATAACTATAAAAGATGATGAAAAGTTCTTAAGACAAATTTCAAGTGTTGTAGATTTTAAAGATAAAGAACTACAACAAAATCTTAAAGATATCCGTGAATATTGCACATTAAAAAATGGTTTATATGCTTTAGCTTGTATTCAAATAGGCATCCCTAAAAGAATTGTTTATATTAAGTCAACCAAACCAAACGACGCAACCCCTAATGATGAAAGCGAACAAATTTTAATGATAAACCCAGAGATTATATCTAAGAAAGGTAAAACTGAATTCTGGGAAGCATGCGCTAGCGGTCTTGAAAACTTTTGTCTTGTTGAAAGACCATACGAAATTGTTGTTAAATATCAAAATGAAAATGGAGATGTTCAAATTCAAAAATTTGAGGGATTTTCATCAACTGTTATATCTCACGAACTTGACCACTTAGACGGCATATTTCATATGGACAGAGCAAAAAAATTATTACAGATGCCTGCAAACCAAAGAGTTGAATTTAGAAAACAACACCCATATAAAGTAATTTCAAAAACTTGTGAATTTAGTTATAAAGAAAATAAAAGAATAAAATAATCACAGATATAATATACGCCCAATTTAAGTTTTTCTGTTGGTACTATTATTCTCATCTTATTTGCTTACTTTTATTAAATAACAATAAATAAAATAAAGCATAAAAAAACGAAAGTGTGAAACATATCACACTTTCGTTTTTATATGATTATATGCACTATTACTTATTTAACAATAATCTTTAAAAATAAAACTTTTTATAGTAAAATGCAAATAACTCCGCCCTTGCCATCATTAACAATTCTAGTTAAAGTTCTACGCATTTTTTTCTGTGCTTCAACAGGCATATTAGTTATTTTGTTTTGCAAACCTTCGTTAACTAAATCGTTTAAGTTTTTACCAAACATTTTAGTTTGCCATAAACTTTGTGGGTCATTTTCAAATTGTGTTGCTAGTTCCTTAACCAAATCTTCTGTTTGTTGCTCAGTTCCAACAACAGGATTTAATTCTGTGTTAATATCAATTTGCATAATGTGTAAACTTGGCGCACTTGCTCTTAATTTAACACCAAATTTTCCACCTTGTTTAATAACTTTTGGTTCTTCTAAAACCAAATCTTCAATGTTCGGTTTAACAACGCCATAACCTGTTTCTTTAACTTGTTCAATCGCATCTTTAAATTTATCGTATTGCACTTTAGCTTTTGCTAATTGTTTAACATAACTCATTAAGTGGAAATCATCTCCAATTTCACTTCCACAATCTTCACTTAAAACTTTATAGAATAAGTTTTCTTTAGGAGTTATATTTAAAACAATTTTACCCTCTCCCATAATTATACTTTTTGAGTTTGTTTTTTCAAAGTTTTCACTTTCTGTAAACATCTCTTTTTCCATGTTCAAATCGCCAATTTTTTCAGTTAAATCAAGTTTTGATAAAACCTCATTTCTTATTTCTTCAATAATTTGAGAATTATATGGCAATGCTTGCAACCATTTTGGACATGCAACATCAACTGAAACAATAGGAAATTCTTTTAATACTTCTGCAAATATATTGTTAACATCACTTAGTTTAATATTGTTAACATCAAGTGTTAGAACCTTAACACCGTATGTACTCTGCAAAGTTTCGCCTAATGCCTTTGTTTCAGGGTTTTCTGGATGTGCAGAGTTTAAAATTATTACATATGGTTTTTTGCAATCTTCTAGCGCTTTTATAACTCTTTTTTCTGTTTTTTCATAGTTAGAACGTGGAATATCTGTAAAACTTCCATCGCAAGTAACCATTATTCCAATTGTGCTATGGTTGGAAATAACTTTGTTTGTTCCAAGTTCAGCAGCTTCTTCAAAGCTCATACCCTCTTCACTCCAAGGTGTTTTAACTTGTCTTGGTTTTCCATCGTTTAAATGTCCACTTGCCCCCTCAACCATGTAGCCTACACAATCAACTAATCTAACTTTCATTTTAACATCGTTAGAAAGTTCAATTTTTACACCTTCGTTTGGTATAAATTTAGGTTGAGTTGTCATAATATTCTTACCATCACCACTTTGTGGCATTTCGTCAATTGTTCTTTCTTTTTCATTAACATCTTGAATGTTAGGAATAACTAACTGATTCAAAATTTTAGATATAAAAGTTGATTTACCTGTTCTAACAGGGCCAACAACTCCAATATAAATATCGCCGTTAGTTCTTGTGGCAATATCTTTATACACATCAAAATTATTCATATTACCCTCCAAATGTATATAACATTTTATGAGGATATATTTTAAAATATAACCATAAATAAAAAAAGACTATTTTTTAGTCTTTTTTGTTGTTATTTGTATCATCTTCTTCAACACTGCTGTTTAACTCATCATCTTTTTTATCTTCATCACTAGCATTGTTTTCCTTTTCTAAATTTTGAGATACCTCATCTTCATTAACATTTTTCTTTTTTCTATTAGATATGTTATCAAACAACTCTTTATCTTTAGAAGCAACACTTTTAATATTAATTTTTCTTTCAGTTCCTGTGAATAATCTTTTAAGGTTTCCTCTGTGTGAATAAAACACAAAGAAAAATATTAAATAAAGCATTACTAAAATTGGCCAACATTTCCAAGAATATTCATAAGCAACTCTTATTGTTTCAAAAATTGTCATAAATAAAACATAAGATAATGTGCAAAAACTTCCAACTTTAACTATAAATATTAATGCTAAAAATATTACAAATAAAATTAAAGAAACTACTGGATTTGCAACAGTGAACATTCCAAATGATGTTGCAATTCCCTTTCCACCTTTGAATTTATAAATAACAGGAAAGCAATGTCCTAAAACAGCTGAAAACCCACCTGCATAAACAGCAATATCAGATAATAGAGTTGGATTGTTAAAGCCATCAAACAATGCCAAACCAACTAAAGCTGGAATTACACCTTTCAAAGCATCAAGCAACAAGGTGCTAAAAGCCATAATAAAACCATGGTTTCTTAACATATTTAAAGTGCCTGGATTTCCACTACCTTCTTTTGTTATATCTTTTTTTTGCATTTTTGCAACTAATCTTGCAAAACTAATATTGCCAAGGAAATATGAACAAATAATTAATAATATAAACTTTAATGTTACCATGTTTTATTATTTATCCTCATTTTTATTTTTTAATATTATTTTGATTGGAGTTCCTTTAAAATCAACAGCATTTCTAATACAATTTTCCAAATACCTTAAATATGAAAAGTGCATTATATCTTTGTTATTAACAAACAAAATAAATGTTGGTGGTGCAACTTCTGCTTGTGTGGCAAAAGTTATTTTCAATCTTTTTCCATTATCTGATGGTGGCGGATTTGTTAAAATTGAGTTCTGGATTATTGTGTTTAAGTTACCTGTTGTTATTCTTCTGTGTGCATTTTCATATACGTAATTCACAAGCTCCATAACCTTACCAATTCTTTGACCACTTTTTACCGATGCATAAAGAGAAACAAAGTAATCCATAAACTTTAAATCTTCAGCAAGTTTTTCATTAAACTTATTCATTGTTGAAGTTTCTTTTTCAATCAAATCCCATTTGTTCATCATTATAACGCTAGGTTTCCCTTCTTCGTGAATGAACCCCGCAATTCTAACATCTTGTTCACTTAATCCTTCGTTTGCATCAACAACTAACACAACAACATCTGCTCTTCTAATAGAATCAAAAGCACGCATAACACTGTATAGTTCAACACTATCACTTTCAATTCCTCTTTTGCGTCTGATACCAGCAGTGTCAATTAAAATATAATCTTTCCCATTATATTTAAAAGGTGAATCAATAGAATCTCTTGTTGTTCCTGCAACATTGCTAACCATAACTCTTTCGACGCCTAGCAATTTATTAACTAAAGAACTTTTGCCAGCATTAGGTTTTCCAACAATAGCAATTTTAATTGTTTCTTTTTCATCTTCTGGTGCTATTTTAACTTTGAAGTTTTTAACAACTTCATCTAAAACATCTCCAAAGCCTTTGTTTTGTTCTGCTGAAATTCCAAAAGGTGTTCCTAAACCCAATTCATAAAATTCATAAGTTTTTTCAACTTCATTATTATCCAATTTGTTAACAACTAAAACAACAGGAACATTGTATTTTCTTAAAAAGTTGGCTGCATCAAAATCGGCAGAAACTAAACCTTCTTTTCCATCCACAAACAACAAAACAACATCTGCCAATTCAACTGCAATTTGAGCCTGTCTTGTTATGTTCATTTGAAAATCATCTTTATTTTTAACATCTAACCCACCTGTGTCAACAATAGAAAAAGCATGGCCACACCATTCTGCATCGCCATAAATTCTATCTCTTGTTACACCTGGTTCATCTTTAACAATGCTAATTCTTCTGCCACAAACCTTATTAAAAAATGTGCTTTTGCCAACATTTGGCCTTCCAACTATTGCAACTAGTGGCTTTTCCATAATATCTCCTAAGAATTTATTTCAAATTGATTATACTATTTTTAATAGCGATTAAACAAATAAAAAAGCAACAAAAAGTTACTTTTTTAGTTTTTTATTTTGAAAATAAACTCCTAACATAATAATTATAGTAAAACCTGAAAAAACACTTGTTACTATTATTAAAATATTCTTTAATTCTATATTTTTTGCATCAAGAGTTAACTTATCGTTTATGTTCTCATTTTCGTTGTTAACCTCTCCTCCAACTGTTATATTTTCATCATCATCAACAACAGAATTATATAAAGCACGATTTACAACATCAGCTAACGCAGGCATACTTTTTAAAACCAAATCTTTTTCAACTAAATGACTACCCATTTCAAACAACAAAGATTTTTCAAATAAATTTTGATTGTAATGACCTGTTGCAAAATAAATATCGGAAAATAACCATGGATAAATTTGGTCAGCAATACTCATTAAGTAAACTGCAAAAGTTTCGTTAACACTTTTGTTTGGGTTTGCTTTTCCAACAACCATTCTAACATGACACTTTTCTTCACCATCAACAGTTGTTACATAAAAGCTTCTGCTTGCACCATCCCTATGTATATCAAAAATTGCATTTAAATCATTATTTTCTAATAACTTCTTTGCAGTTGCCATACTTCTTGAATAGGCAGAAGAATCGTGTGGAATATGCAAAGTTTCATCCAAAACAACATTTATTCCAAACTTTTCTAAATCTTGTTTAAAAGTTTTTGCAACGTCGTGTATTCCACCTTTTCCGTAAACACTATCATAACCATCGCTTGGAACATAACTTTCATCATTGTGAGTTAAATATAAACCAATTTGTTTTAAGTTTGTTTTGCTTGAATTTAAACTTTTATTTTTTCCAAACGTAACATTTGGCTTTTTTATTTCTTTAACAAACTCTGCATAGCCTTTTTTTAGTTCATCATCTTTTCTTATTATTTTATATAGCTTAAAATCTTTGCTTAAATACTCATCACCAACCATAATATCAGATTTTTCAAACAAAAATTCACCATTTTCTAAATAAACTGAATATTCATTATCAGCGTCACCATCCAGCGCAAAAACACTTTTAACACTAAATGTTAATACCAAAATTAAAAATAAAAATATAATTAAAACTTTAGAAAATTTTTTAATCATAAAACACCTTTCCTTTTATTTTTTATTTTGTTAGCAATGATTTTTAAATTTATAAACAAATATTTAAAAACCACATTTAAAGCAAAACTTAACACTAAAATTGATAATATTTCCAAATTTCCAACCACAACATATCCAAGTTTGGTTTTAAAAATGATTAACTCAATTAAGTTAAAAAATAAATATAACCAACAATAATTCAAAACTAATAGTTTATAATTTTTCAAAAACATTAAACCAGAAGCAACACAAATTAATAATGCAAAAATATTGTTAAAACTTATTAATAATTCAAAAAATATAAAACAACCCAAAACATAAACTAAAATAAAAGAAAAAGAATTTATTAATGTTCTAATAAAGCTTTTAAAATTGTTTGTTAATATTAATGTTAAAAACAATAATACAAAAGATATTAGTGCAATTAAATTAATACCAACGCTGTTTGTTTGAATAAAAACAATTTCAAAATAACTAATAATAAAGCCAAATATTGATATTTCGCATAGTATTAATGTTTTATAGTTATTTATATTTATTTTATAAAAAGCAATAATTAAAAAAATAACTCCTAACAAAATAAAAGAAATTGGCATAACTCTCCCCTTTTTGTTAGTTTGTTAAAAATAAAAAAAATTATTATAAATATCTGGAATTTTATATTTTTTAATAAAATGTACTTTTTTGTTGAAAAAAATCATATAATATAATACTAGAAAAATATTTAATTTAAGGTATATATATGGAAATAACTTTCTGTGATTTACGTTGTAAAGAAGTGATTAATATTGTTGATGGCAAAAGTTTGGGACACATTATTGACTTAGTTTTTGAAACAAACACTGCAAGAGTTTTAGGAATTGTTGTGCCAAATGAAAGAAATTTTTTTAGCATTTTTAGAAGCAATCAAGATATTTTTATTCCATATGGTAGAATTTGCAAAATAGGTAAAGATGTTATTCTTGTTCAAATGTCTCCACTAGTAACTTCTGCACTTGAAAATAAAAATGCAAAAACAAACAACAAAAAACCTGCAAACATTGCAGAAGTTAACACCCAAGACAATAATTTTTATAATACGAATTATAATTATAATGAAAATGCAGATATTTTAGACAATTCACAAATTTAATAATTTTGGTATTTAATTGATTTAAAACATTTTTTTAAGTATAATATACATAACAAATTATTGGAGAAAGTTATATGAAGTGTATATACTGCGGAAACGAAGAAAGCAAAGTTATTGATTCTAGAAGTAACGATGAAAATAATAGCATTAGAAGAAGACGTGAATGTTTAAATTGCGGAAAAAGATTTACAACATATGAAACAATTGAAATTTTACCTATTTTGGTTGTTAAAAATGATGGCAGCAGACAATCTTTTGACCCTAATAAAATTAAACAAGGAATTATTAAAGCTTGTGAAAAAAGACCTGTTTCTTTAAGTGATATTGATAAAATTGTGAACGATATTGAAAAACAACTTCAAAATTCACTAGACCAAGAAGTTCCATCATCAAAAATTGGCGAACTTGTTATGAAACAACTTAAAGAACTTGATGAAATTTCTTACATTAGATTTGCTAGTGTTTACAGAAAATTTAAAGACGTTACAACATTTATGGAATTTATTTCTGAATTTGAAAATATGATAAACAAATAAAAAAAGCCTTAAAATTAAGGCTTTTTATTTATTAGTTTTTGTGTATATTTATGCAGAATATTTATTGAAGAAGTTTAACAAATCTGAATAAACTTCTTTTTTATTTAATTCGTTTATTAATTCGTGCCTACAATCCTCATAAAGTTTTAAATCAACTGATTTTACGCCTACTTTTTTATATAAATCATACAAGGATTTTGCCAATTTACCATACTTAGAAACAGGGTCTTCTTTTCCAGATATAATAAAAATTGGTATATCTTTATTAATACTATTTAAACCAAATTTTGTATAATTATTCAACATACCTTTAAATAAGCTTTTGTAAAAACCTTTAGAAAATGTTGTTGAACACAATGGGTCGGCATAATATTCTTTAGCAATTTTTTCATCTCTAGTTATCCATGCCCCACTTTTAAACCTTTTGTTATAACTTTTAAAAGAAACATTTGCAATATATTTTGCTGGAGAATTTACCGAGCCAAAGCCCGCTACTAATTTACCCAATTTTATATGTGCTTGGTTGTGCATATTTGCAGAACCACAAAGAACATATCCATAAATTTTAATCTTATTAATTTGCATTAGTCTTTGAGTTATAAAAGAACCATAACTGTGAGAGAAAACAAAATACTTTAAGTTTTTATATTTATTTTTAAACTTTTTTAATATTCCTAGTTCATCCAAAACAGTTTGATTAAATATATCACCATCCCCAAAAACTTTGCCAACTTTATCAACTGAACCTGCGGTTTTCCCGTGTCCTCTATGGTCATCTCCAAAAACAATATAACCATTTTCATTTAAAAATTTTGCAAAGTCATCATATCTTTTTAAATATTCACTCATTCCATGAATAAGTTGAACAACACCTTTAGGATTTTTAACATTATCCCAAATGTATAATGTTAAATTAGTCCCATCATAACTTTTAAAATTAACGTTTTTCATTTTCCACCTCATCTAAATATGATGCTTGCATATCTGCAATATGAAATAATAATGCTGTTGGGAATTTATAAAAAGCATCTTTTATGGAATATGAACCACCTTTAACTCTAGTGTCAAAGCCACCCATATGCCAATTTATTGCAAAAGCTTCTTCACGTGTTAACTTCATAAATCCACTTATTATATAAACAGATTTTTCACCATGCCCATATGGCAAATTATCTTCAACAGTATAATATGGTTGTTTTTCCCAAACATCATTAACTTTAACATTTCTCATTTCAACTTTATAATAATCTGTTTTGCAAATATCGTGCAATAAAGCAATTATTGCAATGCTTTCATCTGTTATCACATTAGAATATTCTTTGCCATACTCCAATTCTATTAAATTTTTAAATCTGTTATAGCAATTCAATGTGTGTTGAACCAAACCGCCAGCATATGCTGAATGAAATTTAGTGCTTGCAGGAGCATCAAAAAAGTCACTTTTAATTAAGTACTCCAAAAGTTTATCAGAACCTTCTCTTTTAATATATTTTTTATATATCTCTATAAATTTATTCTTATTAACTTCTTTATCCATATTAATCTCCATAAATTTATTTTATCATAGATAGGCTTATTATCAAAATAAAAGATGGCCAATATTCGCCATCTTTTATTATTGTATTATTTTTTCAACGTTCCATAAAGCATTTTGAACTAACCAGTTTTGTGGGAAATAATTATTCAAATTCCAATAACTTACCCCACCTAAATTATAATCTTTAACCAATTTTAATTTTTCTTGTATGCTTCTTGCATCATCAAACCAAACAATATGTTTTTGCATTCCGTTAATATAATTAAAATAAGGTGCTTGAGATAAATAATTATAATCAATTGCAACATTGTTATTTCTTGCAATATCAACGCCTTCAACGTTTGTTATAACCCTTGCAGCAGTACCTTGTTTAAATGGTATGTTCCAATCATACCCATAATTAGGAACACCCATTAAAATTTTATTGCTTGGAATTTCACTAACAGCATAATTTAAAACTTTTTTAACAGAATTAATAGGAGCAACTGCCATTGGTGGCCCGTATAAATACCCCCATTCATAAGTCATTAATATAACATTATCAACATATCTGCCGTGCCAACCATAATCATGAGCCTCATATAAAACACCCATTTGATTAGCCGATGTTTTAGGTGCTAAAGCTGTGTTTAAAATTAAGCCGTTTTCTTTCAATCTAACACTTAAAGTTTGTATAAATTTATTATATAAATTTTTATCTTCTGGGTTTAAATATTCAAAATCAACATCAACACCCAAATATCCTTTACTTTTTGCTGTGGAAATAATGTTGTTTATTAAAGTTTCTTTAAGTTCAGCATCACTTACAACACTGTTAAATAAATCACCACTAAAACTAGCACCTTCTTCAATGTTTGTTATTGTCATTATTGGTGCAACTTTATATTCTAAAGCGCTTTTTATAATATAATCATCATTAACACCTTTTAGTGTTCCATCTCTTAAAACCTGATAACTAAACACTGAAACATATGTTAAATTAGGCAAAGTTTTTATTAATACACTTTCTTTAATTCCAGGCAAAACATAACCATTAACACGCATTGTTCCCAATTTTTCATCATTCAAAGGAACAATTATTTCTGTTCCTATTTTAATATTTTTAAAATTGGTTATTTGCGGATTTGCGTTAATAATATCTTCTAGTTTAACATTATATTTTCTTGAAATTGAATATAAGCTTTCTCCAAATTGTATTTTATGTTTTATGTAATCAGAAATTATAACAATCGTTTGCCCAACAACTAAATCGTTTGGATTTTTTAATTCGTTGGAACTTATAATTTTTTCCGCACTAACGCCAAAAGCATTTGCAATGCTATAAATCGTATCTCCTTTTTTTACAACATAAATAATCAAACTAAAAACACCTCACATTATTATTTTAAATTATTATGAAAATTTAATAAAAAAATGTTAAATACACATAATATCATAAAATAAATAATGGAGATAACTATGGAAAACAATAAAAAAATGTTAGATGAACTTTATAAAAACACGCAAATGGGCACTTACGCAATTGATTGTGTAAAACCTAAAATAAAAAGCAAAGATCTAATTGATTTGTTATTAAAACAAAACAATTACTATAGAGAAATAAACACAAAAATAAATAAAATTAGCAAAAGTTTAAATTATGAACCTAAAAATTTATGTGTTGGAATTAGAATTATGAGTTATTTAAGCATTAAGACAAAACTTTTATTCAACAACAAAACTAATTATATTTCAAATATGCTTGCGGAAGGCACACAAATGGGAATTGAAAACTCAGGTAAAGCATTAAGTAAATACAGCGATTGTGATGGTTCTATTAAAGAACTTGCTAATAACCTAATTAAAACACAAACAGATTTTATTGCATCCCTAAACAAGTTTTCAGCAATTCAATAAAAAAGATGTTAATCAATTAATTTTTAAAACAAAAAAACATTACACTTTTATGTTTATAATAAAGTGTAATGTTTTTTAATTAAATATTTAAGCCATAATAACTTTTCCATCAATATTGCAAATATATTTATTGGGGAAAGCTTCCTTAATTTTTGTTAACATAGTTTTATCTTTTTCTATTGTTCTATTAACAATAATTCCTTCAATTAATTCCTGCGGTGCTCCGAACATAATACTTGTTTCCCTGTCGTTATCATGAGAGTCATATTTGCCAATTTTTAAATATTTATCAAAATACCATTTAATAAAAATTTTCTTTTGTATTTTTTTATCAAATTGTCTATCAATTAAATTTATCTCAAAAAGTTTTTTACCCAAATCCGTTTTTACTCTAAATATAAAAGCTATTGTACAACCCACTCCCCAACTATCGCAAGGTAGATATCTTGCCTCCATATTCTGCTCGATATTTACAATTACTCGGTCACCTAAATTTTTTAATTTTTGAATATTTTTATCAATTTCATTCAATGGACAAATTATAGGTTCAAAAGTTTTTCCACTATAATCTTTAACATTAATGGTAACACCACAATATTTATTAATAAAATCACTTAAATTTATTTTTTCTTTAACAACCCAAAATTCGCTAACAAAATTCTTTTTATTATCCTTTCGTGGCTCGTCAGCATAAAAATCTGATGAAATAATACCCAAATTTGAAACATTATTATACTTATCTGGGGTTAGCCTTGTGCCGTGAAGATAATGTCCTTTATTTAAAACAACATCATCACCAACTTTATATTGATGAGTTATTGGTTTTGATTGCTTAATTTTAAAGAAAAGTTCTATTTGCTCTATAAACATTTTTCTAATTTTTTTATCTTTAAAAAATTTATCACATTTTTTTATGAAGTCGTATTTATTCATAAATTACTCCTTAGTTAAATTGTATCGTATCGTTATAAAATCTGTATCAAAATTAGAAATATTAAAATGTTACATTAAGATCCGTATTTATCATAAATAAACTTTTACAATTACTTATTACATTTTAAACAATAAAAAAGATAATGTAAATTCAATTTTATACATTATCTTTTTTATACTAGTTTCAAAGTTATTAAACTTAATTTTTTTATTCAAACCATAAAACGTTATTTTTTGCAATAAGTGTAATCATATCTATTAACCATAAAATTGGCCAACCTATAATAAACAACAAAACACCAATAATTATGCCAAAAGTGTTTTTGCTAACTGCACTTTTGCAAATTCTATACACTACCCAAATTAAATCTAAAACGGGCAAAGCCAATAATATTTTAACGATTTTAGGCAAACTGTTCATTGAGTTTATAAATTTGTTCATAAAACACCCTCCTGTTATAATTATATTATGCAAAGGTTTTAAAATTTATTATTATTTTTTTAAGTATTTTATTTAAAAACAAATAAATACAACAATTTAAAAAACTTTAAAATTTTTATTGACAACGTTGTATCATTTTGATATTATTATAGAGCATTATGAATTACTTGTGGTATTAGCTCAGTTGTCTAGAGCGCCTGCCTTGCAAGCAGG